>NZ_JBNGOZ010000010.1:0-155682 GCF_050589825.1 Carboxylicivirga longa | reverse complement strand
TAAGGAAAGGTTTTTGAAAATAGACCTATGTTATCAACAACTAATCGGTTTTACAACGCATTATTAAACTATAGCCTCTATGTTTTTTATTATCCTGTAATACTGCGTGTTACGGGTGACTGTTAAGAAAAAGTAAAAAAAATGTAAAATTGGCGTAATAGATTATCCAACCATAAACGTATTCCCAATAGATGAGCAAGCATCACGAACATATCAACGAAAAAATTAAGCAGTGCTACACTTCAAGCTATCTGTCAGAACCGCAATTGAGCGAACTGGAAGATTGGCTGGATCAGGTGGGCGATAATAGCGAGCTGGATCGTTACCTTCAGGATAAATGGGAGGAATCAGGTGCAAGTGAGTCTGTAGTAGTGCAAAAACCTGTGCTGCGCCGTCTGTGGGGTGCCTATCGGCTTGCAGCTGCGATATTGCTATTGCCATTGCTGGGTGCCGCCTTTATGATGTTGCTGAAACAAAGCGATGCGGAGGTGCCGCAAAATATGATTGTAAGCAGTGAGAAAGGGAATCGGGTGCATTTTACATTGCCCGATGGAACAGAAGTGTTGCTCAACGGAGCATCGAGCTTTTCTTATAACACTGCTTATGCCTATAAAAATAGATCAGTTGAACTAAAGGGCGAAGCTTTTTTTAAAGTGAATAAAAATACCGAGTTGCCCTTTGTAGTGCAGGCCGACTCTCTTTATATAACGGCTTTGGGTACTGAGTTTATGGTGCGAAATCATGAGGACGAAGACTTCTCGGAAGCCATGTTGGTGGAAGGAAGTATTGAAGTTAATGATTTAAAGTCGTCGATGGTGCTGCAGCCGGGTGAAGCAATCATCTATAAAAAAGGTAAATCCGTGCTCAGCAAAAAAACATTTCAACCAGGCATCGATATTGCGTGGACACAAGGAGTGTTAGTGTTTAACAATGATGACATACAGGCTGTTGCGAGAAAGATTGAGCAATGGTATGGGGTGAAAGTGAATTATAATGCGAAGGATTTTAATAATGAACGCCTGACTTTAAAGTTGAGAAAGGAAGAAACATTATTCAATCTGCTCAATATAGCTAGTGAGGTGATTAATATGAATTACCGAATGGCAAATGATACAGTAGTGATTATTAAACAATAATAAATAAAAAGAGAAAGCGGATAATTCTGGCCAATTATCCGCTTTTAATGGTGAACTAATAATTATTAATTCAAGTAAAAGCAAATTTATGAAAAAAGTACCAATTGATCGGGGTTTGCATAGCATTTCTCGTTCTGGAAAAATTTTTCGTGTGATGAAATTATTAAGCGTATTTCTCATTTGTGGGTCTATGGCAATTTCGGCCGCCGGCTTTTCGCAAGGCAAGCGCGTGACCATTCAAAAAAGTGCCATTTCTATTCAGGACTTGTTTACTCAGTTGGAAAACAAGGCAGACTGTCGTTTTGCATTTAGCAACTCGCAATTGAATCCTGAACAAATTGTATCGGTTAATGCTGATGATGCTACAGTGGAAGCTGTTTTATCTCAGGTGCTTGGCAATGATTTAACCTATAAGGTAATCGAGAACTACTATGTTATTGTTGACAAAGCGGAGACTGTTACTGCACAGCGTCAGGCACAGCAAGAGCAAGTGGTGGTAAAAGGTTTTGTAAAAGACCATACCGGAGAACCATTACCCGGAGTTAACATTTTTGAAAAAATAAACCCAACACGGGGTGTTATCTCAGGTTTCGATGGTTCATACACTATTGAGGTGAGTTCTGCTGATGCCGCCTTAACGTTCTCGTTCATTGGTTTTACTACGCAGGAAGTGCAAGTGGCCGGCCGCAATGTGATTGATGTAACACTTGTGGAGGAAACAACAGGACTTGACGAAGTGGTAGTGGTTGCTTTCGGTAGCCAGAAGAAGGTAAACGTAACCGGTTCGGTTGCTAATGTTACCTCTGAGGAACTATCATCACGTCCGGTAGCCGATGTAACACAAGCGTTGCAGGGAATTGTTCCCGGTATGAACTTTAGCTATGGTAACCAGGGTGGTAAAGTTGGTAGCTCCATGAATATTAATATCCGTGGTACAGGTACCCTGGATAGTAATGTATCCAATGCTTCACCGCTGGTGTTAATCGACGGCGTGGAAGGAGATATGAACATGCTGAACCCCAACGATATTGAAAGTATTTCGGTATTGAAGGATGCGGCAGCTTCATCTATTTACGGATCGCGTGCTCCTTTCGGTGTGGTTTTAATCACGACCAAAAAAGGAACCAGTGGTTCGCTGAATGTAAACTATAACAATAACTTCCGTTGGTCGAAGGCAGTGAATATGCCTGAAATGGCGGATTCATACACTTATGCTAAATTCCTAAACCAGATTAGTGCCAACGACGGTCAGGGTGGCTTCTTTACCGAGGAAGATCTACAGCGTATTCAGGACTATCAGAATGGTGTGATTAATACAACTACGATTCCTGACAAGAACACACCAAGTATTTGGTGGTGGGTTGGTAACTCTAACAACGACTGGCTGGATGAGATATTTGGCGGAACAGGATTTTCGCAGGAGCACTCACTAAGTTTGAATGGCGGTACTGAAAAAACACAGTATTACCTTTCGGCTAACTTTATGGATCAGAACGGTATTGTTCGTTATGGCGATGAAGGTATGCAACGCAGCACTTTCTCAGCAAAGTTAAATACTGAGATTGCTCCTTGGTTAAAGGCTAACTACAGCATGCGTTTTATGCGTAAAGATCTGGATCAGCCTTACATGCTTAACAACGATTTGTTCTATTACAACACCATGCGTCGCTGGCCTACACAAGCCTTGTACGATCCTAACGGTAACCTGCAAACCGAGTTGACGAAACAGTTGATGGTAGGTGGTAATAATGTGGGTCAGACCGATTGGGTAACACAGCAGCTTCAATTTGTGATTGAGCCTGTAAAAGACTGGAAAACCTTTGCTGAGGTGAACTATAAAACCATCAACAGCTTCCAGGAAAACCAGCGTAACAAAGTACCTAAGTACAATGTGGATGGTAACGTATATTACGATGTTGTTGAGAAAAACAGCATTGAAAACAACGCCGGACGCACCAACTTCTTCAATACTAACATTTACTCGGAGTATACTAAAGCCGTTGATTATCATACTTTCAAAGGTATGGTAGGTTTCCAGAGTGAACTGAATCAGTGGAGACGCGTAGGCGCTACTAAAGAAGATTTAATTACCGAGCAGGTACCTAGCATTAATACCGCCATGGGTACAGAATTGGCCAATGGTAATGCTAATCACTGGGCTACCGCCGGATTCTTCGGACGTATTAACTATAACTATGCCGAGCGTTACCTGTTGGAGGTGAACCTGCGTTATGATGGTACTTCACGTTTCGGTCGTGACTCACGATGGAACTGGTTCCCTTCATTATCAGCCGGTTGGAACGTGGCTCGTGAAGAGTTCTTCCAGGATTATACCGACATCATTAATACCCTGAAGGTGCGTGGTTCATGGGGTGAACTGGGTAACCAAAATACAGTAAACCTGTATCCTTATATTCAGTTGATGAATGTCTACCCATCTTCAGATAAACCTCAGAACACTTGGTTGATTGGTGGTGAGCGTCAGAACGGAGCGAGCGCACCGAGTCTTATTTCTGCCAACCTGGGATGGGAAACCATGCAGTCGTGGAACGTAGGTCTGGATTTAGGTATGTTTCGCAACCGATTTACCGTTGCCTTCGATTATTTTGTGCGTAAAACCATCGACATGGTAGGTCCTGCACCTGAGTTGCCTGCAACACTGGGTACGGATGTGCCAAAGATGAATAATACAGATATGCAATCCGCCGGTTTTGAGCTGGATATGGGATGGAGAGATGTTATTGGTAACGTTAGCTACGGAGCGCGTGTGTTACTATCTGATGACCGTCAGAAAGTATTAAAGTACCCCAACAAGAGTGGTTCTTTCTCAACCTTGCGCGAAGGACAGTACCTGGGCGAAATCTGGGGCTTAACGACTATTGGTATTGCACAGTCGCAGGAGGAGATGGAACAGCACAACAATTCTTTGCCCGCGGGTGGCCAAAACGCCATAGGGCCGAGTTCAAACTGGGGTGAAGGTGACATCATGTATGCCGACATCAATAATGACGGAAGAATCTCACAAGGTGCCACGATCAATGATAAGGGTGACTTGAGCCTGCTAGGTAACAGAACACCACGCTTTAAGTTTGGTGTGGATCTGGACGCTGCCTGGAAAGGTTTTGATATGCGTTTATTCTTCCAGGGTGTGGCCAAGCGCGACTGGGCATTTAGTACCAGTAATCTCGTGTACTGGGGTAATGCAGGAGGTCTTTGGAACTCAGCAGCTTTTACAAGTAATATGGACTTCTATCGTCCGGCCGATGCTGAGTGGATGGGTGCCAACCAGGACGCCTATTTCCCGCGCCTTACCGGTTCCAGTAAAAACCGTCAGATACAAACACGCTTCATTGAAAACGCTGCTTACCTGCGTTTGAAGAACTTACAGTTAGGTTATACATTCACCAACCTGTCGGAAAAAGTAGGTATTTCAAAACTGAGAATCTTTTTCTCTGCCGACAACTTATTCACCGTAACCGGTTTACCTGATGGTATCGAGCCTGAGACATTGGGACTTGGACTCAATGATACCGGGTCAGGTTCATATCCGTTAACCCGAGTGATTTCAACAGGTTTAAGTGTTAATTTTTAATCGAAAAGAAAATGAAATTATTCAATAAATATACATTACTGTCACTTGTTACTGTGGTGCTAATGTCATCCTGTAACGACTTTCTTGACCGGGAGCCCATTGATCAGGTAACCCCAGATACTTATCTGAGGACTGACGCCGATTTGGGAGCCTATGCTTTAAAACGCTATAACTTCACAACCCACGCAGGTGCTGGATTAGGAATTTGGGCAGGCGATAACCATACCGATAACCAGGTTACTTCATCGTACAGCACACGCTGGATACCGGGTGAGTGGAAGGTGCCCGACCATTATAATGATGATTCGAGAGATCCATGGTATTTTGGCGATATCTATCAGTGTAACTACTTTTTGGAAACTGTGTTGCCCCGTTTTGAGGCCGGTACTCTAACAGGTAACCAGCAAATGGTAGAGCACTATATTGGCGAGGTATTTTTCCTGCGTGCCTGGAATTACTTTGGTAAGTTAAAGGCTTTGGGTGATTTCCCAATTATCAAAACTACACTTCCTGATCAGCAGGGACCATTGGCTGAAGCCAGTAAGCGTGCACCGCGCCATTTAGTAGCCCGCTTTATTCTGGAGGACCTGGACGAAGCTCTTGAACTGCTGAAAGATAAGCCTGAAGGTGGTAAGAATCGTATTACACGTAACGCTGCCTTGTTGCTGAAGTCGCGTGTAGCACTTTACGAGGCCAGCTGGGAAACTTATCATGCTAATACTGCATTTGTTCCTAATGGCCCCGGTTATCCTGGTGGACAGGTAGAGTACAATGCAAGTGCCGAAATTGCTTTCTTCCTAAGCGAGTGTAAGACTGCTGCTGCTGAAGTAGCTGATCAGGATCTGTTGGCGGTTAACGACCATGTGTGGGCCGATGGAGCTGAAAAGATGAGCAACGAGTATTTCGCTCAATTTGGTGCCGATGACATGGAAACTTATTCAGAAATCCTTTTTTGGAGAGATTACGATGTGAATATGAATATTATTCATTCAAGTACTTTTTACTTGCGCCGTGGAGGTAACTCCGGTTTCTCGCGTCAGTTTGTGGAGACTTTTGTGATGGAGAATGGTCTGCCTATCTATGCTGCGGGTAGTGGCTATGCAGGCGATACTTCTTTGGAGAATGTGCGTGATAGCCGTGACGAGCGTCTGCAAATGTTCATGATGACACCCAACGAGGTGCTAACCGAAGGACAGGTTGATTTCGTGGATACGCTGTCTACGCTACCTAATATTATTGATAAGGAAGAGACACGTGCTGTTACCGGTTATCAGCTGCGTAAAGGTCTTTCAAATAACTGGAGTCGCGACTGGAATGAGAACTCAGAAGGATCTCCTATTTTCAGAGCTGCTGAAGCCTATCTGAACTACATTGAGGCATCATGTATTGAAAACGGTGGTAACAGCATTGATGGTAAGGCTGCTGCTTACTGGAACACTATTCGCGAACGTGCCGGTATTGATGCATCTTATGAAACAACTGTGGGAGCAACCGACTTGAATCAGGAGAGCGATTGGGCAGTTTACTCGGCAGGTCAACAAGTATCAGCCTTGATGTACAACATCCGTCGCGAGCGTCGTGTAGAATTTATGCAGGAAGGTCTGCGTATGGATGATCTGAAGCGCTGGCGTGCTCTTGACCAGGTGCAGAACTGGATGCCCGAAGGATTTAACTTGTGGGAGTCAGGTATTCATGAAGGTTACGATAAATTAGTAGCTGATGGTAGCGATGTGGCTAATGTGTCATCTCCCGAAAGAAGCACTTATCTGCGTCCTTACGAAATCATCAATAAATCAGCCAACCTGATGTATGGTGTAGGTTACAACTGGACTGCGGCTCATTACCTGAACCCAATATCCATTGTACACTTCCGTAATACGGCTGAGGATCCTGCAGATCCAAGTACTTCTGTGATCTATCAGAATCCGGGATGGCCAACAGTTGCCGATCAGGGACCGATTGATATTAACTAAGAGGCTCAATTTGAAAGCATAATAGTTAATTAACGAAATAGCCAAGGGGGAGAGCAATCGATTGTTCTCCCCCTTTTTAATTTAACTAATTGTTGGACTATGAAAATTTTTGTAAGAATATATTTACTGCTCTCCTTAGCGCTTCCGCTTAATGCTCAGCTAAGCGAGGTGCCGCAATTTATGGAGGCACGAGCGCCTTTATCGGCCCTTATCACCGATTATGAACATAGGGATAGCGTGGACGCGCATAGTGCCCTCGTACGCTTGCCTAACCGTAAAGTAGCATTGATGACGCGCGAAAAGGGCAAGATGGAGCCGTTTTTTATTAAGGCCATTGAAACCGGTTATTGGGATACCCGCTATGATCCGAACACTGACTATGATGTAGTATTTGACGACATGCGCGCCATGGGTGCCAATACGGCTTATGTAATGTTACATTGGGAAGACATAGAAAAATCCGATAATGTATTTGATTTTACCTTTGCCGATTCAATTGAGCAGGCCGCACAGCGCCAGGGTCTTAAACTGAAGTGGATTCTCTTCTTACATGCTCAGTTTAACGGAGTTCCTTCGCATAATCCTGAAACGGCATGGACCTTTCATTTGGATGATAGAGATGGTAAAAACTACGCTATGCAATGGCCCAAACGTAAGGGAATGGTGTTTAACACCATAGAGGATGTGGTAAAAAAAGACGGTATTCGACCCTTGCATGTTTACGGCCATCCCGAAGTATTTTACCGTATCCGCCGCATGCTGTATCGTCTTGCAGTGCATTATCGACATAGCAAAACGCTCATTGGCGTACAAATTGGAAACGAGGAAGGTTTTAGTTTTTTAGATGAGAGTGATCATAATCCGGTAACAGCAGCCTTGTATGAGGATTGGAAGCTTAAAACCAATAAAAGTGATTATGCACTCTTTAAACGGGAAGCTATGAATTGGTGGTGGCAGCAATTTACATCGGCCTATCACGAAGGCGACCCCTATAAAATATTGTCTTTTAACCTGGATGCCGGACAGGCAGAAGCCGGCGATGTAGAAAGGGTAAGTATGACCGGTACCAGTGCAGCCACTTATGGCGATGGTAATCTGGATGCCATTGGTACCATGTTCTATAAGCAATGGGGTTATCAGGCTTTCGATGGCCTGGATCAACATTATAATCTCGGGCGCTATAACTATCAGCTGCCGCTTTTAATACCCTCCGAAATTGGTATTGGACGTTTTAACAGTGCCCGTGATTACACCAATTTTGTGATGCATACGCTGGAGCGCGGTGGACAGGGCTTTGGTGTTTATTGTTATGGCGAGGTACGCAAAGAGTTGGCCGATACTTCAGGAGCCCGATTGCTCATGAGCACAATGTTTGAGAATATACGGCTTAATGAAGATATAATTTACGAAGGATTGCCCGGGCCGGGATCAGTTTACTTAACGAGTGCGGCAGAAGCATGTAAAATCAGTCACTTGAATGTGGACGGAGGCGCAACCCTGGCGATGGTTTATTTCCCCCAAATCAATCCGGAGGCTGCTAATCTGAAGAAGGGCAGGCTTTCGCTTAAGTTAAGGGCCGTTCATAAAGGAAGATACAAGGTAAGCATCTGCCAGGGTGGAAAGGTAATTCGTTCTGAAAAGATAAGTATGATGCTAAGTCTTTAACTATAAATGTTAATGGGGAGAACGAGGCATTATTTATCAGAATTGAGAAGTCTTAGTATCCAATGGCTGATAAGCGTATTTGTTTTTGGCGTCGACAGCCTCGTGGAATGCTCTTTGTTGAGAAACGTGAATATGCCGAATAGCAGGTCAGAAATTTTCTAAAATACGTGTGTGTTCGGAAAAAAAGTGCTTTTTTAGAGGAATAAAAGTAAATTGTACTTTTTTAAAAATGCTGAGCAGGTAAAAACTATATCGCATCAAGTATGCTTTCAATGAGCCTGGTTCTCAGCTGGGGAAGATGAAATTAATATTCAATAAATAATAAAAATGAAACAACTATTTGTTTGGGCTGCAGCCCTGTTTTTGGCAACCGGATGTTGTCAGAAACCCGCGCAGGAAGCAGTGGATCAATCAGCACAGAAGCAGCTGACGCCTTTAATGGGGTGGGCCAGCTGGAATCAGTACCGGGTGAATATATCGGAAGATATCATTAAAAAGCAGGCCGATGCCATGGTCACCAGCGGCCTTAAGGATGCAGGTTATAATTTTGTGAATATCGACGATGGATTTTTTGGCGGACGCGATTCGTTGGGTAATATCATCCCGCATCCCACGCGTTTCCCCAATGGCATGAAGGTAGTTGCCGATTATATCCATAGCAAAGGTCTGAAGGCCGGTATTTACTCGGACGCGGGTATCAACACTTGTGCTTCCTACTGGGACAAAGATACCATTGGTGTGGGCATGGGACTTTATGGTCACGATCGTCAGGATCTTACTCTCATGTTGAAAGACTGGGGTTATGACTTCCTTAAAGTAGATTGGTGCGGTGGCGATTGGTTAGGCCTTGATGAGGAAACACGTTACACCGAAATTGCCACCCTCATCAAAGAAATTAAACCAGGTACGATTTACAACATTTGTCGCTGGGAATTTCCAGGTATATGGGCCACTGCTATTGCCGATTCGTGGCGTATATCGGGTGATATACATAACGAGTTTCACTCTATTCTTCACATCATCGACCTGAATGCCGATCTGTGGAAGCATGCCTCGCCGGGTCATTTCAACGATATGGATATGTTGCAGGTAGGTCGTGGTATGACTTATGAAGAAGACAAGGCGCACTTTTCGATGTGGAGCATGATGAACTCACCTTTGATGGCCGGTAATGATCTAAGCACTATGTCGAAAGAAACCCTGGAGATATTAACCAATAAAGAGGTGATTGCCCTCAACCAGGATCCTTTATGCTATCAGGCACGTCGTTTGATCGATCAGGGTGAGCTGGAAGTGTGGGGTAAGCCGCTGGGATCAACCATGAGTGGAGAGGTGGCTGTGGCCTTGCTTAACCGCACACAGTCAGAGCAGTCTATGACCTTCGATCTGGAGGCTGTGGGTATTGAAGCTGACAAAGGTTATACGTATCGCGATTTATGGGCCAAGCAAACCTCAGAGTCGATGAATGACGAGAGTCTTTGCTTCGATGTGCCTGCACACGGGGTTGTTGTGCTGCGCATTAAAGGTACCTCAAAAGCATATAATGTATATCAATACAAATAGTTAGAAAAAATCAATTAGGATGTTACACAGGTTAATGATTGTACTGCTCCTGTTTTGGGCTGCTATCAGCGCACAGGGCAAAGACATACCCGAATTTTCCACGGCCGGTTTCTTTCAGTTGGATGATAGCGGCCGTGATGTGTACTCCATGAATGTAGGCTGGCGCTTTTTTAAAGGTGCCAGCCTTCATGCTTATCAGGAGGACTTTGACGATACACAATGGCCCGTGGTGGCCTTGCCTCATGGCATAGAATATTTGCCTACCGAGGCCAGTGGATGTGTTAATTATCAGGGGGAGGTATGGTACCGCAAGCATTTTACGCCCGACCCACTGCTCAAAGGCAAGAAGTTGTTCCTTCACTTCGAGGCCATTATGGGCAAATCAAAGGTGTGGATCAATGGTCATCAGGTAGCAGCTCATTTCGGAGGTTTTTTGCCGGTAATCGCTGATGTTACACCCCACATCAACTGGGAAGGCGATAATGTGGTGGCCGTATTGGCCGATAATAGTAACGACCCGCTTTACCCACCGGGAAAGCAGCAGGAGACCCTTGATTTTGCTTATTTTGGAGGCATTTACCGCGATTGCTGGCTGGTGGCGCATAACCATACCTACCTGACCGATCCTAACTACGAAGATCAGACTGCCGGCGGTGGCTTATTGGTGGCCTTTGATAAAGTAAGTGAGCAGTCGGCCGAGATTCATGTAAAAGCTCACTTGCGCAACGAACTAAAGAAGTCTTTCAAAGGAAGCCTTGAATATACCCTTGTGGATAAGCAGGGTGATGTGGTGTCGCGTTCATTGGAAGCCATCGCTGTGCGGGGTGGCAAAGCCCGACACAATAGCCGGATAATAAAGGTGCAGCAGCCGCATTTGTGGTCGCCCGAAACACCTTACCTGTATAACTTGCAGGTGCGTGTGAAAGATGCAGCAGGGAAAGTGATCGACGGTTACCGGCAGCGTGTGGGTATTCGTAGCATAGCCTTCAAAGGGCAGGACGGCTTCTGGCTCAACGGAAAACCCTACCCACAGCCCATCATGGGCGCCAACCGTCACCAGGATTTTGCCGTGCTGGGCAATGCCCTGCCTAACAGCTTGCATTGGCGCGATGCCAAGAAACTGCGCGACGTGGGGCTTAAGGTCATTCGTAACGCTCACTATCCGCAGGATCCGGCTTTTATGGATGCCTGCGATGAACTGGGCTTATTTGTGATTGTGAACACACCGGGATGGCAGTTCTGGAACGATGATCCTATCTTCGAAAAACGTGTTTTTCAAGATATTCGCAACATGGTGCGCCGCGATCGTAACCGGGCTTCCATCTGGCTGTGGGAGCCGATACTTAACGAGACCTGGTACCCCGATGATTTTGCCAAAAATACGCGTGCCATTGTGGAAGAGGAGTATCCTTATCCGGGGTGCTATTGTGCCTGTGATGCTGAGGCACGGGGCAATGAGCACTTCGATATATTATTTGGTCACCCGCCAACCGGCGATAAAAATTGGGCACTGGAGCACATCGACCCCAATAAGACCTATTACACTCGTGAGTGGGGCGATAATGTGGATGACTGGAATTCGCATAACTCACCCAGCCGGGTAAACAAGAGCTGGGGCGAGCAGGCCATGCTGATTCAGGCCAATCATTATGCCAAACCGGATTATACCTATACCTGTTTTGATGCCCTGCATCGTACCACGCGTCAGCATGTGGGAGGCGCCTTGTGGCACTCCTTCGATCACCAGCGGGGCTATCATCCCGATCCTTTCTACGGGGGTATCATGGATGCCTTTCGTCAGCCTAAATATTCTTATGCACTTTTCAAGGCCCAGCGCGATGCGCAGCATAGAGAGGCTATGGCCGAAACAGGTCCCATTGTCTTTATCGCCCATGAGATGACGCCTTTTTCATCGCCCGATGTCACGGTATATTCCAATTGTGATGAAGTACGATTGCAGGTGTTTGAGAATGGTAAGGAGTATTGTTATACGAAAGAAAAGAAAGCTGAGGGCATACCCAATCCAATTATCGTATTTGATGATGTTTTTGATTTCATGGAGGACAAGGCGCTGTCGCGCGATCGCAAACAGCACGAGGTATATATGCAGGCCGATGGATATATTAAAGGCAAAAAGGTAGCCAGCCATCGTGTCGCGCCGGCACGTCGTCCTTCACAACTGTTGTTGTGGCTCGATGACGAGGATGTTGCCCTTCAGGCCGATGGCTCGGATTGTGTAACCGTGGTAGCAGCCGTTGCTGATAAGGACGGTAACATTAAACGACTGAATAATTACTTCGTGAAATTTGCCATTGAAGGTGAAGGTAAGTTAGTAGGTGATGCCTCCATCATGGCCAATCCGCGACCGGTTAACTGGGGTACCGCACCCATTTTGGTGCAATCATCAACCATTGCCGGAAGCATTACCGTAAAGGCCTCGGTACTGTTGGAAGGCAGTCAGATGCCCATGAGCGCCGAGCTGACTTTCTCTAGTGTGGATGCTCTGCATAAGCAGTTGTACAATCTGCAGGAGTGGGCCAAACGTCACGATCATGCTGTGCAGATTCAATCCGATAATAAGCCGGGCGATGAGGACTTGCAGAAAGAGCTTGATCAGTTAAAACGAGAGCTAAATGCACTTAAGTTAAAGGAGGTGGAACGTCAGCAGGAAGCCTTTGGTGAGAAGAAATAATACTATCGATTTAAAAATGAAAGTATATACACTCATAAACAACTAAACAGAAGTAAAATGAAAAAATTGAGTATGTTTCTGATGGCCGGCCTTATGCTGCTGGCACTCGGATGCACAGAAAAAAGTAACACCTATAATCTGGTGCCTTATCCGCAGGAATTAAGCCCACAGAGTGGTGCTTTTAAGCTGCATGAGGATACAAAAGTGCTGTATGCCGGTGGAGAGAACACACGTTTTGTGGCACAATCGTTCGCTGATTTCATTGCTCCGGCAAGCGGACTCCAGCTTTCCGTTGAGGCAGCTCCCAACGCCAAGGCAGTAATCGGTGCCATCCTTTTTGTGGAAGATAAAGCCATAGATGGCGTTGAAGGCAGTTATAAACTGCAGGTGAGTCCAAGAGGTATTGTAGTTAAAGCCAATAATCCGGTGGGGCTGTTTTATGGTTTCCAAACCCTACGTCAGTTACTGCCTGCAGAAATGGAGTCTAAAACACAAGTTAGTGATCTCGACTTCAGCATTCCTGCTGTTAGCATCAATGATGCGCCCAACTTCTCATACCGGGGCTTGCACCTGGATGTAGGGCGTCATTTTTACCCCGTGGATTTTATAAAGAAATACATCGACTTGCTGGCCTTGCACAAGATGAATGTTTTTCACTGGCACCTGACAGAAGATCAGGGATGGCGCCTGGAAATTAAAAAATACCCCCGTCTGGCTGAAGTTGCAGCCTATCGTGACGAGACGCTGGTGGGTCATCTGGGTGTAGGCGAGCATAAATATGATGGAAAGCGTTATGGCGGTTATTACACACAAGAGCAGGCACGCGAAATTGTAAAATATGCTGCCGACCGCTTTATTACTGTAATACCTGAGATTGAGCTACCCGGCCATGCTCAGGCTGCCCTCACGGCCTATCCTGAGTTGGGCTGTACTGGTGGACCCTATAAAGTAGCTAAAAAGTGGGGCATTTTCAAAGAAGTATATTGTGCAGGTAATGAGGAGGTCTTTACTTTCCTTGAAGACGTATTGCTGGAGGTAATGGATATCTTCCCCTCTAAATACATTCATATTGGAGGCGATGAGTGCCCTAAGGATCGTTGGAAGACCTGCCCCAAGTGTAAAAAACGCATGAAGGTTGAAGGATGCAAGGATGCCCATGAGTTGCAGAGTTATTTTATCCATCGCATTGAGAAGTTTTTGAATGAGCATGATCGCGATATCATTGGTTGGGATGAGATACTGGAGGGTGGTTTGGCACCTAACGCCACAGTAATGTCGTGGCGCGGCATCAAAGGTGGCGAAGCCGCAGCCAAGCAAGGCCACAATGTAGTGATGACACCCAATACCCATTTTTACCTCGATTATTATCAGAACGATCCTAAGGAAGATCCCCTTGCCATTGGTGGTTACCTGCCTCTTAGTAAAGTGTATTCCTACAATCCGATGGCTGGTGAACTTAGCGAGGAGGAAGCAAAGCATATTATTGGTGTGCAGGGCAATGTATGGACAGAATACATGCCTGAAAGTAGCTATGTAGAGTACATGACTTACCCACGTGCCTGTGCCATTGCCGAGGTGGGCTGGTTACCTTTTGAAAAGCGCGACTACAGTGCATTTGCCAAACGGCTACAAGGTCATTTTAAGCGTTTGGACGTGATGAATGTTAACTACTTTGATAAGGTACTGATGCCCGCTCCTTCTGTTGAAATTGTTGAGTTTATAGATGAGGGAGTTCTGGAGCTGACCGACAATGCTGTGGCAGCTGCATTATATTATACCACTGATGGAACCACGCCAACAGCCGCCTCTTCGCCCTATCAGGGAGCCATTAAGGTGTCGGAAGAAGGTACGATTAAAGCCGTGGCCATCGATGCGCGCGGTCGTAGCAGCAAGGTGCTGGAAGTGCCTGCCAAACGACTTTCTTTCATTGAAGGAACTGCTTCGGTGGGTGCTTCCAAAGGAGTAGAAGTGAAATTGGTGAAGGGAGAGTTTGCCACTTGTAAGGCTGTGGATGAAGCAGACGGTGAGATGCTGGTAATGAAAGGGATAACAGTTCCTGAATCTGCCGGTAATGTACATTTTGGCTTGGCCTTCGAAGGCGTTTTAAGCATCGATCAAGATGGTTTATATCAGTTTATTCTGGGTTCCGACGATGGCTCCCAATTTCTGTTGAATGGGGAAGTGGTAATTGATAACGACGGCTATCATGGTATGCGCTATAAGAAAGCAAGTCTTGCACTGAAGAAAGGTAATTACCCCATTAAAGTTCTTTATTTTGAAGGCGGTGGCGGTGGTGACCTAAGGTTTGCATTAAAGGATGATCAGGGAACAGATATGAATCTAAACAGCTGTCTAAGTCATTAAACGATTTATGCGATGCAGCTTTTTGGAATTATTCAGAGGGCTGCATGGCTAATAAATGAGTAGTCATGAGTAAAGTTAGCTTAGTAATTTTATTGTCGGTGGTAGTAAGTATTAGTGCGATAAAAGCACAGACACCATCGCATATTAAAGATAATTATCGGTTACACTGGAACGATGAATTTAATGGCACAGCAATAGATACTCTTAAATGGAATTATCGTGATACGGGTAACAAACGGAATGTAGGCTATGTGCATGAGGAAAATTGTTTTGTTGATGGTAAAGGAAACTTAGTAATTCAAGTCTGTAAGAAGGACAGTCTATATACGATTGGTCAAATTGCCACGCAGAATACTTATTTAACCACGTTTGGATATTTTGAGTGCCGGGCACAAATGAATTCTCAGCCGGGACCTCATGTAGCTTTCTGGTTGCAATCACCTACTATCCATGAGGAAAAAGACAATCCAAAGGAGTTCGGAACCGAGATAGATATATTCGAGTATCACATCGCTGAAGGGCGAGAATTTGTTTACCATAATCTGCATTGGAACGGATATCAGCAAAAGCATAAAAGCACGGGTACCAAGCGAAAAATTAACGGCTTGAACAAGGGCTACCATACTTTTGGTCTGGAATGGAATCCCAATGAGTATATCTTTTATGTTGATGGAGTAGAAACCTGGCGCACCAGCGAGGCCATCTCGCACATTGCTGAGTACATGATTTTAAGTGCAGAACTGACAGGTTGGGGAGGCGATTATCAAAAAGCTGAATTCCCCGATCAGGTGCTATTTGATTATGTAAGAGTGTATAAGAAAATTACAGAATAAAACACATAAATTATGAAGGTGAAAATAAACCGCATTTTTTGCTTGCTTAGCCTTGCAGTAATACTAACTATTAACACATCTTGTGCTAAATCCGGAAGCACACAGGAACCCAATATCATTTTTATTTTGGCCGATGATTTGGGGTATGGTGACTTAAGTTGCTATGGACAAACAAAATTTTCAACGCCCAATATTGATAAGCTTGCTGAGAATGGTATGCTTTTTACACAGCACTATTCTGGCAGTACCGTTTGTGCCCCCTCGCGCTCAACACTGATGACCGGGATGCATACCGGACACACCTATATACGGGGTAATAAGGAGATTAGTCCTGAGGGGCAGCATCCTCTTGCCGGTGAGATTTATACACTTGCCGAATTACTTAAGGATCAGGGTTATGCCACCGGTGCTTTTGGTAAATGGGGATTGGGTTATCCAGGCTCTGAGGGAGATGCTAATAATCAGGGCTTCGACCGTTTCTTTGGTTATAACTGTCAGCGTATCGGGCATAATTACTATCCATGGTTTTTGCGCGATAACCAGGATAGCCTGGTGTTAAAGGGCAATGCAGGGACAGCTACCGGTACTTATGCACCTCAGCTCATTCATGAAAAAACACTTGAGTTTATTGAGGAGAATAGTAATCAGCCTTTCTTCTGTTATGTGCCTTCTATCATTCCTCATGCCGAGTTATTTGCTCCTGAGGAGTACATTGCCAAGTATCGCGGTAAGTTTGATCCCGAACATAACTATCGTGGCGTAGATGAAGGTCCGGCATTTCGTATGGGTGGTTATGGATCGCAGCCTGAGTCACATGCTGCTTTTGCAGCCATGGTTCATCTGCTCGATGAACAGGTAGGCGAGATTGTTGCTAAGGTAGAAGAACTGGGGATTGCCGATAATACCATTATTATTTTCACTTCGGATAATGGCCCGCATAAGGAAGGTGGCGCTCAGCCCGACTATTTTAACAGCAATGGACCTTTCAAGGGGTATAAACGCGATTTGTATGAAGGGGGCATACGCGTGCCTTTTATTGCCAGCTGGCCGGGCACAATTCCTGCCGGAAAACAGTCGGATCACATATCGGCCTTTTGGGACATGATGCCAACCTTTGCTGAAATTGCTGGTACTAAGGCACCCGAGGGGATAGATGGTATCTCTATCTTGCCCACATTGACGGCTCAGGGAAAACAAAAAGAACATGATTATCTCTATTGGGAGTTTCATGTTTTGGGAGGACGTAAAGCCATTCGTATGGGTAAATGGAAAGCCGTTCAGTATGGTATTAGTAAAAACCCCGATGCCCCCATTGAGTTATATGATGTTACAGAAGATCCGGGTGAGACCAATAACCTTGCCGACAAGCATCCTGAGGTGATTGCTAAAGTGAAGGAATTATTTAGCACGAGTCGTGTAGAATCTGATATTTTTAAATTTTAAGCTTAATTTTAGATGAGCCAAAGCATTTGTTAATGAAAGTGAATAATATGTTTTTGGCTCATCTAAATTTATTTCAATAGGTTTCGAATAGAAAGATTAAATAAAAATAAGATGCCCAAATGAAAGATCTTATTCTTTCATTTCGTTTTTAAAGCGAAAAATGTATTTTTGGTGCAAATAAAAGTACTATTTACTTTTAATTGTTTGAAAAAATCACAAATTATGATTAAATCCATGTTTGGCTTATTCGGCGTGTTGGTGATGCTTATGATCGCTGCCTGCACCCCACAAAGCCCAAAAACACCTAATGTGGTGATTATTTACACCGATGACCTGGGAATTGGTGATGTGAGTTGTTATGAAGCAGGAACGCTTAATACTCCGGGAATCGATAAAATGGCCGAAGAAGGTATTCGTTTCTCAAGAGGCTATGCTACCGCTGCTACCTGTACCCCTAGTCGCTATAGCCTGCTAACGGGTGAGTATCCCTGGCGCAATAAGAGAGCAGCTGTGCTTCCCGGCAATGCTGCCTTGCTGATTGATACAGCGGCCGCTACCCTACCCAAACTTTTTAAGGAGAACGGCTATACAACCGGTGTAGTGGGTAAATGGCACCTTGGCCTGGGGGATGGCTTTGTCAATTGGAACGAGCATATTGCACTGGGTGCCAATGCGGTTGGTTTCGATTACTCCTATATTATGGCAGCTACCAACGATCGTGTCCCTACGGTCTATGTTGAGGATGGCAATGTGGTGAATCTGGATAAGAGTGATCCTATTGAGGTGAACTATTATAAAAATTTTGAGGGAGAGCCCACCGGTAAAGATAATCCTGAGTTGTTGAAGATCCATCCCAGCCATGGGCATAATAAGAGCATTACCAATGGCATCTCGCGCATTGGTTATATGAAGGGTGGTAAATCAGCCTTATGGGTAGATGAAGACATGGCTGACAACTTCCTTGATAAGGCGCGGCAGTTCGTCAGCGATAATCAGGATAAGCCTTTTTTCCTGTTTTACACCCTGCATCAGCCACACGTTCCGCGCGTTCCAAATCCCCGCTTTGCCGGAAAATCAGGCATGGGGCCACGGGGTGATGCCATCCTAGAGGCCGATTGGTGTGTTAGCGAGTTTCTTAAAACACTTGATGAGCTAGGTTTGTCAGAAAATACACTTGTTATTTTCTCCAGTGATAATGGGCCTGTTATCGATGATGGTTACAAGGATCAGGCGGAGGAATTGTTGGGTGATCATAGGCCATGGGGTAACTTAAGAGGCGGTAAATACAGTCTGTACGATGCCGGTACCCGTGTTCCGTTTATTGCCCGATGGAAAGGAGAGATTGAGCCCGGAGTATCCGATGCAATGATATCGCAAGTGGATTTCTTTGGCTGCTTTGCCCAGATGCTGGGAAGCGAAAACAAGGGGCCGGATAGTAAGATGCTGTTGCCGGTGCTTACCGGTCGCTCTGATGAAGGACGCACACAGTATATAACCGAAGGCCTGCAACGTAAACTTGCCTATCACGAGGAAGGATGGGTATTGATACCCCCTTACGAAGGAAGTAAAAAAGTACCCTGGGGTGTAGATATGGAAACTGGTTTTTCAACTGAGCCTCAACTTTATAATTTAGCCAGTGACCCGGCGCAGCAGCACGATGTGGCCGCTGAACATCCCGAGCGTGTGGCAACGATGATGAAGCACTTTGAAACCATCAGAGATAGAAAATAATATTTAGCGAATAACAGATAGCTGCCTTGGTAGTTAACAATATAAATAAACTAAAATAAGTATTATGGCATCCGACAGACGATCATTTCTAAAAAGTATGGCCCTTGGGGCCGGAGTTGTTACAGCAGCTCCTTTGACAGCATGTGCAAGCAACTCTCGCGAGAAAGAGCAGGTAGCTTACATTCGTGAGCAGGCTGAGCGCACTCCTAAAATGAATTTTAACATGTGTGGCTATGCAGCGCCAAAGCTGGATAAGGTACGTGTGGGATTTGTAGGTATTGGTGACCGCGGCACCCCCGCCGTGAAACGCATGACACATATTGAAGGGGTTGAGGTAACCGCCATTTGCGATACCCGACAAGCTGCCCTGGATGGTGCACAAAAGATATTGAGCGATGCCGGCATGCCAAAAGCCAAAGAGTTTACGGGTAGTGATACCGCTTTTAAAGATTTATGTAACAGTAACCTGGTGGATCTGGTGTACATTGCTACACCATGGGAATGGCACGTGCCTGTAGCTATCGCCTCCATGAAGGGCGATAAGCATGCTGCTGTTGAGGTATCAACCGCTAAAACCATGGATGAGTGCTGGGAGATGGTTGAAGTATCGGAGCAAACCAAAAAGCACTGTGTGATTCTTGAGAACTGCTGCTACGACTTCTTCGAGCTGCTGACATTGAATATGGCGCGTCAGGGTGTGTTTGGTGACCTGGTGCATGGCGAAGGTGCTTATATTCACGATCTGGATTACTGGCACTTTAACAAGCCTCAGGATAATAAACCGGGCGGTGATGGTGCCTACGATAAGTTGTGGCGCCTGCACGAAAATACCCGTAAGGCCAATGTGTACCCAACCCACGGTCTGGGACCTATCTGTCAGGCCATGGACATTAACCGGGGCGATCGTATGGATTATCTAACTGCTATGATGTCGGATGATTTCACACTGGCACAGCGCATTAAGGAGCTAGCTCCTGATCGTCCGGATCTGCAGCAATTTGTGGGCAAAGAGATGCGGGGTAATATGGATATGCAGATGATTCGTACCGTAAAAGGGCGTACCATTATGATACAGCACGACATCAGCTCACCCCGTCCATACTCGCGCATTCACATGTTGAGCGGTACCAAGTGTTTTGCACAAAAATGGCCACTGCAGCACATTGCCTTTGGGCATAGCGTGGCTGACGAAGCCAAAATGAAGGAGCTGTGGGATAAGTATACCCCCGAGATTGTACGCCGCGTAGGTGATATGGCTAAGCAGGTAGGTGGCCATGGTGGTATGGACTTTATCATGGATTGGCGCCTGATTGATTGCTTGCGCAACGGACTGCCAATGGATATGGACGTATACGATGCCGCTGCCTGGAGTTGTATCACACCATTGAGTGAGTGGTCTATCGCCAATGGTTCTAAACCTATTGATATACCTGATTTTACACGCGGTGCATGGAAAACCAATGCGCCACTTGAGATAACACTAAAAGGGGGTGGTACAACCGGAGTACGTAACCTTAAAAAGGCTGACTCTAAAGGTCAGTTAACGGTTGGTTAAGTACTTATTTAAAAAAGAAGAAGAAAAATGATACTAATAAAGCAAATTGGGCTGTTGATACTGGCAGCCCTGCTTGTTGGCCCTCCGGCAACAGCAAAAGAGAAGCAGGATTGGGAAAATCCGAAGATGTTCAACCAGAACAAAGAAGAGCCACATGCCGCTATGATGAACTTTGCCACCATTGAAAATGCGTTGACAAAGAAGCATACGGCATCAGTTTACTATAAGAGTCTCAATGGAACCTGGAAATTTAACTGGGTGCGCAAGCCGGCCGATCGTCCGGTTGATTTCTACAAACCTTCGTATGATGTGAGTGCTTGGGATGACATTAAAGTGCCTGCAAACTGGGAGTTAGAAGGTTATGGAATACCTATTTACTGTAATCATCAGTATGAGTTTGCCAGTTATAAAGCCCCGGTTTCCGACGAGATTAAGTTTGTGGATAAAATATATCCGGCCAATCCTGGTCAGGTACCACACGATTATAACCCTGTGGGTTCGTATCGTCGTAGTTTTACCGTTCCACAAAGCTGGGACGGACGTCAGGTATTTATCAAGTTTGGCGCTGTTAAATCGGCTTTTTATATTTGGGTGAATGGTAAAAAAGTGGGCTACAGTCAGGGCAGTAAAACCGAGGCTGAGTGGGATATCACCAAGTATTTGCAGAAAGGTGAGAACACAGTGGCTGTTGAGGTGTATCGCTGGAGCGATGGTTCCTACCTGGAGTGTCAGGATTTTTGGCGAATCAGTGGTATTGAGCGAGATGTGTGCATCTACTCAACACCCAAGGTGCGCATCCGCGATTTCTTTGTAAATGCTGACCTGGATGAGAACTACACCAATGGTAAACTGTCCATCGATGTGGATCTGAAGAACCATGTGAAAGGACTGCGTTCAGGTAACTATCAGTTGACCTATCAGCTTTTTGACAGCCAACAGAAAGTGGTAGCCAAAGAAACATTGAAAGCCGGTATTCATAAGAAAGAAAAGCTGCAATTGCGCTTTGATAAAACCATTGATAAGCCCCTGAAATGGACAGCCGAAACACCCAACTTATACACTTTGGTGCTGGAGTTGCACGACACAAAAGGGAATCGCCAGATTGTATCTACCAAGGTGGGCTTCCGCAAGGTGGAAATTATTGATGATGTGTTCTTTGTGAATGGTGTTGAGGTGCTGATTAAAGGAGTGAACCGTCATGAGCATAACCAGCATACCGGCCACGTGGTGAACGAAGAGGATATGCTGCATGAGATTATGCTAATGAAGCAGTTTAATATCAATGCAGTGCGTAACTCGCATTATCCAACACATCCACGCTTCTACGAGTTGTGCGATGAGCATGGTTTGTATGTAACGGATGAGGCCAATATTGAATCGCACGGTATGTACTACGGTAAATACTCACTGGCTAAAAATCCCGAGTGGAAAGAGGCGCACCTCGACCGCAACATTCGCATGGTGGAGCGCAGTAAGAACCATCCTTGTATTATCGTATGGTCAATGGGTAACGAGGCCGGCGATGGTGAGAACTTCACGGCTGTTTATAAGTGGATCAAACACCGCGACCCTTCACGTCCGGTTCATTACGAACGCGCTGAGATGGGGGACAATACTGATATCTTCTGTCCGCAATACCCGGGTGCTCAGTATTTGAAGCACTATGCTTCCAAGCATCAGACTAAGCCTATGATTATGAGTGAGTATGCGCATGCTATGGGTAACAGTACCGGTAACCTGATGGATTTGTGGGATGTTATTTACGACCGTACAAATCGTCAGTTGCAGGGTGGTTATATCTGGGACTGGATTGACCAGGGCTTGCTGGAGCATGACGAAGAAGGCTGTCCTTACTGGACTTACGGTGGTGACTATGGAGAGAATATGCCAAGCGATGATAACTTTGTGTGTAACGGTGTTATCTATCCTGATATGACGCCTCAGCCGGGTCTTTGGGAAGTGAAATACGTGTATCAATACGTGCGTTTCAGCAATGAGGGCTTGCCATTCGGACAGTTTAAGATCAGTAACTACCACGATTTCATCACCCTGGAGAACTACGATATCCGTTGGAGCATCAGTGAAAACGGACGTGAGCTGCACCATGGCTTTGTTGATGTGGATCTGCAACCCCACGAAAGCAAAGTGGTAACATTGGATTTACCCCGTGTGAAAGGACAGACCGACTGTGAATATTTCATCGATTTCTCGGTGCGTCTAAAGCAGCCTACTTCCATCCTTGCCGAAGGTCATGAGGTGGCACACGAGCAGTTTGCCCTGCCGGTGCCCGTGCATCCTATCGCTATGGGAGAGTATAACGCTCCGCTATCTGCCAATGATAATGAGGCTGATATTGTTATTACCGGTGAAAATTTCAATATTACTTTCGATAAAGAAAGTGGTAGCATTGTTCGTTGGGTGGCTAACGGAACGGATCTCATTCAGAAGGGACCAGCCGTTAACTTCTGGCGTGCCCCAAATGATAATGACAAAGGCAGCAACATGATCGGTCGCCTGGGAATCTGGCGCGAGGCCTCTAAAAATGTAGAGGTGACTGCCGTAACTTTGGGCGAGGTAAGAAAGGAAGCTGCCACCGTAGTGGTTGAACTGAAAATACCTGCTGTTGAATCTACTCAGAAGATTACTTACAAGGTGCAAGGTAACGGGCGTATGTATGTTACCTCGCAGTTGAAAGTGGGTAAGGAAGGTTTACCGGATCTGCCTCGCTTTGGCTTGCGCATGGAGCTGCCCGTTGAATTTGATAATCTGAAGTACTTTGGCCGTGGCCCCCACGAGAATTATTGGGATCGCGACCATAGCGCCTTTGTGGGACTCTATAACGATAAGGTAGAGAATCAGTATGAGCCTTATGTGCGTCCGCAGGAAAATGGTTATAAGACCGATGTGCGTTGGTTTGAGCTGCGCACCAATGATGGATGGGGACTGAAGATAAGCGGTACGCCAACCCTTGGCTTTTCGGCTTTGCACAATCCTATCGAAGACTTTGATCAGGAGACGCATCAGGAGAATAAACACCTGAATGATATTGTGAAGCAGGATGGTGTGTTTGTTACCTTCGACCTGAAACAGATGGGTGTTGCCGGTGATAATTCATGGGGTGCCAAGCCTTATGAGCAATACACTTTGCCGGCCACTGATTATGAGTTCTCTTTTAGTATTGAGCCCGTATTCTAATCATTATATTTTTTGTAAAAATAAAGAGGCATGCCATCATGGCGTGCCTCTTTTGAATTTATATGTCCACGTGTTTATCTCAGCATATTTCTGAGTATTTTGTAATCTGTTTTACCGGTACCCAACAGGGGAATGAAATCAAGCGAAATTTTCTCTCTTAACTTGGCGATGGGTGCCACACCCTTTTGCAGGAGATAGGCATTTACTTCCTCCAGATTAAGGGGTATGGTGCAGAACAGGGCGATGCGAGGCGGCTGACACTCGTCATTGCCCTCTACAGCCAACACCGTGGTTTCTTCACTGCCGTACTTTTCCAGCAGTATTTGCTCAATAAAGGGCAGGCTAATCATCTCACCGGCTATTTTGATAAAGCGCTTCAGACGCCCCGTGATAAACAAATATCCATCTTCGTCGAGATATCCCAGATCGCCGGTTTTGTACCACTTTTCACCTTCAATGCGCTCGAAGGGCTGCAGCTCAGGAGCTTTGAGGTAGCCGTTAAATACATTGGGTCCTTTCACATAGATCATGCCCGCAGTGCCGACCGGCACCTTGGTATGGCGCTCTATATCGAGGATTCTTGCTGCTATGCCCGGCAGGAATTTACCCACACTGCCTGGTTTTTGCCTGTTTTCAGGGTTAAGGGTCAGTACGGGTGAACATTCGGTGATGCCGTAGCCTTCCAGAATAAGGCCACCATTGGTCACGGTCTCAAACTGTTCTTTCAGGGAGTTGGGCATGGCTTCAGCACCGGATATGGCGAATTCAACGGTCTTAAAGGCATAGGTAGCTGTTGCTGTGTCGGCCAGTAATAGTTTCAGAAATCCGGGTGTGCCCACCAGTACATTGGCCTTGATGTGTTTCAGGATGCGTAAAACTTCGCGGGCATCAGTGGGGTTGGGCGTATAGCCTACTTTTGCGCCCGTAATTAGCGGCATGATGTTGAGAACAGTGAAGCCGAAGCTGTGGAAGGGTGGTAAGAAAGATAAAAAGGTAAGGTTATTACTGACAGTAAGCATTTGAAAGGCAGCCGACAGGTTGCTAATGATGTTATGATGCGATAAAGGAACCGCTTTGGGCATGGCTTCGCTTCCGGAGGTAAAGAGAATGACCGCCGTGGATTGTTGTTTGCTCTTTTTGATGAAGAGGTTGGGAAAACGCGCTGTTAGCGCTCCTCTTAACTTTGTTCCCAGCTTAATTTTGGGAATTTCCCTTTCCAGAAAGAGGATTTTGGCTTTGATGGCCGGTGGTAGTTGTTCGTCTATCTTCTCCACAAAAGGGCCGGCAGATAGAATGGTTGATACGCCGGCCGTTTCAACGCAGTGAAGTAGCACTTTGGGGCCCACTGTCCAGTTGAGCATCACCGGAACTTTGCCTGCTAGATAACAGGCTGCAATTAGTAGCGTAGTGCTCTGAAGAGCCGGAAGCATAATACCAATGTTTGGTTCGTGGCACCTGCCTTTGATGTATTGTGCCACCACACAGGCCTTCAGAAAAAATTGTTTGCGGGTAGTAGTGCCCAACATGGCATCGTAGCAAAAAGGATCTGCGCCATTGCGAGAAAATGTTGCAATCATCTGCTCAAGTATGGTACCCTCAGTTGTAACTTCCAGTCGCCCAATGCTGCTCAAAGGACGATCAAGGTAGGAGGGTTTCAGGTCCTCATCCCTCTTAAATTGTCCCATGGCCACCAGGCATAAGTCGTGAACGGTACGGATGGCGTTTATCTCAGGTGCTGAAAAATTCGGGAAACGGTTTTCTATCTCCGAGATGATTTCAACAATATTCAGTGAGTCGGCACCCAGATCTAATTGCAGAAAATGATCAGCTTTAATGTTTGCAGTATCAATATCTAGTACCTGAGTAATGCAATTGCGCACCTGATTAAATACCTCGGGAGGTATTGTCTGAAGACCTGACGTATGTTGCTTGTGTTGCTCAGTTAAAGAGCCAGCAATGGAGGTGGGTATGTTCCGGTTAAGAGGGGGTGCCATAAAGTGGTAACGCACATAGCTCACACTTTCTTCTCCATATTGATTGTATACTTGCTCCAGGTAACGGTTAAAGGCGGCGCGGCCTTTCATGCTTTCTTCTTTTGCCGTATGGCTAATGTCGATAAACTCCAGGTGAACAGTCCGCCGGGGAGTGAACAGTAGCAAGTTGGACAGGATGATACCGATGCACTTAATCACGGTTGGGAAAAATGAGGGTGATTGGCCCATCCAGGCGCGGGACCAGCGGCTGCCCCACAGTCCGCTAATACGCACGGCAATGATTTCAGTTTTATCCGGTGCCTCCAATACACCCAGTTGCGCACTTTGCTTGTTAATAATGCGTTCGTAACCTTGGGCAGCAATCTGTCCACTGGGGTACAGAACGATGTTTTTGTTCATCATCAAACCTTTCCGAAGGGATGTAATAATTTGTGTGAGTACATTGGTATTTCGGCTGCCTGCTTCAAGATCGCTCACCCGCACGGCCCCCCATGCCCCAAAAAGTAACTTTGCCACGGGTAGGTCGTAATAACTGGCCGTGATAACCGGTACGGCCGTGGTGTAGCGGTAAAGCTGGGCAAATAACAGGATAGGGTCGATAATGGCCTGGTGGTTGGGTAAAATAAGTTTAGATCCATCAGTTTTTAGTACATGCTGCCCCTTCACCTTCACGCGATAGCGCAGGCTGAGTAGTAGTCGGACCAATGCAAACAATACCTTGGCAAGTTGCTTTATAATAGGATGATGCTGTTTCATACAAATGCTATTAATGGGCTTTAGGATGACATTTTAACACGTCCTGCACCGGGGATGTGCCACCAGGCTAGCAGCGCAATGGTGAAGGTGATGGCGGCCACAGCAGCAAAAACCGTCAGCGAGTTAGCAATGGTCTCTACCGCACCGAACAGGCCTGCTGACAACAGAATGAAGGTAAATAGGGTCAGGTTGTTATATGCCAGGATTAAGCCCAGCTTGCGGCCATGCACCCGATCTTGAATAAAGGCATTGAGTGGTATTTTAAACATACCGGCAAAAAAGGCGGTCAATACTATGAGTATCGTGAAAAGTGTTGTGGCAGGATTCAATACGAAGATAAGTGATACGCACAGTAGCATGCCCAGTCCGCCAATGGGGACGAGGTGCATCTTAAGCTGTTTGTTGGAGATAACACCGGTTACATAGCAGCCGGCTCCGATACCGATGGCTACAAGTGCCATAATGGTGCTGGACATAGCATCCGATAGGTTAAGGGTATTACGACAGTGAAATACCACGTTTAGTTGAAGGATGGAACCAATGGCCCAAAAAGTAGCCAATGAGAAGATTACGGTGTTGAGACCCTTTATCTGTCGACTCCATTGAAACGACTGGATAAAGAAACGTATGGGGTTCAGCGTAGTGGGCTCCTCCTCATCGGGCACGGTCTCTTTCGGATGTATCTTCCGACTGGTAAGCCACCCGATTAACGCTAGAAGCATCAGTACCGCGCATAACAGAGGCGTGCGATAGGCAGCCACCGAATCAATCAAACGAAGGTCGGAAGTAAGACCCGCAACGTAAGTACCGGTGAGTACACCAAAAAATGTGAGCATCTCCATGGCGCCGGTGCCAAAGGGTATACCTTTTCGCCCCCCAATATCGCGGATAATGCCGTATTTAGCTGGTGAGAATAGGCAGCTTTGTAACCCCATCAGAAAGACGGACAGCATGGTGATGATGATATTGTTAAGGATGAATCCCAGCGCCGCTACTCCCATAATGGGTATCTCATACAGCTTGGCGTATTGTATGATCTTTGCTTTGGAATGATCGCGTGCCAGTTTGCCCGCCATCGGCGAGAACACGATATATGGCAGTACAAATGCCACCTGGGCAATCATTAGTACCATGGCTTCCTGATTTTTCAGTAGCCAGGTGGTGGAAATGTAAAATACCAGATATTTAAGGTAATTGTCGTTCAGCACCCCCAGAAAGTTAGTGATAAACAGGGGTAACCATCTTGTGTTGATCTTATGGCTCATAGCAGTTAGTCTGTTAGTGGATGAGAAGGAGAGTAGCTCCCATCATACAAATATTGAATAAGCTGGTTTATTATGCAAGCTTTTTAAGTGCTTATAAAGATGATTTGTCAGCTTAGGGCCTAAGCATTGAAATTCGGGTGTTTTTTGGTTTATGCTCGTTCAGGTTAGGGTAATAAACTCTAGATTCTATCGTTGATGCTGAGGTAAATATTCTAATTTTGTGCTCATGCAGAAGATGGAAATATATAGAGCCTTTGGAAAGAGCGGCGTGGAGGGGTTTATAAACTACCACTTAACTCCGCATCGGGATAATAGTGTTTCGAAACCGTATGGCAGGCTCGTGTATGCTTTGTTTGTAATGATATTAATGCTGAGTGCTTTGGCTTGTAGCACAACTAATGAGCAGCTTGCTTTTAAGGATGGTGACATCCTCTTTCGCGGTCAGCTCGATGGCAGTTTGTCGCAGGCGATTGATGCCGTCACGCAAACCGATAGTTCACATCATTATACGCATGTTGGGGTGGTTGAGGTGGAGCAGGACACCGTGTGGGTGCTGCACGCAGCACCGGGTAAGGGCGTATGCAAAGAGCTCTTGGCTGATTTTTGTAGGTTTGGTCAGGATGCTGTAGTGGTGGGTCATTACCGCATTCGAGGCATCGATTCCAAAGCGGTTGATCGGGCGCTGGGTCTGGCGAATAGCTTATTGGGGCAGCCTTATAACTATTCGTATCTAATGGAGGATGAAGGTTATTATTGCTCCGAATTTGTATATGAAGTATTTAGCGGGGATAGCATCTTTCAGCTGGCACCTATGACTTTTATTGATCCTTCCAGCGATAGCTTCCACGATGGATGGGTGCAGCATTATGCTGATTTGGGAATTCCTGTTCCTGAAGGAAAACCCGGATGCAACCCAAACGGTATGGCAGCTAATGAAAGCCTCGTCTTTCTGCGTTACCTGGAGTAAGTCACAGCACGATTCAATGAAGACGTGTCGAGCTAATTTTAACAACGATAAAATTTCAATTAAGTAAGAACGATTATGGGTATATTACGAAATATTAAAAGCGACTACGAAATATATGAAAATACAGCGCTGGAGTGTCTGGTGGCCATTGAGCGAGCGGCTTGTAAGGATGTCAAAGCCTACCGTAAAATAAACAAGGGAAAGTCACCTTTGCCCTCGGCGCAAGTGGAGGGTTATAAGTTTGTGATGGATGAGGAGTTCGATTCGCTCAAGATAGATTTCTCCCAGACTTTTCAATTTGAGATTAAAGATCTTGTCAATGTAAAGGGATAGGCTCAATGCAGGTCTTCAAGGGATAAATAACCCCACTACCTGAAAAAAAGTGGAATCGGTAGCAGGGTTATCACCTCGTGTTTAATTGATAATCAGCTTTTTTGTAACTGTCTTATTTTCCTGCTCCATCCTGAATATATAGTGTCCGCTTTGTAGGAATGGCAAGTTAATACGATCTGTCAGGGTGCTAGTGCTAAATACCTTAGATCCCAGTGTGTTATAAATTGTAATATTTTTAATGCCGGTGGACGGCGAGTTGATGATGAGCAAGCGATTGTCAGTCATGGGGTTGGGATGGATGTGTACATCTTTATTAAACTGCTTGCTAATGGTGGTTGCAGCATCGTTGACAACTATGAGGTTATCAATTTCGAAATCTTCCACATTGGAGTTGTTAAAGGCTACCATTTTAATCCTGAAATTAGTGGCGTTAAGCCCCGATAAAGACTTGTTAAAGCTAAGGGTATTGCCCTCTTCAATGTTAATTCCCGGCTGTATGGTATGTGGACTGCCTTCGAGCTGGTAGGTGTTACCACCATCGGTAGAATAGTAAATATCAAGGTATTCGTCGCCTTCAAATGAGCTTCCTACACTGATGTCACAGCTAAAGCTCAGGCTGGATACGCCACTTATATCAATGTTGCTGGTTTCGAACTTCACCGGATTGTCCACATCATTAAATATCAGGCGCCCGTTTCGTACTGCGGCATAATCATTCTGATTATTAAAATTATCCTCAGGGCTCAAACTCCATTGGCTCACCAGGTGTGGGTAGTCGCCACGTGTAACCTGATCAGGTGTAAGACTGGCGATGCCAATGTAACCGTAGTTGTCATCATAGCTGTCAAAGTCCTCCGACCACAGTGTAACAGTATTTCTCTCAACGGATATATCGTCAAGTTCGAAGCGCTCGTTACCCCCGTTGTTATACATTCTGATTCGGAGGATGAGGTGGTTTGCGGCACCCGGATCGAAGCTATAGTCCAGACTAGTGGTGAAATCAACGCCTTCGTTGCCATCATTGGCAAAGGTATGGCCGCTGGTTGCCTCCGAACCATCCTGATGGGGTATGAGGGTGTAATTTGCTCCTGCATCGGTAGAATAGTATACATCAATGTATTCATTACCGGCGAAGTTACCTGTTGTGAAAGCATTAAAGTTTATGTGGCCAATTTTAAGGCTTACCTCACCTGTTTGTGTGCTGATGTCGATGGACTCACTGGTGAAGTAGGCAGAACCATCAATATCCCGGGCGTGCAGCTCGCCATTACCCGATGATACATTTACATAAAAGTAGTCCATTGTGGCACTGGTCAGTTCCAGACTGCCGGCATCAAGCTCCCACTTACTAACCGCACCCGGCGCGTAGCCATTGTTTGTAGTGTAGGCATTGGGGCCGGTTATGCCCGTATAATCAGCGTAGTTGTCGAAATTTTCCTCCATAAGAGTTTGTGAAAGGGCGAGGGTTGGAATCAGACATAGGAGAAGTAGAACGTTTTTCATAATACTGTGTTTTTAGATTGAATATTATAGCTGAATCATGCTTGATAACTCCGATTTACTGGTCTGTTGTTTTATTATGTCATCATCAACTGACTACGATTGTCTACTACAAATTTTGTCTCTTAATACTAATCTATCTAGTTATCAGCGATAAAATGATACATCAAAACTGTAAATTGTATAGACAAAACGACTATATTTGAGTTAACCAAGCTTTTTTATTGTGATGAGTGAAGTTCGTTTTTTCAAAGCCTTAAGTTATGTTCTTTGGTTTATTTTGTTTAGTGGGGTTCATGTCATTGCGCAGGAACCCACTAAGATTATTGCCAGTGGTGACGCATGGATGTATTACGATGGTGAACTGCCGCCTCCTAGCGGTTGGGAAAAGGGGGGTGTAGCCACCGAGGGTTGGAAACAAGGCAATACCTGTATTGGATACGGCGATAAGGTAGTTAATACGGTTATAAGCTATGGGAATAATCCCGGGAAAAAGCATATGGCTGCTTATTTTTGCAAAAGCTTCATGCTTGATGATCCTTATGCTTATCTTTTTTATCAAGTCAATATCATTAAAGATGATGGCATTGTCTTGTATCTCAATGGCCGTGAGATTTATCGTAATAACATGCCGGAGGGAAAGGTCACGCATCATACGCGGGCAGCCAGCCTTATTGTGAATAATCCCATGGAAGCATATCGGCATCAGGTGGTACTTGCTCCTGCTGATCTCAATGCGGGTCTAAATACTTTAGCAGCATCGGTTCATCAGGGCAAAAAAACATCGGAAGATCTTATTTTTAATCTCGAATTAATAGGCGATAACAATGCTGCCATGTTGCCTTTGTTGAATAAGGAACGCACTATTAAAGAATTGAAGCTGGATATGCAGCTACAGGATTTAGCACATCAGCATACTGTAGAGAATCAAGCAATGCAATTAGCTATTATTCAACAGAAAAATGAGAATCTGACCCATTACCTGTATCTTTTTGTGGCACTGTTTTTAGTAGTTTTACTGCTGGGTATCTATTTTTTTCGACAGATTCAGGATATGCGGGCTTTGACGCAGGGTAAGGAGGCCATAATCAAGGATAAAGATGCAGAGATGATGAATGCATCGCTGCATGCCCTCAATGGCCGGTATTTTCTGAAAGGAATAAAGAAGCAGTTGGAGGATTGTGAGGAGCTGGAGGGAGGTGCTTATACTAAAAAAATCTTACGAAAGGTAATACGCGATATTGACTATAATGATAATGTAGGTGAGGATTGAGAGAAGCTGCAAAGACATTTTAATGTGGTGCATGCCGGCTACCTGGAGAAGTTGAAATATCTGCATCCTAATCTGAGTGATATTGAATTAAAGCATTGTATCTTTATTAAACTGCACATGGAAGCTAAGGAGGTGGCTTCACTCTTAAACGTTGAACCCCGCTCGGTGGCTACCTCCAAGTATCGTATTAAAAAGAAGCTACAACTCACTGAAGCACATGATTTGAAGGATTATTTACTTTCTGTTTGAGGGTAAATGATTTCGTGTCGGTACCAGTCTGTAGGCTGATTTTGAACTAGTAGTAGGTTCTGCAAGTTGCATTTTAATTACGTATTTAGGGAATGGTTCTTTATAAGCATCTTACAATAGAGAACCGATCCCTGGAACAACTTGAAAGCTCTACCGGTTGTATATTTTGCCATTTCGTTTTTTGTTTATTGGCAGTGTTTCCTCTTGACTTACTTTTGCTTGTTAGATATATTATGGCAGCAAGGAGCTTCAAACAACTGATTTTTATCAGTTGTTTGACCTGCCTGGTTAGTATTTTATGCGATCCGATCAGTCCATTTTGATTTTTAGACTTGAATGCTAATAAATAGGTTAACACTCTAAAAAACAATGTAATACAGAATACTGCATAGAAAAAATATTTATAAAAAGGTGCTGTATAACATGTAATAAAGAAAAAAATCTTGATTTTTAACTTTTTTAACATTTAAAAGGTCAACATCTCACTTGTAGTATCTATTTTTGATGGCATAAAGAACAATTAAAGAATTTTTGGTGTAATTGTAAACTATCTGTATTTATGAAAGTATCTGAAAAGATTGAGCTACTTAAAAAAAGGCGTGAAGAAGTCCGTAAAATGGGCGGCGATGCACGTGTAGCAAAACAGCATGAGAAAGGCAAGCTGTCGGCTCGCGAGCGTTTGGATCACCTTTTTGATGAAGGTAGCTTTAGAGAGGTAGACATGTTTGTTGAGCACCGCTCGGTTAACTTTGGTTTGGAGAAAGTGGAAGTGCCTTCAGACGGTGTTATCGTGGGTCATGGTTTGGTCAACGGTCGTCCTGTTTTTGCCTATTCACAGGATTTTACCTCGCGGGGTGGCTCATTGGGGGAAATGCACGCCGCAAAAATCTGTAAGATTATGGATCTGGCCGTTAAAGCCGGAGCGCCCGTTGTTGGCTTAAACGATTCGGGTGGTGCACGTGTTGAAGAAGGCGTGGATGCCCTGAAGGGATATGGTGAGATTTTTATGCGTAACTCACGTGCCTCGGGTGTGATTCCTCAAATTTCCGCCATTATGGGTCCTTGTGCCGGTGGTGCCGTTTATTCACCTGCCATGACGGATTTCATCTTTATGGTGAAGAAGCAAAGCCACATGTTTATTACCGGTCCTAACGTAATTAAGACTGTTACCGGTGAGGAAACGACTCTGGAAGAACTGGGAGGTGCCATGGTACATAACAGCAAGAGTGGTAATGCACATTTTGCCTGCGATAACGACGAAGATACGATTGAAGCCATAAAAGAACTGCTTGAGTTCTTACCCAATAATAACCTCGAAGAGGCGCCTCAAGTGCCAATGGGCGACGATCCGGCGCGTCAGTGCGAGGAACTGGATACAATTATACCTGATGATGCCAAAACACCTTACGACATGGTTACCATCATTGAGTCGGTACTCGATAATGGTGAATTTATGCAGGTGCATGAGCACTATGCTGAAAATGCAATTGTAGGTTTTGGTCATCTTAACAACCGTTCTGTTGGTATCATCGCCAACCAGCCAATGATCCAGGCCGGTTGTCTCGATATCGATGCTTCGGATAAGATTTCACGCTTTGTGCGTACCTGTGATGCTTACAATATCCCAATGATTACCTTCGTTGACGTGCCAGGATACTTACCGGGCGTACAGCAGGAGTGGGATGGTATTATTCGTCATGGTGCTAAATTACTATGGTCGTATGCTGAGGCTACCGTACCTAAGTTTACCGTAGTAACCCGTAAGGATTACGGAGGTGCTTACCTGGCTATGTGTTCTAAGCCATTGGGTGCCGACATGGTATTTGCATGGCCATCGGCCGAGATTGCTGTGATGGGTGCGAAAGGTGCCGTTGAGGTTATATCAACCTACCGCAAGCAGATTGCAGAAGCCGAGGATCGTCAGGCAATGACGGATGCAAAGATTAAAGAGTACGAAGATGCCTTTAACGTGCCTTACCTGGCCGCTAAGCGTGGTTATATAGATGATGTTATTCTGCCAAGCGAAACACGGCAGCGCCTAATCGATGCCTTGGATGTAATGTCCACTAAAACTGAAGTGTTGCCTCCGAAGAAGCACGGTAACATTCCATTGTAAAAGAAAGTACGATGACAGCAAGAGAAAAAAGAAGAAGAGCGGCAATGATCGCAGTAGCTTATTACCTGGAGCAGGAAGCAGCCAAGAACAATGAAGTGAAAGCTGTTAACTCATGGACCACCGCCGGTAAGGAAGTGATTATGAGCAACCGTGCACTGGTACAACGTCGTGGTCGTTTATTACGTTCTCGCGCTTAAGGTAAGTAAAGTAGTTTAACAGGCAGAAGGCAGAAGTGAGTGTTAAAAGCACTGAGCACTTTGCACTAAGCACTTAAAAAGAAAAAAGATGAATTACGATAAACACGGAGTCTTAGAGATGGCTCCACTTGAGTTTGGCCCTGATCGTCCAAAGGCAGCCAACCCAATTAAAATAAATGACGTAAGTTTACGTGACGGACACCAGTCTTTATTTGCAACACGCGGTCGTACCGAAGATATGTTGCCGGTGGCCGAAATGATTGATAACGCCGGTTATAACGCTGTTGAAACATGGGGAGGTGCTACCTTCGATACCATGCACCGTTTTTTGGCCGAAGATCCATGGGAGCGTTTGCGCACCTTGAAAAAGTACATGCCTAAGACACCTTTTTCAATGTTATTGAGAGGTCAGAACGTTGTGGGATACCGTAACTATGCCGATGATGTAGTACAGGCTTTTGTGCAGCGCGCCATCGATAATGGTATGGACATATTCCGTTGCTTCGATGCCTTGAATGACTACCGCAATTTCGAAACTGCCGCCAAGGTAATTAAAGACAATGGCAAGCATTTTCAGGGCGTGGTATGTTACACATTGAATCAGCCTCGTTTAGGTGGCGATGTGTACAACATGGAGTATTACATCAATAAGGTGAAAGAACTGGAAGCGTTTGGTGTGGATTCGATCTGTATCAAGGATATGGCCGGTTTGATTGCGCCTTATGATATTTATAACCTGGTACGTGAGATCAAGAAAATTACCGATACACCGATTAACCTGCATACGCACTTTACCTCAGGTATGGGCGACCTGGCTATTTTTAAAGCCATTGAAGCCGGTGTGGATATCGTAGATACTTGTATCGGGCCATACGCCTATCGTACATCACACGCTGCTGTGGAGCCTATCATCATGTCTTTGTTAGGTACCAACCGCGATTCGGGCATGGACATCAATAAGATCACTGCTATCTCTGACGAGATGGAGAAATATATACCGAAGTACAAGCATTTGGATAACAATCCAAAGTATGCTACTACAGACATCAACGTGTTGCTTCACCAAACACCGGGTGGTATGCTATCGAACTTGGTGAACCAGCTGAAAGCTATGGATGCGCTGGACAAGCTACCAGAGGTATTCCGTCTGTTGCCAAAAGTTCGTAAGGATTTGGGTAACATTCCTTTGGTGACTCCAACTTCTCAAATTGTGGGCGTACAAACAGTAAATAATGTATTGTTTGACTCATACGAAGGTGAGTACGCACAGATTACCAAAGAGGTAAAAGACCTTTGCTATGGTTTGTATGGTAAAACTACCGATCCGATCAATCCTGAAGTACAGAAGAAAGCGCTGAAAGATTACCCACGTGGTGAGCAGCCTATTACAGACCGTCCCGGTTCAATCCTGGAGCCTGAGTTAGACGCTGTTAAGCAAGAGTTTTCAGGTCTTGCACAGGATATTGACGATGAGGTATTGTGCGCTCTGTATCCTGTTACCGGTAAACGCTTCCTGAAATGGAAATATGGTAAGGAAGAGGTGCCTGCTGAATTTAAGGCCAAGACCATGGAGCAGGTAGAGAAAGAAGAAGAGTTGGTACGTCGTGCCTTGTCGGGTGAGTTAACTTCGAAAGGTAATGGTGGTGCTACCCGTGAGCTGGAAGTGAAAGTAGATGGTGAAGTATTCACTGTTGAAATTAACGATCCTAATGCTACAGCTGCCGGTCCTCGTGTGCGTCGTGCTAAGTCAGGCAACAAAGAGGTAGAAGCTACTGGTAGTCTGGTGGCCCCGATACCGGGTATGGTTGTTGAGTTCAAGGTGAAAGTTGGCGATGCCGTTAAAGCGGGTGATACCGTGGTAGTGCTTGAGGCCATGAAGATGATGAATAACCTGGATGCTGCCGTTGACGGTGTTGTGAAGGAAATCAAATTTGATTCTGGTGATTCAGTTGCAAAAGGTGATGTTCTGATGGTAATCGAACCTAACGAGTAGTAACTTAATCAAATACAATATACTCCAAAAATTAAGGCAGGCCTTCGGGTCTGTCTTTTTTTTGCCTTGGCCAGAAATGCTTCTGATGGGCAGTTGTTTTTCCAAACAAAGCGGCTTGCTTTGTGTTTAACTGGATAGATATGGACACACATCAATACGAAAAGAAAACACTTTGGGTAGTAGTCCTCACCACGCTTACTATGTTTGTGGAAATATTCTTTGGTATCACTACCCAATCGATGGCTTTGCTGGCAGATGGTATCCACATGGGATCGCATGTTTTAGCTATTGGACTAAGTTGGTTGGCTTATGTTTTTGTACGGCGTCTATCGGCTAAGCGCCATTACCGGGGGAGTACTGAAAAAATTCTATCACTGTCGGGTTACAGTAGTGGTTTGATCCTGCTTTTATTTGCCTTTCTCATTCTTGTCGAGGCGGCTCAACGCCTGATGAATCCGGCAGATATCGTTTATAAGGAGGCTATTCTGGTGGCGGTTATCGGATTGATTGTTAATGTGGTCAGTGCCTTCATTTTGCATCATGATGAGGAGAAGTCAGACCATAACATCAGAGCGGCTTATTTGCATGTGTTGGCCGATGCCCTAACGAGTTTGTCTGCTATTGCCGGCCTTTTTGTGGCCATGGTGTGGAATATCCCCTTTATCGATCCGATCGTGGCCATTATCAGTGCCTTTGTTATTGTTAAATGGTCGGTGGGGCTTTTAAAGGATTCAGGAGCTGCTTTATTGGATGTGGATAAGCCAAAGGGCAAGGAGCATCATTCACATTAAATGAATCGTTTTAAGCATGAATACACGAACTTTGTATATTAAAAACATGGTGTGTCAGCGCTGTGTGAAGGTGGTGGGCGATGAGTTGAGTCGCCTGCAACTGAATGTGGATCGTATTTCCTTGGGGGAGGTAAGGCTGTCTGCCGTGCCTACGCCCGAACAGAGGGAGGTGATCCGCAAGGTGCTGTACAGTCAGGGTTTCGAACTTATTGACGATAAAAAAAGCAGACTTATCGCCCGTATAAAAACCCTAATAATAGAGCAGATACACCACGGAGAAGATCTGAATGAGGAGGGGCTTACCACCTCTGCTTATTTGTCGGCTGAGTTGGGGCATGATTATGCGTATCTCAGCAAGTTGTTTTCGGCGGTGGAAGGTATCACTATTGAGAAATATGTGATTCATCAGAAGATTGAGAAAGCAAAAGAGTTGCTTGCCTATGGTGAGTTGACTATTAAAGAGATAGCCTGGAAGCTTGGTTATAGCAGCACGCAGCATTTGTCCAATCAGTTTAAACGGGTTACAGGCTTGACCCCGACGCACTTTAAGCGGTTGAAGAGTCCTTTGCGCAAGCCTTTGGACAAGGTGTAGGTAAAAAGGTGTACGCTTTTACCATAATGATGTAACATTCATAGGCAGCTATTGACTTACTTTGTATTTAAGTGCTAAAATATGAATAAGCAAAGTATAGAATTGTTATAATATGGATTTTCAAACATTTATAGTTTCTTTTTTCAAAGATTTTGTGAGCATCTTAAGTGAGATGTCGCCTTACCTTTTATTGGGTTTCTTTTTTGCCGGCTTGTTGCATGCTTTTATTCCCAAGCATCGTATTGAAAAATACTTCAATGGCAGTCCTTTCAAGTCATCGGCCCTGGCCGCCTTGTTTGGCATTCCCTTGCCACTATGTTCCTGTGGAGTGATACCTACCGGTGCTGCCTTCTATAAAAACGGAGCCTCAAAGGGCGGAACAGTTTCCTTCCTCATATCAACTCCACAAACGGGTGTTGATTCTATGCTGGCCACCTTTTCGTTAATGGGCTTGCCCTTCGCTATTGTTCGCCCGTTGGCCGCTTTAATCACCGGCATAACAGGCGGTATGATAACAAGCCGCATTACGCGCAATGAACCCAATGAAGCAAAGCCTCATGGAGATGCGCAGAATAATAAAACGCTTTTGGAGAAAATTAAATCAGTCTTTCAATATGGTTTTGTGGCTTTTATACAGGATATCTCCAAATGGTTGATTATTGGACTTGTGCTCGCCGCCCTAATTTCTGCCTTGATACCGGATAATTTTTTTGAGCTTTTAAACCTATCGCCCTTTTTGCAAATGTTGCTTATTCTCGCGGTGTCGATTCCGCTTTATATTTGTGCTACAGGATCTATTCCCTTGGCGGCTGTTCTTATTCTCAAGGGCATTAGTCCCGGTGCGGCCTTTGTGTTGCTCATGGCGGGGCCGGCCACCAATGCTGCTACCATTACCATGATCGGCAAGGTAATGGGCAAGAAGAGTCTTTTTGCTTATCTGGGAACCATCATCGCCGGCGCCTTAGCCTTTGGTATGCTCATCGATTATGCATTGCCTGCACAGTGGTTCACACAAATAGCTGATCCCCACCTGGGTCATCAGCATATTGGCGGACTTAGTTGGTGGCAAATTGCCTCAGGTATTGCCATGTTGTTACTGATTCTAAACGGCTATTATCAGAAATATAGGGCCGAAAAGGAGCAAGCTGCTCCGGCACCTGTTATTAATCAACAAACAGCCGCTCAGTTTACTTTCAGACCTGTTCAAACTAAAACACTAAGTGTAGAGGGCATGACCTGTAATCACTGCAAAAATAGTGTTGAGACTAATCTTGAGAAGCTTGATTTTGTCGATCGTGTTAGTGTTAACTTGGGTGAAAAAACGGTGATGCTGGAAGGTGCTGAAATTGATATGGATAAGGTGAGGGATACCATTAATGGATTGGGATATACCTGTAAATAAATTGCGTTATGGACCCAATGAAATTTAAAAGGCTGAATATTAAGGATGAACGTAGCATGGTGAAACGATGGATCTCCTCGCCTTTGTTCAAACAGGTGTTAATGTATTGTAGCCTGGGTGCACTGATAGGCTATGCGCTCTTTTATTTCGGTCAAGGTGGAGGTGAACCAGTTTTATGGAGTGATAAAGCCGCTGAAAATATTTTTATAGGGCTGGGTTTTGGTGTGTTTCTCAGTACCAGCCCCTGCGCCGGTGGCCGCTGTTCATAATAAGATGAGCAGTATGCCTGAAGGTCAGGGTGTGAAACAAAAGGCCTTAGCTGATGTTCTATATAGTGGAGACCATTACACAACTTTGCTATATGAAGATCATCAGTTATAATGTTAAAAATTTTCGGCAGATTGAATATATGAAGATGCTTCCTGAGGAGGTGAAGCAAGAGATTGAAATCGTATCCAAGGTTTTACCCTTTAAGGCCAATAACTATGTGGTTGATTATCTTATCGACTGGAAAAACTATGAAGAAGATCCGTGTTATATTCTCACCTTCCCTAATCGGCGCATGTTGCCCGAGGGGGATTATGAAAAAGTGAAGTGGGCGGTTGAGAAAGGTGTGCCGCAGCATGAGCTTACTCAAATTGCCAATAATATTCGTTTGGGTCTAAACCCGCATCCGGCACAGCAGCAGTCCAACATACCTACTCTTAATGGAGAGCCTCTGCCGGGCGTACAGCATAAATATCGCGATATCGCCCTTTTCTTCCCCACTCAGGGACAAACTTGTCATGCCAATTGTACTTTCTGTTTCCGTTGGCCGCAGTTTGTGAAGGATTTGGATTTACAGTTTTCCATGAAAGAAATAGATTTGGTATGTGACTATTTCAAGCAACACGATCATCTTCATGAGCTGTTGTTCACAGGTGGCGACCCTATGATTATGAGTCCACGCACCATTAACAAATACATCGATACCATTTTCAAGGCCGACCTGAAAAATCTTAAGACTATCCGTTTTGGCACAAAAGCGTTAACGTGGTGGCCCTTTGTTTTTCTGCCTCAATATAATGAGGAGGCGCAAGAGATGCTGGATCTTTTTAAACGAATCACCCATAAGGGTATTCATCTGTCCATTATGGCGCATTTTAACCATTATCAGGAGATGTCAAACAGTGCGGTGGCCGAAGCTGTTCGTAATATTCGTGCCACGGGTGCTGAGATACGGACGCAGTCGCCTTTGCTGAATCATATTAATGCCACAGCAGATGTGTGGGCTACCATGTGGGATCGGCAGGTGAATATGGGCATGGTGCCTTATTACATGTTTATTGAGCGGGAAACGGGCCCTTATGGTTATTTTCAGGTGCCCCTAGCCAAGGCCTACCAGATTTATACCGATGCCATTCGCGTTACCTCGAGTCTGGCCAAAACGGTGACAGCGCCATCCATGTCGGCAGCCATGGGTAAGGCCCAGGTAATGGGTATAATGACGAATCCTGTTAATGGGGAGAAGTATTTTCAGATTCAGTATATCCGCCATCGTGACTATCGGCATACCTACAAACCTTTCTTAATGCATTACGATGAAAAGGCTACCTGGATTGATCAGCTTAAGCACCTTGAGCCATGCCCTGAACGAGATGGCGTGATTTACTAGGATCAGGCGATATGTTTTGAAGTAAGAAGCGTTAATATACTTCCTCTTGATATTGTTTGGCGGCTTTTAGGGTTTCGAAGTAAGCAATTGCAGCATTGTTATCAAGGTGCATAACCTGTGCAATGGCTTTAATCAAGGACTGGCGTACCGAAACGGCCATGTGATCTTTACTGCCACATACATAGACAATGGCACCATCCTGTATCCATTGTATGATCTCCAAAGCAGATTGCTCTATGAGGTGGCTCACATAAAATTTCTCTTTTTGATCGCGCGAGAAAGCGGTGTTAATTTTTTCAATATAACCAACCTGTTTAAAGGCAATTAATTCTTCTTCATACAGATAATCTGTATTGCGGTTTCTTTCTCCGAAAATTAGCCAGTTCTTACCGGGTGCTTTGCGGGCAGCTCGTTCCTGTAAAAAGGCACGATAGGGCGCGATGCCTGTGCCGGCAGCAATCATAATAATCGGCACATGATCGTCTTCGGGTAGTCTGAATTTAGCGATGGTTTCCAGTGTTACAGGCACGCGATCACTCACATCCAGGCGTTCCCACAGAAATGAGGAGCATACCCCATGGCGGGTTCGTCCGTCCTTTGTATTTTCAATGATCTTAACAGTAATATCGGCACGGTCGCCCACTGCATTTCGGCTTGACGCGATGGAGTAGAGACGCTGACTCAGCTTGCGAAGTACGCTCAGCAATTGCTCTACCGTAATTTTTCCCGGATAGTCCTTCACGAGGTCGATGATATCGCTCTCGCTGGTATAATTTTCCAGTGCTTTTTTATTACTGAGCAGGTGGTTGAGTTTTGGGTTATTAACAAGGGAGGCATAGTTACGGACGACGAGTGGTGTTATTAGCGTTAACTCATAGTCGTGAATAAGTAAATCTTTTAGCAAGCGTGTACTGTCCTTTTCCTTCACCGGGTAGGCCTTATCAAAATTTAATGTATCCAGTAATTCATCCACCATGCTGCGTGCATTGGTACCATATACACCCAGGGCATCACCCGGAAGGTATTCAATGCCTGAATTTTTCAGCGAGAGACTAACATGCAGTACTTTCTTAGAGCTGTGGGCAGTGGTTAGCATGTGCTTGTCTATCAGCTCTGCTTTATAAGCCGAGCTGATGTTATCATTTAGCTTAAGGTCAAATATAAAGCCTTTCTTGCGAGGTTTGTTGAGCCGGGGTAATTGTCCCTCCAGCGATTCAAATGCCTGTAGTATCCAGTTTTTGGCTGTTTCCTCAAAGTCAATGTCGCACTTCTTCAAAGGCATTAGTTGTCGCCCACCCAATGCAGCTAATCGCTTATCCAGGTCTTCCCCCGTTTGACAGAAATAGCGGTAGCTACTATCGCCCAGTCCCAGAACAGCATATTGGGTAGCAAGCTTTCCGGGGCTATCGCTGTGCAGATAGGAATAGAAATCCTCGGCCTGCACAGGAGGTTCTCCTTCGCCATGGGTGCTGACAATAAGCAAGAGATATTGAACCTGTTTGATGTCATCAAAATTCATATGTTGCATATCGCTTAAAACCGACGCATAGCCAAGACTTTGGGCATATTCGTGAGCCAGCGTGGCTACCGCTTTGGAGTTACCTGTTCGGCTACCGAATAAAACGTATAAGCAATTATCTAATGTTTCCATCATAATGAGGTTTAATTATGGAATGCATAATTCTGAAAATTGTTCAGCGGATCATAGACTTTAAATGTTTTCCGGGGCTTGTTTCTCTTTCTCTTTGATGATGTGTATGTCGCGTTGTGGGAAAGGTATCTGAATGCCTTCTTTGTTAAGTGCTTCGTAGATCATCTTTGTTACCTCACTTTTTATTTTTAGCCCTTCCTGAACTTTAGATATCCAGAACAAAACCCTGAAATCCAATGAGCTGTCTCCAAGTGATACAAATAGTACGCTGGGCTCCGGATCTTTTAGTATGTCTGTGTGCATACCCAGCTGTTCTTTTAAAATATCTTTTACTTTGGATACATCTGAACCGTAAGCAACACCCACAAACACCTCATGTCGTCTGATGGGATCCGAATGGGTCCAGTTAATCACCTCGTTGGATATCAGGTTGCCATTGGGCACAATTACTTCGGCACCATCGAAGGTGCGCACAACGCTTGATCGTATGCCAATGGATTTAACCTTGCCTAGCAACTGGCCGACTTCCACCACATCATCGATTTTGATGGGGCGTTCAAACAAGAGGATGAGACCCGATACAAGGTTGTTGAATATGTTTTGAAGGCCAAAACCAATACCCACGCCAAAGGCTCCCAGCAACACTGTTAGGCTGCTGGTGGGGATGCCCGCCATATTTACTGCCAGTACTATGCCAACCGTAATAAAGGCGTATTTTGCAAGGAGTGCAAAGGTGTGGGGCAGACCCTGTGACAGATTCGTTTTGCTTAAAACATCCTCTTCCAGTAGCACCTTTATAATGTTAGATAGTAGCACGGAGAGATAAAGGATAATAACGAGCAGGAAGGTGCCGCCAATGGAAAAGGAAACGTTTGAACTGAGTTTGAAATCACGCGTTATCAATTCCCGAAAAAAGGCAATCACTTCCTCATCGGCGTTAACACTCATAAACAGAATATAGAGTCCCGCCAGCTTACTTAAGAATGAAATGGCTGTCATTAGGTGTTTTTGCAGCGGACGTCCATAATGTTCAAATACCTTGTAGTTTCTTAGTCGTGGTTTGTTAAACAGGTGTTCCAGCAGGCCGTTGGCAATTAATACGGATACATAAAGGAGGGAAATACTGAGTGTATTGATCAGTATTACATTAACCATAAACTCATTGAGTGCCAAAAATCCGTACAGTCCCAATATGAGTGTAAAGGCAACTAACATAGCTGAAACAAGCAGAAGACGCTTAATCAATTTAGCCATTGTCAGGCTTTTAAAAGTATGGTTCTTTATTTGGGAATGTAGTTTAAGAAGCAGGATAGCAGCCGTTAATGATGCTACCGACAGGAAGAGGCGATAAAGAATATGACCGGGGGGTAACTGGTTGACGACAACCTGTACGGCAATTAGCACATAGATTACTATTAGGGGTCTAAACAGGCGCTTATCGATGAGTTGGTGGAGTAGGAAGGCTACAGGAAAGCAAAGGGTAAGGCGCATGATATCTTTAAAAAATAAGGGCTGATTGGGGAATACCAGTCCGGATAGCCAGATAATAATGAGCGCAAGTGCACTCTTGTTGGATTGTAACAGTTTGTTTAATTGTATTGCATAGACTGCTGTGTTGCCTTGATTCTCTTGTTTGCTCATGGCTTTTTTTAGCCTGTTAAATCCCAGAATACCAAGTATAATTAATAGGATAAAAAGAAAGATGTTAGATTGGTTATCCTTTAGATATTCGGCCAGCAAGCGGGCTTCGATTTTAATATTTTCGGCTAGCAAAGGAAGGGTTGTTGTGTAGGCATCGGGCTTAAGAAATTGTGCAGGGTGCAGTGGGCTGCGCTTGAAAATATTATCTTCTTCGGCTTGTATGCGCTGATCGATACGGTCGATAAGCGTTGAGATATTCGTTTGTTGAGTGATGGCTTTGTCCTGAATCTCAAGCAGGCGGTTTCCTTGTTTTTTAACGCGTCTCAATAGTGTGTCGTTTTTCGCAAGTACCCGATCAATATTAGCATTAACAAAAGTCTCGTTGTTCTCCGCGCTGATTACCTGAGAGATGTAATCCCACCTTTTCTTGTCGTGAAATATGCTTTGGCTGATGGTTTCAATTTTACTGAGCTCATCGGTGATGTTTTGTTCAACCAGGATGAGTTGTTCGCGTCGTTGTCTCCAAAATGTGCGTTTGTTCAATAGGTGACGTTTGTTGAATGACATTAGGTCAATGTCTTGTTCCGCCGCATATAAGCTGTCTATGCCTAGCATTTTAGCTTTGCTGCGTGTTAGAAGTTTCATCAGGTCATGCTCCGATAGAATAGATTTTTCAAGCTGATTTAGTTTATTGATGGAGATGGCACTCTCGCTGGGTATATCAATCAAGTCGATGGATTCTACCTTTAGTGTATCAGTGGTTTGTGTATTGATGGCCAGCGAGGGTAATAGTGTCAGGCAGTATTGCAACCAAACCAGAGTAATAAAACGAAGAACTCTCATTAGATTTATTTTTCAGGGTAATTACTGTTAAAAATACACAGAAGTATTGTAAATGACATGATTGGCGAAGTAAAAATTATTTTGAGTGCAATGCACAAGTAGTATTTTCTGAAGGCTTCAATTTAATTAAGCATTTACTGAATCGTTCCCTAAAACTTATTGAATGCTCTACTAGAGCGCGGTGACCTAGTAAGCGTCATTTTTAGATTTATACGTAGCTTATAGTATAGATAAGAGCTTTGGTAACCTTTCGCGGCCTGATTGGATGGGTTCGGCAGGCTTTTGTTCAAGTTCGTAAGAATGGCTGTTTGTGCGACATGCCAGGTAGCCTATTTTTGGATTGCATATATCCAACAAAGTAATGCTATGAGATGAGTTTGTGCTGCACTATGGAATATTTGGTACTTCGTTGTGGGAATACATAGATATATGGCAGGAGAAGAAATTATTTAATAAATATATATATGAGAAGTACAATTATTGTAATTTGTTTTTTATTGTCAATGGGCGCTTTGAATGCGCAGGATAAGCACACCGGTGTGCGTGTGGGTTATCAATCATCGGTAATGATGAAAGATTCACACAAATACGGATCCCATGGCGATGGCTTTTATGCCGCCTTTTATCGTGATACGAAGGTGTTGCCCTTCTTTTTTTTCAATGCCGGAATGGAATATTCACGCGTAACAACTGAGATCGAAAAGCAAGATTACAAACTGGATTATCTGGGTATACCATTGGCATTAAAGCTCAAGCTGGGGCCCATATTTGCACAGGGAGGTGCTGCCATTAACTTTAAGCTTAACGAAATTGGAAACCCCTTCGACGATAAAGCTGAATGGTTTGATACTAATGCTTTTGTAGGTGCCGGATTAAGTTTTTTCATGCTTAATGTTGAGGCAAAATACCTGTGGGGATTAACTGAAGTGCACAATGGTATTAAAAATAATGGATTGCAGTTGGGGATAGGTTTACGCTTCTAGTGTAAGTTTTGAAAGATAATTGTTAATCAAAGATCTAAGGAACGGTGCTTTATCACAGAGAGCCGTTCCTGAAACTTACTGAACGCTCTGCTAGTTATTGATATTGGCGGCCACGTTTGAAGTTTTTCAGGCGATGGCCGCTTTTATTTTAACTCAGACCTTTGTATCTTACTCTTCACTTGTTAATGTCAACAGGGTACGGCTCCTCATCATACCCTAAGTAACATACATAATTAAACAAATGAAGTTAAGCATATATCAAATAGACGCCTTCAGCGATAAAGTTTTTGCAGGCAATCCAGCCTGTGTCATTCCCCTTGAAGATTGGCTGCCCGATGAGTTGTTACTGAAGATCGCCGCTGAGAATGCGGTGGCTGAAACCGCTTATTTTGTGCAAAGTGAGACAGGTATTCACCTGCGCTGGTTTACCCCTGATATGGAGATGGACCTGTGTGGTCATGCAACACTCGCAGCGGCCTATGTGTTGAAGGTACACTTGAATTACGATTGTGACACCCTTATATTTAACACGCTAAGCGGCCGTGTTACTGTTCAATGCCAGCAGGATCGGCTCACTCTTGACTTTCCTTCTCGTCCGGCTGTTCCTGTTTCGCTGCCGAAGGTTATTCAACAAGCCTTTAGTATTGAGCCGGGTTCGGTGCTTAAGGCCCGCGATTATTTACTTATCTATCCAAAGGCCGATGATGTAATGAAGCTGCAGGTCAATCGTGCCCTTTTCGATACCCTTGATTTGGGTACGGGTGGAGTTATTGTTACCGCGCCCGGTGATTATTGTGACTTTGTTTCGCGCTTCTTTACGCCGCAAGCTACCATTCTGGAGGATCCCGTTACAGGGTCGGCTCACTGCACACTTGTGCCTTATTGGCGACAGCGTTTGAATAAAAGCAGTCTGTTGGCCATGCAACTCTCAAGTCGTGGAGGTACTTTGTATTGTAAGGACCAGGGCAGCCGGGTAATGATTGGGGGGAATGCACGCACCTATATGGTGGGGCATATTTGGATTGATTAGCATGGGCGTCTATGTTATGCTTATATAGCGTCTATATTTCTTGGATTATCCTGTTTTTGTGTGCTAAATTAGATTGTTAAATTCCTTTTTGTTAACTTGGTTTATGGTTGATGATAAAGTTGTTTTCATCACTTAACCTGGTTAAAATGAGATATTACCAGCTACTTCTAATTCTTACTGTGCTGAGATGCGTACCCCTTACAGCGCAGCATTCGCCCATGCGGTTTCAGAGCCTTACCATTGACGATGGTCTTTCATTAAGCTCGGTTTACTGCATTGCCCGGGATAGTAAGGGCTTCATGTGGTTGGGTACTGAGGATGGCTTAAATCGCTTTGATGGTTATCACTTCACCATTTACCGTACCGAGGTTAAAAATCCCAATAGCATTTGTTATAAGTGGATCGAACACATTGCAGAAGACCAGCAGGGGAATCTGTGGTTTGGTTCGCGCAGTGGTCTGTCTTGTTTCGATCCGGCCAGCGAGGTATTTATGAATTTTCGAACGGGGCAGGAGCATTCTCTTTGTAACGATACTGTCACCTGTCTGCAAGGTTTTGATGATGTCCTGTATGTCGGCACCAAAGGAGGCTTGAATAGAATTGAACTGGCCGATTGGCACACACATCACTATCCGGAGATGGGGGTAGTGCATCGTCTTTGTAAAGCTAATGAGGTATTGTATGTGGCAGCTTCTTCGGGGCTCTTTGAATTTGGTACAGCAGGTAATCCATTAAGGCTCTCCGAAATCAGCCTCGTAGATGTTTGTGTTCGTAGTGATACCCTATACTGTGCAAGTGCCCAATCAGTGTTTCTGTATGATCGGCACAACGGAAGTAAGCAGCAGCTTATTTTGCCTGATAATTTAAGGAATATTGAGGGTGTTGAGTTGGATAACAGGGGGCACTTATGGATCAATACCCAGGCCGGTTTGTGGTTGTACAAAATTTCGACGGGGCAAGCCCAAAAAATTGTATCTACCAATAATGTGAGCAATAGTCTGGCAGTTAATACCCGCAAAGCCTTGTGGATTGCAGAGGATAACAGCGTGTGGTATGCTACTCACGGGGACGGTCTGTTTGTTATCAATGAGCAGCTGCGGGTTAGTAAAAGTATACATAATCCTACCGATAAGGAGAGTGTTAATCAAAATGCCTTTAACTGTATTTTTGCCGATCCGCACAGTGGTAATATCTGGTTGGGAACCTTTGGTGCCGGTATAAATGTTTACCAGCCATCGGCCAATAAGTTTGACATGATTAAGCACAATCCATTAGATGATAATAGTTTGCCCAGTAACTTTATATGGTCGGTGTGGGAGGCTACCGATAGCTGCCTTTGGATTGGTACTAACGACGGAGGGCTCTGTTGTTACTGTCCTCACGAAGATCGTTTTGTTACCTATATACATGATGGCAGTGCGCAAAGTATCAGTCATAATTCGGTGCGCGAGGTGTATCAGGATAAGGAGGGGACAATATGGGTGGGAACCGATGGAGGAGGGCTTAATCGTTTTAATGCTGCCAATCATAGCTTTAGCATATATCGCAACCGGCCGGGCGATGACAGCTCCCTCTCCGATAACTCGGTTAGGGTTGTGTTTGAGGATAGTAAAAGAAGGTTGTGGGTAGGCACCCGCAAGGGACTCAATCTTTTCAATAGAGACACTGGTACTTTCAGACGATATATGCATCAGGAAGGTAATGTGCAGTCGCTGTCCAACGATTTTATCTATGCCAGCATTATTGAAGATGACAATGGGCATCTGTGGATCGGTACCTATGGAGGTGGTTTAAATCGTTTTGACCCGGATAAGGGTATCTTTCAGCATTACACAAGTAATATGCCCGATGGAAAACGCCTTAGTAACGACATTGTGTTTAGTCTGTATAAGGATGCACTGGGGCTGATATGGATTGGTACTAACGAGGGGCTGAATGTGTTAAATCCAAAGAATGGGCAAATACGGATGTATGGTATGGCCGATGGTTTGCCCAATGAAGTTATCTACAGTATTTTGCCCGATGAGCAAGGGCGTTTGTGGTTAAGTACCAATTATGGGATTAGTTGTGTGCAGCCAGATCGCATGGCCTTTCGTAATTATGATGTGAGCGATGGACTACAGAGTAATGAGTTTAACGGAGGTGCTTTTCATAAGGGTACATCGGGTCGTTTGTATTTTGGTGGTGTATATGGTCTTAATATATTATATCCCGGCACTGTGCAACCTAATACGCAGGCAAGTGCACCTGTATTTACACGCCTGGAGGTGCTGGGGCAGGCGGTACAGACACGACCGACCGGCCTGCCTGGAAATGCAGTAATGATGGTTGATAGTCAGTATATAATGCCGCAGTATATTGCTTATGCCCGGCATATTGTACTGGACTACTCACAGCGTTTTTTTGCCATTGAGTATTCAGGTCTCAATCATCTGTTTGCCGGAAAAACAGAATATGCCTTTCAACTGCTACCGCAGGATAAAGAGTGGCACAAGGCCGGAGCCCGTAATTACGTGTCTTTTGCCGATGTTAAACCGGGTAGTTATACTTTTCGCGTAATCAGTACAAATAGCGATGGGTATTGGTGCAAAACGCCCACTGAGCTGGGCATCACCATTCAACCGCCTTTCTGGAAAACTACATGGTTTATGATGCTTGAGTTAGTGGTACTAATTTTGGTGGCTGTGTTTACCTACCGAGTGTTAATAAAGATAAAAACCAACAAAGTACTGCTTCATCAAAATGAAGCTATTACGAAGGCCAATGAACAGTTAAAAGCCTCCGAAGAGAATTTGCGACAAATGAACGTGACGAAAGATAAATTTTTCTCCATCATCTCACACGACCTTAAAAATCCTTTTACCAGTCTCATGTCAATCAGTAGTTTGTTGGATGAAAGCTATGATGTAGCTGATGAAGAGGATAAGCGACTGGGTGTTAAGCGCATTAATAATACCGCGAAACAAATTTATCAACTTTTGGAAAATTTGCTTACCTGGTCCCGATCGCAAAGGGGTAAAATCAGTTTTCAGGATAAGTCCTTTGATCTGACAGCATTGATTATAGAGAACGCAAACCTATATCGTGATGCTGCGGAACGGAAAGGAGTGCAAATAATTAACGAAGTAAAACAAAGAGTGATGGCTCGTGGTGATCGCAATACTGTTAACACCGTTATTCGTAACCTGAGTGGTAATGCGGTGAAGTTTACACCGAAAGGGGGCACTGTAAAATATTTTGTTGAAGACGAAGATAATCATTGGAAAGTGAGTGTGTGTGATAGTGGTGTAGGCATTAGTGCCGATGATCAGCAGCATCTTTTTAGCATCGATAAAAAAATTAAGACAGAAGGTACCGAAGGAGAGAAAGGGACCGGCTTAGGACTCATCATTTGTAAGGAGTTTATCGAAAAAAATGGGGGACGGATTGGTGTAGAGAGTGAGGCGGGTAGGGGTTCAATATTTTGGTTTACGTTGCGCAAATGTACATGAAGTACTTGTAAAAAGAAGGTTTAGGCTTTTTGAGCAAGTTGTTGCAAAAAAGAAATAAACCTTTTGGGGAGTGTATGGTTTATGGTAAAAAGACTATTTTTGCAGCGCAAAACCAAAAACAAGATAGATGGCATTAGCAATTACAGCGTATGGCACCAAAGTGTTGAGAACGGTGTGTGATGAAATTAGCAAGGACTACGAAGGGCTACAGGATTTGATAGACAATATGTGGGAAACCATGTACGAAGCCGGTGGTGTTGGTCTTGCGGCACCGCAGGTGAACAAAGCCATCCGTTTGTTTACGGTGGATACCATTCAGGTGTATGAAGGCATGAAGGAGGAAGACCGTGCTGATCTGTTTGAGGACGAAGCACCAATTAAGGAAGTATTTATTAATGCGGAAATCGTTGGTGAATCGGAAGAGGTGTGGAGTGATGCTGAAGGTTGTTTGAGCCTGCCGGATATTGGCGGTGAGGTGGAGCGTCCCTGGGCGATAGAAATCGAATACTGTGATCGTAATTTTAAAAAGCACAGAAAAACTTTCACCGGCTATAATGCCCGCGTTATTCAGCATGAGTATGACCACACGGAAGGTATTTTATATGTCGATCATTTATCGGGCATTGCCAAGCGATTGATAAAAGGTAAACTCAATAAGATTGCAGAAGGAAAAGTAGCGCCGCGTTATCGTATGCGCTTTGCAAAATAACACATCGAAAGTAATATTAAGATGCAACCCTGATTTATCAAAATCAGGGTTTTTTGTGATCCAACACTTTCTTTCGTCCGGACTATTGCTATTTGGTGCTGTAAATCGGCTGCTTCATGCATTTAGCATCATTTTCGCCTTGCAGATATAATACTTTTGCAGATGGAAAAATGGTTTTTCAAAAACGAAAAAATACAAATAGGATTTTATCATGATTAAACAATTATTTAACAGCTTCATTGTTTTACTAGCAGTTAGCTTTGGACTGGTGAGCTGTGGCTCCGAGGAGGTGCAGGAGAAAGTAAGCAAGCGCTATGTTAAAGTAAAGCGTCTTGATACGACGCAAGCGGCCGAAGAACTGATTTTTAACGGTCAGTTGAAGGAGAAAAAAGAGGTAGATGTAGCTTTTAAAGTAGGAGGACAAGTGCTTGAGGTACTTGTTGATGAAGGTGATCGCGTGCATAAGGGACAGGTAATTGCCCGCATCGATCCGCGTGATTATAAAATCCGTTTGCAAGCGGCTAAGGCACAATATGAGCAATTGAAAAGCGAATTTACACGCTATCAGGAGCTTTATAAAAAGAATAAATTACCCATTAACACACTGGAGAAGCTGGAGGCAGGTTACTTAGCTGCTAAAAGTGCGTATGAAAATGCGCAGAATGCTTTGAACGATACGCAGTTGAAAGCGCCATTTGAAGGTTATGTATATCGTAAAAATACCAATAAATATGAAAATGTAGCACCCGGTCAGCCCATCTATGTTTTATTGGATGTGAGTCATCTGGAAGTGCTGTTTAGTCTGCCTGAGAGTAAGGTGAACAAAGCCAAAAACTTTAGCAGTGTTAAGGTGGATGTTCCTAACGCAAACAGGTTTGGCTTAGAGGCTGTGATGTTATCGGTTAACGAAAAGGCCAATGGAAATGATATGTTTGATGTGCGTTTGAAGGTGAATGCCGGTGAGGAGGCCTTGAAGCCGGGTATGTCGGCCAAGGTGCGTATTTCACTTGCAGCCGCACAAGAGCAGCTTATCACCGTTCCTGTGGAGGCCGTATTTAATAAGGATCAGGCCACTTATGTATGGGTTTACGATCAGAATAAGTCGGTAGTGTCAAGCCGCAAGGTTAGCATTAATAAAATCGATAACGCAGGTAAGCTTATAATTACTTCCGGGTTGACCGGTAACGAACTGGTGGTAACGGCAGGCGTTCACAGCTTGATCGAAAATCAGGCTGTACGAGTTCTTACAGATACTAATATTTAATAAGTCCACATTAGCATGTTAGAAAAGATTTTATCTCAAAAGGCCTTTTTGAGCTTTGTTTTTGTGGCCTTAATTCTCGGGGGACTAGTGTCCTTCGATAAGATGGGTAAGCTCGAAGACCCAGAAATACCCGTTAAAACAGCGGTTATTATAACCCAATATCCGGGTGCAACTGCCGAGGAGGTAGAGCAGGAAGTAAGCGATGTAATTGAGCAAGCTGCGCAGCGCCTTGAAAATGTTGATTACATAGAATCGACCTCTACAGCCGGTATGTCAGAGGTACAGGTGAATATAAAGAGCAGCGTTAAAACCGATCAGATGCCCCAGCTATGGGATCATCTGCGACGCAAGATACACGATGTACGTGGTAAACTACCTGCGGGAGCCGGTGCGCCCATCGTCAATGATGATTTTGGTGATGTATCGGGTATATTCTTTGCCATTTCCAACGATGGTTATCCCTATGATGAATTCCAGAATTATGTGGATTACGTGAAGGAGGAAATGATGTTGGTAGAAGGTGTAAAGCGTATCGAAGTATTTGGTAAGCGCACCGAAGTCGTTAATATCACCTTTGATAACGAGTATTTTGCATCGATGGGCATTAACCCCATGATGATCTTTCAGTCGTTTCAGGATCAGGGAATGATTGTTAATCCCGGTAGTTTTGTGTCGGGTAGCGAACGAATTCGCATCAGCATTGGTAACAAGTTTCAGAGTCTTGATGAGATTCGTAATTTTGAGGTGAAGTTACCCAATGGAGGACGCTATCGTTTGGGACAGATTGCTACGGTAGAGCGAGAGTTTTATACACCATCGGTTCAAAAATTAAAACATAATGGCAGGGAGGCCATCAGTTTGGCTATCTCCATGAACAAAGGCGGTAACATTATTCTACTGGGAGAGGCCGTTGAAAAACGTCTGGCCGAGCTGGAAGAAAGCCTGCCTGTTGGTATTGAGGTAAATAAGATTTTTTACCAGCATACTAATGTAAGCAAGTCGATTGATGACTTTATGGTGAATCTTGTCGAGTCAGTCGTGATTGTGATTGTGGTTCTGCTGCTGGCCATGGGTATGCGTGCCGGATTATTGATTGCCAGTGGTTTGGTGTTTACCATTTTAGCTACATTTATTGTCATGGCAGGCTTTGATATTGAGCTGCACCGTGTGTCGCTGGCCGCTATTATTATTGCCATGGGTATGTTGGTGGATAACGCCATTGTGGTTGCCGATGGTATCCTTATTGATTTGGAGCGCGGTCTCGATCGAAGCAAAGCATTTATTAACACGGCTAAAAAATCTGCCATGCCGTTGTTAGGCGCCACCCTGGTAGCTATTCTGGCTTTCATGCCACTGGCCTTTAACAGTACAGGTGCGGGAGAGTTTCTGCGTCCTCTGTTTTATGTGTTGGCCATTTCCTTATTTGTAAGTTGGGTGCTGGCCATGATACAGACACCTTTCCATGCGCAATATTTTTATAGTAAAGGGAAAAAGAAAAAGAAAGGCAATAAGCAGAATGATGAGACAGAAAACGACCCTTACGGGGGTAAATTTTATCAGTTATCGCGTCGCTTTATTCGTTTTGCCCTATGGCATAAGTCTATGTTTGTGATTGGTACCGTGGTGGTATTGGTGTTGTCTTTCTGGTCTTTCCGTTTCGTAAAGCAAAACTTCTTTCCAGGAGCCGATTACGATCAGTTTATTCTTGATTATCGTTTACCTGAAGGTCAGGATATAAGCCAGGTAGAGAGAGATTTGGATGCCATTCAGCAGGATATTGCACATTGGGATAACATCAGCTCGGTAGTAACTAGTTTAGGAAGCACACCGGTGCGTTATACGCTCATGCGCCCTATGAATGGTTTGAGCCTTAATTATGGTGAGCTCATTATCACCATTAAGGACAAGGAGATTATCAACGAAACCATTGCTGAACTGCAAGGCTACGTGGATAAAAACTACCCTAATGCCTTTGCAAGGGTGAGAACCTATGCGGCCGTGGGAGGTGATTTCAAGATAGAAGCAAAGTTTACCGGTAAGGATGAGAAGGTACTGCGCGATTTGGCACGTCAGGCTAATGAAATAATGTACGCCGAGCCTAAGGCTACATTTATCACGCATAACTGGAAGAACCGTGTGAAAGTGTTGGCGCCCGTTTATTCACAGGACCGAGCTCGTCAGCTAATGGTGAATCGCTCCGACGTAGCCAATGCTTTAGCCATTGCGTCCACGGGTATGCCGGTTGGTGTTTTCCAGGATGATGATTACCGTTTGCCCGTTATATTAAAACTTAATAAAACCATTGAAGACGATGTGAATCAACTGGCATCCGTACCCGTGTGGGCGGGCTTACCGCAGAGTGTGGCGCTGAGTCAGGTAGTCGATTCCATTGATGTACGTTGGGAAAGTAATATGATCTGTCGCTATAACGGGCAGCGTTCCATCATTGCACAGTGCGATCCGGTATTTGGGGTAGCACCGCCTGAGCTATTTAAAGAAATACGCGGCAAGATAGAGGCTATTCCACTGCCCGACGGCTATAAGCTGGAGTGGTTGGGTGAATACAAGAGCAGTAACGAGGCCAATGCCGGACTGGGTGAGAAGTTACCGCTGGCTGCCCTGCTGATGATTATCATTGTTATTGGCTTGTTTAATAACTTCCGTCAGCCGGTTATCATCTTCTCAATTATGCCATTGGCCTTTATTGGGGTTATCTTTGGCTTCGTTGTCACAGGCATCTATTTTACCTTCTTCTCTATCATCGGTACCCTGGGACTAATGGGTATGATGATTAAGAACGCGGTGGTGCTGCTCGATGAAATCAACCTGCAGATTAGTGAAGGAAAAGATAAGCTGAATGCCATTATCGATGCTACCTTATCAAGGGTGCGTCCGGTGATGATGGCTTCACTCACTACAATACTGGGTATGTTGCCTTTAGCATTCGATCCAATGTTTAATACCATGGCCATTGCCATAATGTTTGGCTTGCTCATAGGTTCTATTATTACATTAATTGTAATACCGGTATTGTATGCTGTAATGTATCGTGTAAACACGAAACAATTGCATTAGACAAACGATTAATTTTTTTCATGTATAGGTTAGTAGAAGGAGCCGGAGTTTTTAAACGGTTAAAACAGAAGGCTCCTTTTCTACAAAGCGTAAGTGAAAAGTTTCAAGATTGTAAATCGTCTTATTTAAGAGAAATGAAGTACTCGATTATATTAATTAGCTTTCTGATAGGGTTGAGCGCTACAGCCCAACAGAAGGTATCGCTGGCTGAAAGCCGGCAAATGGCTTTGGACTTTAATAAGTCGCTTAAGTCAGCAAAGCTGAAGCACTATGAGGCAGAGGCACAGCAGAAGGAAGCGCGCACGGCCTATCTGCCAAAAATTGGTGCCAGTGCATCGGGCATGTTTCTGCCCAGCATGGACGATATTGTGATCCCACAAATGGGTCTGCCGGTGGTGGATGCTGGCGGTAACCAAACCGGTGATATGATTGGTTTTCCGGGCATGACCATTGGTACAGAGAAATTAAAATTTTACAATGGCCAGGTGTCGGCACAGGTGCCCATCTACTTGGGTGGTAAAATACGCTATGCCAATAAGATGGCCGATAAAGGCGTTGAAATCGCTGGTCAGGCCTATCAGTTGAAAACTGATGAGGTGATTTTCAATACCGATAATGCCTACTGGCGACTGGTTGCTTTCAAGGAGCAACTCAAGGTGGCCTATAAGTATTATGAGATGCTGGACTCCCTGGAGCAGCAAATGAAGGACATGTATGAGCTGGGGCTAACACCTAAGAGTGAGCAGCTGATTGTAACCGTGCAGAAAAATGAAGCTCAGCTAAACCTAATGAAGGCAGAAAATGCCCTAAAGATTATGAAAATGAACCTGTGTCAGATTACAGGGCTGGATATTAATACGGACATTGAAGTGAGCGATTCATTATCTATGAATCCCGAGCTGATTGCCATGAGTAACGGTGCCGGCCTGGCTATGGCCAATCGTAACGACCTCAAGATCTTAGATGGTCAGGTGGCCATTAGCGAATTTCAGAAAAAATCAGCCATGAGTGCTTATAAGCCTCAGATTGGTGGCCAGATGAGTTATGGCTATATGGAAGCGCCCGATGTGTTCGACGGACAAACAAGTACTCAGATTGCCGCTTCTGTTTCTATACCCATTATTCACTGGCGCGAAAAGAAACATAAAAAAGATGCTGCGAAGTTGCGTATACAGCAGGCCCGTCTTGAATTAGACGAAACAAAAGAGTTTGTACAGTTAGAAGTACAGCAGTACATCATTCAGGTGCGTGAAGCCTATGAATCAATTATTTTAGCCAAGAAAAATAAGGAAGAGGCCATTGAGTCGCTCGAAGAGGTGACTGCCAGTTTCGAGGCAGGCCTTAATACTACAACCGATTTGTTAAATGCTCAGGCCTCCTGGCTAAGTGCCAATGCCGAACTGCTAAATGCCCTTGCCGGCTACGAAGTGGCTAAAACGGCCTATATGAAAGGTACCGGGCAACTGGGATCCGAACTTACCTTAACCAATGAATAGTGTTTCCTTTTGGTAGTGATTTGTTTTATTTTATAAAATGAGTCACTACCTTTAACTAATCAATGGGGTTAACTAAACATATTATGAAAAATTTTGAAACCTGTTATAACGATAAGTTTCTAAAAGGTCAACCCATCCTGTTTGTGAACTACAAAGCCCGCCTGCTATTTGAAATAATGTTGGGAACGGGTTTTTATTTTCTCGTCTCTGTTGCCTTATTTAATAATGAACCATTTAGCTGGAAAGGATTTCTCTTTTCCATATGGCTCTTCACTTTTATTAGCGAAGGCATTTTTGCCTTTAATAAGCTCATCGACCGTTGGCGGCCATGGCACACCCATACGCGTGGTCGTATTATTATGCTTATTTCGTTCTCGGGTGCCTGGTTTGTAATAGTAACCACTTTGGCTCAGCTCTTAAAGCCTTGGCTGGAAGGAGATAAGGTGCGCGATGAACTGGTGTATAGTGTTAGTATTGTAATTGCTATATTACTGGTAATGATATACATTGTATTGCTTTTTGCTTATAATTACCATCATAGCCTAAGTATGGTAATGCTGGAGAATGAAAAGCTTCAAAAAGATAAACTGAAACAGGACTATCGTGCCTTACAGGATCAGGTCAATCCACATTTCTTGTTCAATAACTTAAGCACTCTGATTGCCATCATCAGGCATGACCGTGATGCTGCAATCCGTTTTGCTATTAATTTCTCAGATGTATATCGTTATGTGTTGCAGAGTAATAAGCATATTTCCATCAAACTGGTAGATGAGTTAAATTTCCTCAAAGCTTATGGTGCACTGCATCAGGAGCGTTTGAGGGAAGGGCTCGCCGTGGAGCATGACTTTGACGAAAAGTACTATGATTGGCACCTGCCACCTTTAAGCATGCAGGTCTTACTGGAAAATGCTGTTAAGCATAATGTCGCCACCAAAGCATCGCCTCTCAAAATGAAAATGTACACCGAAAACGATAAGGTGATTGTGACAAATAATATCAATCCTAAATCAACAACTTATTCAACAAACACAGGATTGAGTAACTTGCGCGAGCGCTATAAACTTCTAACCGACCGTAAGGTGGTTATTTCTAAAGATGAATACGAATTTAGGGTGGAATTACCATTGATAAATAAGAAAGTGAAATGATGGATGTGAATATCATAATTGTTGAGGACGAGATTCATAGCGGTGAGATGCTCCGTGATATGATTGCTGAGTTACGTCCGGCATGGAAGGTGCAGGCAATGTTACAAGGGGTTGACGAAACAGTTGATTACCTGAAAAATAATGAACATCCTCAAATTATTTTTCTCGATATTGAACTGGCTGATGGTAATTGCTTTTCCATTTTTGATAGCGTAAAAGTAGAACGTAGCGGTATTATTTTTACAACGGCTTATAATGAATTTGCACTCAAGGCTTTTCATCTCAATAGCATTGATTATCTGCTGAAGCCCATTAAAGAAACAGACCTGGAGCGAGCCATTGCTAAGTATGAAAATACCATTGAGGTTTTGAGTGAGGCACGTGATCAAAAGGAGACAGGAGGTGTCGTTGATAAGATTGATTATCAGGAGTTGGCACGTTCCATTGCCAGAACGCAAGGGGGGTATCGTAAGCGTTTTCTTATCTCTAAGCGCGAGGCCTTTTTTAAGTTAGGCGTTGATGATATCGCCTATTTCTACTTCGATGCACGTGTAACTTTTGCCGTTACTTTTCAGGGCCAGCAACATGTACTTAGTCAGTCGCTCGATAAGTTGGAGGAAGAGCTCGATCCGGAAATGTTTTTCAGAACTAACCGGCAGTCCATTGTTAATGTCGAGGCTGTGGATAAATTTGAAACCTATTTCAGCGGTAAGCTGGTGGTAAAGCTGGTCAATAATCTGAATGATAAAATCATGATAAGTCGCGCCAAGGCAGGGGCTTTTAAAGAGTGGATGAACCATTAATAAGACTAGTAGGAAGTACCTTTTTAATGAAAGTATCATTAATAACCGATTAAATATATATTCAACCTCGCTGAGGTTGATTGGTTATTTACATTTCACTTATCTACAAATATTTATCTCCGCTGGAGATAATAAAACAACTTCGGAGAAGTTGAATATTTATAGAAATAATAAACCTACCCTATTAATAACAATCCCAGCGGGATTGCATATTATATAGACGCTTCATTGTTTTTTACATTTTTAATCGGCCTGTAATGTAAAAGTATATACGGAACGGTTCTATATAAGCACCTTACGATAGAGAACCGTTCCAATCAATAATTGCGATGTCTACTGTATAGCAATTGAAATTCGTCGCTTTATGGTAGAATCTGTTGGTAAGTCATTAACAGGCTGGATACGTTGTACGCTTGGGCCTTGTTCAGATTAGGGTTCAATCACTCACGATCATCCTTTGCTTTTGATTTTCCTCTGCTGGGAAGGTGTATTTTTACATCGGCTTTTTTTATTAGAAAATAGGTGATACCCAGGCCAACAATCATGGCGGCAAGACTTAATAGCTCCTCATAGCGATACTTGGCAAAATCCCATACGATTACTTTACGGGCAATGGCAATAATGGCCACAAGAATGATGAACTCAACGTGTACAATATCTTCTTTGAGGTAGGCTTTGATGGTTTCCAGCAGCTCAAGGCCAATTAACAGCACCAGCAGCAAGCTAAAGAGATCCATGAGTCCGCCGGCATCAATTATGAACATGGGCGGGGTCAATATCTTCTGTTTGATCTGGTATACAATGTCGATAAAGGCCAGAATTAGTGTAGCTGATACAACAATCAGAATACCATAAATAAGTGAAGTCTCAATAAGTTTAATGGTTTTTCTCATAGGGTTTGTGTTTAGAGTCAGGAGTGGCGCGACATCATTTATAATAATGGGGCCGCGCCTGTGATGTTAATCAATACCGTCCTGATCGGGGTTTAAGTTTTTATAATAATTGATGCGGGGGGTCCAGGGTTTACTCTCAAGGGGTAATACCTTGTTATTTTGTGCCCAGGTCATCCATTTTACTTGTAATTCTTGTACTTTCTCCGGATAGTCAGCGGCCACATCGTGCTGCTCAAACGGGTCGTGCTCCAGCTGATAGAGCTGCCATTGTTCCTCACGGGCAAGCTTAACCATACGCCATTTACCCGAAAGAATAGCGCAGTTACCACGATGCTCAAAGAACTGATCCTGCGCTTTCCGTTGGCCACCTTCCAGCAGGCCGGCCAGTGAGCGTCCATGAGGGGGTGATAGGGGCTGACCATTGAACGTATTAGGGTAGGAAATATTGGCCATGTCGATGCAGGTAGGGAGCAGATCGGTAATATGCGCCACATCGTTGAGTATGCTGCCGTTTAAGGCCTTGTACTTTTTAGGGTAGTGTATTATTAAGGGAGAGCTAACACCCCCCAGGTGGGTAAAGCCTTTGTAGCTGCGGTAGGGTGTGTTACTGAGATCAGCAGCCAGCTGCGAAACAAAACCGCCTTCGTTAGTAGCACCGTTATCACTCAAGAACAGGATAATAGTATTGTCATACATTCCTTTTTCTTTCAGTGTATTTATCACCTGGCCAATGCCCTCATCCATTATTTCAATCATGGCTGAGAAAGTGGCCATTTCAGTCACCCATCTTTCCTTTGTAGCGTCATCCAACTCATCCCATGCCGGTCTTTTACCCCCGTATTCAGTGTGGTGCAGGGGTAGGTCATAGCCCTCAGGTACCAAGCCTTCGCGTATCAGTCCAATGTAGCGTGCTTCTTTAAGCTTATCGTAGCCTACACGGTATTTCTCGCGGTGTGCCTCCACCATGGCAGCGGGTGCCTGCAATGGGCGGTGTGGGGCATAGTGCGCTAGGTACATAAACATGGACTTATCGCTTGGATGCTCCTCAATAAATTGAACGGCATTCTTAGTGATGGCCGTTGTGTAATAATAATCTTCGGGTACTGTTGTGATGCGCTTATCCTGCAGCATTAGTCCTTTGGGTGTGTAGTAGCTACCACCTCCGGCCAGGCTGCCGTAATAACGCTCAAAACCACGTTCTGTTGGCCACGATCCATTGGGCTCGGATTCAGGATCTTCCCAGCTGCCATCGAGGCTCACATGCCATTTACCCGACATATAGGTGTGGTAGTCATTTTCCCTGAATAGCTCAGCAATGGTGGGTACTGTGCTGCTTAGCTGTCCGCGGTATCCCGGGCGATGCTCGTCCACAGCCGTCATCCATCCCATCTCAACGCTGTGCTGATGTCTTCCGGTAAGCAGGGCAGCACGGCTGGGACAACAGCGCGAGGTATTCTTAAACTGGCTGAAGCGAACCCCCTGGTCAGCCAAAGCATCCAGGTTGGGCGTGGGTATTTCACTACCGTAGCAACCTAAGTCAGAGAAACCCATATCATCGGCCATAATCAGCAGAATGTGGGGTGATTGATCCTTAGGAGTTTCTGTGCACGCCATCATTGATAAGGCAGCAACTCCCAGAATAACAAAACGTTTTAATAACATGTTTGTGTGTTTAATTATGTTGATATTATAGCTGTAAAATTAGTCAATTTTTATCGACAATGTGCCGATCTTCAGTATCCGATCTCCCACATGAGTTTTCGCAATACGGGTCTGGGGAGGATAAGATGACAATATAATGCTTACCTTTGTGGTATTTAAATTACCATATTCCTTATGAGACCTGCCATCTGATGCGGCTTCGCAGAAGAGAAGATGATTGTGTGCTCTGCACTGCCTGCTGCCTAGCAGCATCTACTTTGTGCTCATCACTTCTCAGTGTGGGGTGTACCCATGGTTTGTGTCATATGTTATAAAATTAATCATATAGAAATGAAAAGTATTTTTAAACCAAAGTTTTTTAGTATTCTCAAAAGTGGAATCACCAAAAAACAAGTAAGTAGTGATGTGTTATCGGGTATTGTAGTGGGCATTGTTGCTTTGCCTTTGGCCATAGCCTTCGCGGTTGCTTCGGGTGTGTCGCCCGAAAAGGGACTGATAACGGCCATTGTTGCCGGTTTTATCATTTCCCTGTTGGGCGGAAGTAGGGTTCAGATTGGAGGGCCCACTGGCGCCTTCATCGTCATTGTTTATGGCATTGTGGCTGAGTATGGCATCGACGGACTGATTATCTCCACCATGCTGGCCGGTGTATTTCTAATTATTTTTGGTTTGTTAAAACTGGGTAGCCTGCTTAAATATTTTCCGCACTCATTAATTGTGGGTTTTACAAGTGGTATTGCCCTTGTGATTTTTTCAACGCAGATAAAGGATGCGTTGGGACTGTCCATCGAAAGCGTGCCCTCGGAGTTTCATGCCAAATGGATGATGTATTTTACCTCACTGCACACAACTAATCTAACGGCTCTTGCCATTACAGTGGTGACCATCCTCATCACCGTGTTTTCAAAACACCTGACCTCCAAAATACCGGGCTCCTTCCTGTCCATCATCATTATTACTCCTTTGGTGTATTTCCTAAAGCTTGATGTACCCACCATCGAAACTTTCTTTGGAGCCATTCCCAATAGTTTTAGCATCACCATCCCTTCCTTCGAGTTGGGTGATTTGCAGAATTATATTGCGCCCGCCATCACCATCGCCCTGTTAGGGGGTATCGAGTCTTTGCTGTCGGCTGTAGTATCGGATGGTATGATCAGTGGCAAGCATCGTTCCAACACCGAACTGATTGCCCAGGGAGTAGCCAATATTGTAACACCATTCTTTGGTGGCATACCGGCAACAGGTGCCATTGCCCGTACGGCTACCAATGTTAAAAATGGGGGTCGCACACCTATTGCGGGCTTGGTACATGCCATCACCCTTCTCCTGATTATGCTGTTTCTGGGTAACTGGGCCAAGCTGATCCCCATGTCGTGCCTGGCAGGTATTTTAATTGTGGTGGCCTATAACATGAGTGAGTGGCGTTCTTTTGTTTCCATACTGAAGGGCTCTTACTTCGATATTCTTATTCTGCTCACCACATTTTTTATCACTGTGTTTTTCGATCTTACCCTCGCCATCCAAATCGGTGTGCTGTTATCGGCTGTATTGTTTATGAAACGCATGGCAGATATCAGCGATAAACGCATTGAAAATGTGGTGGATAATGATCTGCTGGAAAACTATGGTGATCTGCCTGACAGTGTCAAAATCTACGAGATCAGTGGACCCTTGTTTTTCGCCTCGGCAAGGCGCTATTCCGAAGCTATTGAAGAGATAGGATTAAAGTGTAGTGTGTTAATTATTCGCATGCGTCATGTAGCTTTTATCGATCAAACGGGCGTGCACAACCTGAAGGATACCTTGAGGATATTAAATGATAAACACATCCACGTGATCTTATCGGGCGTAAATGAAGAAGTTAAAGAGAAGATAAAAAAGTATGCACTGACTGATTATATCGGAGAGGAATGTATCTTTGACAATTTCAGGGATGCAAGCCAGAAAGCCTTGGACACTGTGGCGGCTAAGGCATAAACAATGCGTCCCGAAAATGGTTTTAATGGGTAGTTAATCAATACTATATGAAGATAAAACAAGTATTTGAAAACAATAAAGCATGGGTTAAGAATAAGTTGCGGCACGATGCCAACTACTTTAAAAACCTTTCTTTGGGGCAAAATCCGGATGTGCTGTATATTGGCTGTTCGGACAGTCGTGTAACTGCCGAGGAGCTGATGGGCTTTTCTCCGGGTGAGGTTTTTGTACACCGCAATATTGCCAATATGGTGCCCAATACCGATTTAAGTATTATGTCCATTATCGATTATGCGGTGCTGCACCTCAAGGTTAATTACATAGTAGTGTGTGGTCATTACTACTGTGGTGGTGTAAAAGCGGCCATGCAATCCGAGGATTTGGGCATACTGAATCCCTGGCTTCGTAATATTCGCGATGTGTATCGTATGCACAAAGATGAACTTAATGCCATCGACGATGAAGATAAGCGTTATAAGCGACTGGTGGAGCTGAATGTGCAGGAGCAGTGCATCAATGTAATTAAAACTGCCGAGGTGCAACGCGCTTATCGCGATCGGGGTTTAAAAGTTCACGGATGGGTGTTTGACATTCATTCGGGTGAGTTGATCGATTTAAAGATTAATTTCTCCAAAATTCTGGAGGACATCATGCAAATTTATCGTCTTAAGTAATTATGGATTCAAATAACGATCTTCATTCTATCGAGAACATAGAACTGGTACACTTAACAGAAAATGATTATCCGGCTATTAAAGCAGCCATGCAAGAGGCTTATGCTAAAATGCCGGATGCCTACTGGAAAGAGCATCATATTAAGGCCCTTATTAAAAAGTTCCCGGAAGGACAGGTGGGGATTAAGGTGGATGATGAACTGGCGGGCTGTGCCTTGTCCATCATCGTGGATTATGCCAAGTTTGAAGATCGTCATACCTATGCTGAAATTACCGGAGGCTCTACCTTTCGTACTCACACCGATGATGGTGATAAGCTTTATGGGATTGATGTTTTTATCCGTCCTAAATTCAGAGGGATGCGGCTGGGGCGTCGTTTGTATGACTACCGTAAGGAGCTGTGCGAGAAGCTCAACCTCAAGGGAATAGTATTTGGTGGGCGCATCCCCAAATATCATCAGTATGCATCGGAGATAACACCGCGCGAATACATTAATAAGGTACGCATGAAGGAGATCCATGATCCGGTGTTGGATTTTCAGATGTCCAATGATTTTCATCCGGTGCGTGTTTTGAAGGGCTACCTCGAAGGCGATAAGGAGTCGCAGGAGTATGCTGTGCTGCTGGAGTGGGATAATGTGTATTACGAAAAGGCCACTGATCGGGTAAGTCTGAATAAGTCTACAGTGCGTTTGGGTCTTGTGCAATGGCAAATGCGTTTGTACAAGGATTTTGAAGAACTGATGCAGCAGGCTGAGTATTTTATTGATGCCGTATCGGGTTATCGTTGCGATTTTGCCTTGTTTCCCGAGTTCTTTAATGCCCCGCTCATGTCGAAATATAACCATCTTTCAGAGCCTGAAGCCATTCGCGAGCTGGCTGGCTTCACCGAGGCGATCACACGCCGCTTTGCTGAATTGGCTATCACCTACAATATTAACATAATAACAGGTAGTATGCCTGAGTTGGTGGATAATACGCTTTATAATGTGGGTTACCTGTGTAAGCGCGACGGTGGCATGGAGCGTTTTGAAAAGTTGCATGTTACCCCTGATGAGGTGAAAGTGTGGGGCTTAAAAGGGGGAAATACCTTGAAGGCTTTTGATACCGATTGTGGTCGGGTGGGTGTTCTAATCTGTTACGACATTGAGTTTCCCGAATTGAGCCGCTTGTTGGCGAAGGAAGGAATCGACATTCTTTTTGTACCTTTTTTAACCGATACACAAAATGGTTATGCCAGGGTGCGCCATTGTGCGCAGGCGCGTGCCATCGAAAATGAATGTTATGTGGCCATTGCCGGCAGTGTAGGCAACCTGCCCAAGGTACATAATATGGATATTCAGTATGCCCAGTCGGTTGTGTTTACGCCCTGTGACTTTTCTTTTCCGACCAATGGTGTAAAGGCAGAGGCTACACCCAATACAGAGATGATATTGATTGCCGATGTGGATATTGACATGCTGCGCGAACTGAGTCAGTTTGGTAGTGTGCGTAACCTTAAGGATCGGCGGAATGATTTATATACCGTTACGCATCACAATCAGAACAATGACTGAATTGATCCTGAATGATATTAATAAAAAAACCGTTGGCTTCTCAGTCAACGGTTTTTTGCTATTTGGGCAATGTTATTTTAAGTAGGTATCCAGCCAGCGGAAGAATTCGCGCTGCCATAGTATACCGTTGTGGCACGACAGCACCCAGTGATTTTCTTCGGGGAAGTACAGAAAGCGTGCTGGTACACCACGCATCTTGGCTACATTAAAGGCACCCATGCCCTGCGTGTAAGGTATGCGGAAGTCTTTGGCACCATGTATCACCAACATTGGCGTATCCCAGTTCTGAACAAATTTATGGGGGGAGCTGGCATAGCTGCGCATGGCTGTTTTATTGCTTTTGTCCCAGTAGTTACCTTTATAATCCCAGTCTACAAAAAACATTTCCTCAGTTGTGCTGTACATCTGCTCAAAGTTAAAGATACCACAGTGGGATATAAAGGCTTTGAAGCGCTTATTGTGGTTACCGGCCAGCCAGTACACCGAATAGCCACCATAGCTTGCACCTACTGCTCCCAGGCGGTTTTCATCAATAAAGGATTCTTTAGACAGGGCATCGATGGCCGAGAAGTAATCCTTCATATTTTGTCCGCCATAATCACCGCTTATCTGTTCATTCCATTCCTGGCCAAAGCCCGGGAGGCCGCGACGGTTAGGCGCTACAATAATATAATCGTTGGCTGCCATCATCTGAAAGTTCCAGCGAAGACTCCAGAACTGACTTACCATACTTTGAGGGCCGCCACCGCAGTACAATAGTGCCGGGTATTTCTTGTTTTTATCAAAGTTGGGCGGATAGATAACCCACACCAGCATATCCTTGTTATCGGTGGTTTTGATCCATCGTTTTTCAACATCGCCCATGGTCAGTTGCGACAAGAGTGGTTCGTTCACCTTCGAGATGTTTTTGCCGGCTCCCGTTTGGGGGTTCACACTGATGATTTCTGTGGGGTGCTTCATGGATGTTTGCGTAGCGATAAGTTCCTTGCCGGCAATCGCCACCGAGTTGTAGTTATGAATGCCCTCTGTTACTTGTGTAATGCTGTTATCCGCCATATTGAAACGGAAAATCTCATTGGATCCTTTGTCCTCACTTGTAAAGTAGATGTGCTTGCTATCGGGGGTCCAGCTTAGGCCATGCACATTTTGATCGAAATCCGCCGTATAGTCTTTCTTGTTACTGCTGGCCAGATCCATAATGAAAAGGCGGTTCTGATCAGCTTCATAACCATCGCGTGCCATGCTTTCCCATGCCATGTACTTGCCATCGGGTGAGAAAGTAGGGGCAATGTCATAGCCCATCATGCCTTCCGTCAGGTTATTGGTGGTTTTAGCAGAAATATCATACAGGTAAATATCACTGTTGGTAGAGAAGGCCGATTCCATGCCGGTCTTTTTCTTGCAGGTATAGGCAATTTGCTTTCCATCAGGAGTAAAGCTTACCTGTTCCATGCCACCAAAGGGTTTCAGAGGAGAGTGGTAACGCTCGCCTTCCATAATATCGGTGGCTTTACCTACGGTGGCACCGTTGGCATATTGGATATGGAAAATATGCGAATAGGTAGGATCTACCCAGTGATCCCAGTGGCGATACATAAGGTCGTCTTCGATGCGGGCATTGGCATGCTTCAGATCGGGATAAAGATCCTGAACCGTCTGATCCAGCTTCACCGACTTGGCGAATGCGATGCGATCCATGGTTGGCGCGTATTGATAGCCTTCAATACCTCCTTTTACCTTTGTTACCTGCTGCTTCTGTGTACCATCAGGATTCATCTCCCATAACTGCACATCGCCCGATGCCGTTGATAAATAGGTGATCTTGGCTCCGTCGGGGCGCCAGCGGACATCAAATTCGCCTTCTTTCGTAAAAGTAATTTGTGTGAGTTCTCCACCGGTAGTAGGCAAGGTGTAGATGTCGGTATAGGTTTTGTTCTCCTCAATTTTGGTGTAAGCAATGGTAAAGGCCACTGTCTTTCCGTCGGGCGATACGGCAACGTTGCCCACTCGGCCAAAGGACCAGAGCACTTCGGGCGTCATAATATCGCTTTCTACCTTTAAATTGCGGTTGGTAAAGGTGTTTGCAGCATCATTTTTTTGCGGCTCTGAGCAGGCCCCAAATACCATGATTGCCAATGCTAAAAAAGCAAGTTGTTTCATAATAAGCATGATTTTACACGATGTTTTATATTGATGATTTTTTTTTGTTCGCACTAAGGTAATAAAAATGCCGCTTACGAAGATTCATAAGCGGCATTGGTAATTTTATGGGAGTGTAGCCTATCGGCGTTTATTTTTACGCTTCGAAGGCTTAGGCGACGCTACTTCTAAGCTTACCTTTTTACCCTTCAGTTTTGTTTTATTCAGCCTTTTAACCAGCTCTTGCTCATATTCTTTATCTACTTCTACAAATGAGAAGTTGCGCAGTAACTCAATTTTACCAATCTTTACCGTAATACCCTTCATGTTATTGTTAATCAAGCCAATTACTTCACCTGAAGTCAACTTATCGGTCTTACCCAGGTTAAGGAATAGACGGCTGAAATTAACATTTCCGCGCTCGCGACGTCCCTTTTTGCCACCCTCTTCCTTGTAGATATTTAAGTCGGGTGCATCCTTATAATACTCCATGAAACGGTTGAATTCAGCCGCCACAAACTGTTTAATCAACTGCTCCTTATCCATCTCTGCCAGCTTTTCATACACGGCGGGCAACAGGGCATTCACAGGTGATGATTCCTCGAGTTCGGTTTGTCCAACGCGTTCCAGAAAGTGGAAAAGCTGCTTTTCGCAGATCTCATCGGCTTTTGGAACCATTTTGCGCTCAAATGATTTCTTGGCAATTCTTTCGATTGCTTTGATGCGGTGCATCTCGCGCGAATGTATAATGGCTACCGAAATACCTTCTTTACCTGCGCGTCCGGTGCGTCCACTGCGGTGGATGTACACTTCAATATCATCGGGCAAATTGTAGTTGATTACGTGGGTAAGATCATTCACATCAATACCACGTGCTGCCACGTCGGTGGCCACCAGCAGCTGCAAGTGCTTCTTGCGGAAGCGGTGCATCACCAGGTCACGCTGTGCTTGCGACAGGTCTCCATGTAGCGCATCGGCATTATAGCCATCAGCCATCAGCTTGTCGGCAATATCTTTGGTTTCCTGGCGGGTACGACAAAAGATGATGCCATACACATCGGGTGTTACATCCACCACGCGCTTAAGGGCACGGTAGCGATCGTGCGCCTGTACCATGTAATAGTGGTGTTCTACCTTTTCAGCTCCCTGGTTTTTTGTGCCTACGCTGATCTCAACCGGATCATGCATATAGTTCTTCGACATACGGGCGATTTCCGGTGGCATGGTGGCCGAGAATAGCAGGGTTTGGCGCCATTCCGGTGTCTGCGCCATAATGCTTTCCAGGTCGTCTTTAAAGCCCATGTTAAGCATTTCATCAGCTTCATCCAGAATTAACCAGCGTACATCACCCAGCTGAATGGCCTTGCGGTTAATCAGGTCATTCATACGACCGGGCGTACCCACTACAATATGTGTACCTCGCTTCAGTGATTTAATCTGCGTACGAATTTCAGTACCGCCATACACCGGTGTGATGTATAAATCGCGGTAGTTTCTGGCGTAGTCTTTCAGGTCTTTGGTAATCTGGAGACAAAGCTCGCGTGTAGGGCAGAGGATAAGGGCCTGTACTTTTTTCTCTTCCCGCTCAATTTGCGGTATCACCGGTAGGCCAAAGGCACCTGTTTTACCCGTTCCGGTTTGTGCCAGCGCAATCAGGTCGTTTCCATAGTTTAAAATCTCAGGAATAGTTTTGCTCTGTATAGGCGTAGGTGTTTCGTAACCCATCTCACCAATGGCACTCAGGATTTCCTCAGGAAGTCCCGTTTCTTTAAATGTCTGCATAATTTGCTTTTTATCCACCCGCTTCCACGTCCAAGCAGCTGTTACCCGGATTAAGCTATTACGCTACGACTGTGCTACCGAAAGTGACCGGAGTGGTCCTTATTTTTAATGAGGCGCAAAGATAAAGCGATTTTTTAACATTTTGACGCTGTAGTGCGCTTCACAGGCTATATTTTGTGATTAATTAACGTTCGGAGGCTCGATTCTCATCATTTTACTTGTAGATTCTCTTGTCAGGTCTCAAATTTAATGCAGAATGTTTTTAGAGTGCCACCCGCAGTGAGATGGTGTAGTTACGTCCTGGAGCCGTAATGCCGGATGAATAGCCGCGGTAGCGTTGGTCAGTGATATTATCAATACCTGCTGTGATAATGGTTTTACCCAAAGCATACTGTGCCTTAAAATTGAGGGTGGTCCATGCAGGAGAGTAAGGGCGCCCCATGGCATCGATTGCGTACAGGTTCTCCTTGCCCGCCTCGGAAGGCGGCATATCATCGGCCGTCACCTCACCATTATAGTGCGCGTAAACATCCATTTTTAGCTTTTTGTTTTGGTAGCTCAGGCGTGTTGAACCAAACCAGGGAGCGGCATGGCGCAGGGGTGAATAAGTGCCGTTTTCTAACTCTTCCTTACCCTTTTGGTAGTTAAAACGCGAGGTCACGCTTAGGCCCTTTATCCACTTATATTCCAAACCGGCCTGAACACCGTAAACGTAGGCGTGTGATGCATTTTGTATGGCTTGTACCTGGCTCATCTCACCATCATAAAGGATGCTGTCCTGTCCGTTGAACCAATAATCGCGCCGCACCATGGCATTACTGAGGTGGGTGTAGTAGGCGGCCATATCAATTTTTAGCTTTTCAAGTGCAATTACTGCGGCGCCTATTTCACCATTAATAGCGTACTCGGGCTTTAAATTTGGGTTGGGTACGACCACAGCGCCCGGTTCTGAGTCGAATATCTTTCCCACATCATCAATATTAGGCGCCCTGAACCCGGTGGATAGCGATGTGCTGAGCTGCCACTTGTTGGTAGGATTATGAATCAAACCCAGGCTGCCGGTGTGGGCACCTGTGTTAATTTGTGCTTTGTTAAAGGGAAAGTTGTAGTGTTCGTTATCGAAGGTAGCGTGTAGGTAAATATAATTATAGCGCAGACCTGCCTGCAGGTTAGTCGTGGCACTTAAGTGTCGTAAATAGCTGCCATACAAAGCGGCGGAAAGCCACTTGGATCCATCGGGGTAGCGCGAAGGGGCATCATATAATGTGCCATCACTTAGGTTCTCTTTAAGCGCAAGGGAACCTACCTTATTTCCAATGAATTCAACCCCATAGAAAAGTTTATGTCCTTCTTTCCACAGCTTCTCAAAATCTATGTTAATGTTAAAGGCATTCACGCGTTCTGTTCTTCGGGTAATATTGGGCTGATGAAGTTTGCGGCTGTGACGGCTCTCTTCAAAAAACTGATGGGCAACAACGATTTGCAGATGATTAAAATAGGGATGGTTGGCGGTGTGCTGCACGCTTAAGTTGTTCATTATCCACTGTTGCGGTCCGTAATACCAGTCACCATATTTAAGGCTATCATTATTATTTAGCATTATTAGTCGATCGTAACGAGGAACATCTGATAGTTTAGAGTAATGAAAACCATAGTTCATTTGCCAGCGCTCATTGGGCGAATATTTGAATTTTTGCATCAGGTTGAGCTGATGATAGGCGCTGGGCGTTTGCACGCGTGGGTTAGCATTGCTGACAATGATGTCTTTGTGATCGATGCGTTGCACATACTCCGGTCGCAGGTACTCGTCAGGGCCGTGGCTGCCCATCTTCAGGTCACCAAAGTCTGAGTAGGTGATGGAGGTGAAGCTTGCCCATTTATCAAAACCCAGGTTGAAATCAGCATGACCTGTTTTTTCTTTGTTGGCCGATGAATAGCGCACCACGGCATTGGTGTTGAGCGCTTGTGGGTTGTTGTTTCCCAGTTGAGGATCGAAAGAGTAAAAGCCCATTACCCCACCAATTGCATCGCTGCCATAGATGACCGAGCCGGGGCCGAATATTACTTCTGCGCGATGGGTTGAAAAAGGGTCGAGCGAAATGATATTTTGGATGTTGCCACTTCTGAAGATGGCATTGTTCATGCGCACCCCATCCACAGCTATAAGAACACGGTTAGTGGCAAAGCCTCGAATCATAGGACTCCCTCCGCCCATCTGACTCTTCTGAACATACACATCACCCGTCATTTCTATCATATCAGCTGCTGTTTGTGGGTTAAGAAAGTTCACATCCCGCGGTTTGAGGACTGAGATTTTGGCTGGTGTTTCCCGTCGCCCTTGTTTCCATCGGGTGGCCGATATGATGACTTCATCCAGTGAGAGGGCATCCGGTGTTAGGTATATCACGAACTTGTGCCGTTTCAGTGTTTGATAGTTAAGGGTAATGGTTTGATATCCCATAAGGCGAAAGGTGATTTTCTCCAGACCCTGAAAAGCATATATATTACAAGCTCCCTCTGTATTGGTAATGGTGTTAATGAGTTGATCGTCCGAGAAAATGGTTACGAGTTCCAGTGGTTCATGGGTCTCACTGTCGAGTACTCTCAGGTTTTGTCCGTGAGCAGTCAAAAATACGAAAGGTAAAAGCAGGATAAAGAATATTTTAATCATGATATGTGTAGGTCTGTTTTTATGGTCGCGTCATAACAAAAATCATGCGAAAATATCCTTTTTAACTTAAGAAACAGACATCATTTATCATGTGCGTCGCCAATTGTATGCTGATTAGGCTTAATAATTAAGTTGGGTGGCGCCATTGGGTTATGGTTAGATAATAACTAAAGGCAGAAGCATCACTGCCTCTGCCGTGTGTCATTTGCCTTTTGCCTCCTTTGAAATATTAATTCCTACTATTGAAAGTTCACGATGATCTCCAGGATCTCGGGGCGATTACCGGTTCGTACCGGAGGACCCCAGGTGCCAAAGCCTGTGCTGACGATAAAGTGACTATTGCCTTTTTGCTTGTAACCCCGGCTTACTTCAAACAGGTAATTGGTAATATACCCGAAGGGCCATAACTGCCCGTGGTGGGTGTGACCTGAAATCTGCAAATCAACCCCGGCTTCCTGAACCCGATTAAGATGGTAGGGCTGATGGTCAAGCATGAGCATGGGTTTGTTTTTGTCCAGCGGCGCCATTAGCTCGTCAAGGCTAAGTCGTGGCTTTCCTCTGTGGTTTGCATGCAGGTCTTCGCGACCGATGATATAAAAATCATCTTTGATCAGGGTTGTTGTATCTCTCAGTACCCGTATCCCGTGTTCTTCCAGGTATTTGACTGAACGATCGGCGCCACCAATATATTCGTGGTTACCGGTGGCAGCAAAAACACCTAAGGGAGCCTTCAGTTGACGCAGGCTCTCGCCTAGATTTTGTCGAATAACAGGACCTACATCTTCATCTACCACATCGCCTGCCAGCAGGATGATATCGGGCTGAAGCCCGTTGATAGAGGCCACCAATTTGCGTGTTTTACGGGGCCCGATGATAGAACCCAGGTGAATGTCAGAGGCTGCCACTACCCGCACTTGCTTTGCGCCTTTAACGGTTTTGTTAATGTTTAGCTCCAGTTGATGTACCCGTGGGTGCCAGGCATTTATAAAGCCGCCGCTCACAATGAGGGTTCCCAGGGCAACAATAATAAGTCCTGCGTATTGTTTCATTTTAAAATAGGTAGACGAATCGGTGCGGGGCAGAAAGTGAAAAAGCATGTTACTAAGCCGTATAATATCTGTGGCAAAAATAAGCAGGGTGAAATATAACATGCCGGCAAACCAAAATGCCCCTATCCAATGCAGCGTATTGGCTGCAGGGCCATACCAGATGCGCTCCAGGAAGCGGCCAGCCGGATAGGCTATGACCAGAATCAGCATTGTAATGCGGAAGGCTGTTTTTAAGGATGGCATGGTTTCAAGCCATTGAATGCCCCGGTAGTAAATGTAAAAATTGACAAGGAAATGAATGGTCAATACGGTGATGAGAAATATCATAAGAGTAGAATTTTTCATTGCTTGCATTTGTAAAAAATGTTCTGCTTAGTATAAAGTATTTGCCGGACACTTTGTTCGGGTATCATGGCAAAAATACCTCGTGTGAAGCCCGCGAAAGGTACTTATTTCTGTTCAGGAAGCTATTTTATTGCTGAACCATTTATATTGCAGGCTGTTTGTTTGATAAAGATACAAGTACTATGGATAAGATTAAATATTTAATTATGCTCGGCGGCTCATTAATTCTTCTGGGCATCATTTTTAAAATAATAGGTTTAGGCGGGCCATGGGCGGCCATTAGCTTTAGTGTTGGAGGTACGCTTAAGTTGCTTTATTTGGTATTGGGTACGCGAAGCGGATTAATTAAGCCCGGTGCTGAGATGGGGCTCCTTGCACTTGGCTTAGTGCTTATTTTTGCCGCTGTATATTTGCGCAAAACCGAGCAGGTGCTTTATTTGTATGGATGGTTGCTGTCTGCCGGTATTCTAGTAAAAATCCTCTTTGTAATTTTGTTTATTCGTAAGCAAAAGCGTTATCGCAAGGAATTAGCTGTGGAATAATTTCCTCTTTAAATTCGAAAATGATATGTTTACAGGTATTTTTTTAAAAAAGATAACACACTTACATGATCAGAAAAATCCTTGTGCTGATGGTTATTGGTATTGTAGGGGCAAATCTTACGGCTCAAATACCGATTGTTTATAAAGAGTTAGCCCTTGATCCGAAGCTTTGCTGGCAGATCAAAAATTTTGAGGTGGTGCACTCTTTGAGTGAATTAAAAGATATTCCTTTAAAGTATAAAGCGCCTTGTGAAACGCTAAATTATGGTAAGATAAACTTTGACACTCAAAGTGTAATTATTTGTAGTCAGTATGTGCGTAATGGTGCCGAGGGGATCAAATCAACGCGCGTGGAAGTGTTACGCAATGACAAACGTAAACGTATTGACGTTTTTTTTGCAGCCTTCGGTAGTGCTATTGTGCAGCGCCCCGGTAAGGTGTTCGAGAATAGAAAAGTATTATTGCTACCCAAGTTTCCCGCCGATTATAAGGTAGAAGTTCATTATTCTCTTAAGGTACTTGAATTGTAAGGAGGATAAAAAATAGTATTGCCTCATTTGACTGGGCTGTCATAAGTAATGATGCATTTAAAAAGAAAGAGGCGAGTTATAAACCCGCCTCTCTTTATAAAATTATTTGCCTGCTGCGGCTCCTTCTTTAATGGCAGCCATAATCTTTTGTTCCAGCTCCTCAGCCAGTTCCGGATTGTCTTTGATGACTTCCTTCACGGCTTCGCGTCCTTGTCCTAGTTTGGTTTCGCCGTAGCTAAACCAAGATCCACTTTTCTTAACGATGTTGAGTTCAACACCCATGTCGAGTATCTCACCTACACGCGAGATGCCTTCGCCATAGCGAATTTCAAATTCTGCTTTTTTAAACGGAGGCGCCACTTTGTTTTTCACCACTTTAACGCGGGTGTGGCTGCCCACTACATTTTCACCGTCTTTAATTTGTGTCACCCGACGAATATCGAGACGCACCGATGCGTAGAATTTGAGGGCGTTACCACCTGTTGTAGTTTCCGGATTACCAAACATCACACCAATCTTCTCGCGCAGCTGGTTGATGAAAATACAGGTTGTGTTGGTTTTGTTAATGGTGGAGGTGAGCTTTCGAAGTGCCTGTGACATCAGGCGTGCCTGCAGACCCATGCGTGAATCCCCCATGTCGCCTTCAATTTCGGCCTTGGGTGTAAGGGCAGCAACCGAGTCAATTACAATGATGTCGATGGCAGAAGAGCGGATGAGCTGATCAGCAATTTCCAGGGCTTGCTCGCCATTGTCAGGTTGTGAAATCAAAAGGTTTTCCAGGTCAACCCCCAGCTTTTCGGCGTAAAAACGATCAAAAGCATGCTCGGCATCAATAAATGCAGCGATGCCTCCTGCTTTCTGCGCTTCAGCAATGGCATGTATGGCCAAAGTGGTTTTACCGGACGATTCAGGGCCATAAATTTCAATTACCCTTCCGCGGGGAAATCCGCCAACGCCCAAGGCCATGTTTAAGGCGATAGAACCGGTGGGTATCACAGGTACTGCCTCAATGGAAGTGTCGTCCATTTTCATGATGGTACCCTTGCCGTAGGTCTTATCGATTTTATCCATGGTTAGCTGAAGTGCTTTCAGCTTCTCCTGATTCACATTATTATCTTTTTTTTCTGCCATTATATTTATTTTAACTGTTTCGCGGTCTGTAATGAGGCTTAAAGGTTTAGCTCCTTCATAATTTGGTTGCTGTGATCCTTTGTTTTAACCTTGTCGAATATCTTCATGATAGTGCCTTCCTCGTCTATAACAAATGTTTTACGAAGCACACCCATATATTCTCTTCCATACATTTTTTTTAGTCCCCAGGCATCATATTGCTGTAGGATTTCTTTTTCGCTGTCGGCAATAAGGTTAAATCGCAGATTGTGTTTGGCAATGAAACGTTGGTGCGACGCAATGCTATCCGGGCTCACACCGATTACTTCAAAGCCTTTGGCGCTCAGGTCATCGTAATTATCACTAAGGTTACATGATTCAGCTGTACATCCCGGAGTATTATCCTTGGGGTAGAAATAAAGGATTACTTTTTTACCTTTAAAGTCCATTAGGCTGATCTCTTTCTCATCTTGATTAATCCCTTTGAAAACGGGAGCTTTATCTCCTTCTTTAAGCATTACTTAATTGTTTTAAAGCGCAATAGGGTGTGTTGTTGCCCCTATTCCTAATTACAAATATATTATAAATAAGAACGAACAAGAATGCGCTTAGTTCAAAAGTTATTAACAGAAGCAAAAGCGTTCAGATCGAGGGGATGTGTGAGTGCCGTAACGATGTTTTTTTTACCTTAAAAAAGAGTCTGTACTTGCTGTGTTATTAATATTTTCAAGAGTACACTTAGCTTTTTAGTTGGTATTGTTTAATTTTGGGTCAATCAAAAACCACTAGAAACATTCTGCCTTATGTATTATTTGAGGTCAATTATATTTGTAATGATCATCGTTATGACTGCTTTCTCCATTCCGATGAATGGCCAGGAGAAAGCATATACTGCCAAAGAGGCACTTGCTCTTTTTAAAGAGGGAGATTACCGGCAGGCGGAAGAAGCCTATGCCTACCTTATTAAGTTGTACGATCGTAATAGTAAATACAATTATTACTATGGTATATGTCTTTTGCAGAATAATAAGGACATACCGCAGGCTGTAAAGCGACTGAAGTATGCTAGTCTTAAAGGGGTGAGTCGCGATGCTTATTATTATCTTGGAAGGGCTTATCAATTGAGTTATCAGTTTAATGAAGCTAAATATCAATATAATCGTTTTCTGAAATATGCAACAGCCTCTGATATTCGTAATGAAAAGGCTGAGCAGTATATTCGTGAGTGCGAGTTTGGGCTTCAACAATCGGCAAAGATTTATAAGCTCGATGTTTATGCGCGCGACACCGTTGCAAAAGAGGATTTTTTAAGTGCCTACAAGCCTGCTCCCGATGTTGGGAAAGTGGCACATAATAGTGAATTCTTCGAGTCAGGTCTGGATCCTGAAGGCGTCTTGTACCTCACTGAGCGTGGAGATGAGGTGTACTTCTCTATGCCTGATGAAGAGCAGGGGGAAGGTATTTATAAAATGGAAAAGCTATTGGATGGATGGAGCGATAGCCAGTTAATAGCCGGAATTGAGTCGCCTCGTGATGAGCTTCACCCATTTCTGCTGATTGATGGCTCTACTATTTTCTTTTCATCGAACCGAGCAGGTGGAATGGGTGGTTATGATCTATACAAGGCTAATTATGATGCCGAGAGTAAATCATTTATGCAGCCTGTTAATTTGGGAATTCCTTTTAACTCACCCAAGGATGACTACCTTTTTGTTGCTGATCAGTTCAATGCTTTGGCCTGGTTTGCTTCCAATCGCGAAACAAATGATTCTACACTGTTGGTTTATACGGTTAAGTGGGACGATTCTGTGGTTAAGAATTTCGTGGAAGATGAGAATGAGGTAGCTGCAGCAGCGGCCCTGCCACTCACAAATAAGGGTGCTTGGAGCCATAAACCCAGCAGGCAGGATGATGAAGATGAAAAAAGAAAAGATTTGTTTCAATTTGTAGTGGCCGACACCCTCGTATATAGTCAGTTTGAGCATTTTAAAAGTGAGGAGGCGCGCGCAATTTTTATGCGTGGCTTTAAGCTGGCAACCCAGAAGGATAGTCTTTCGAATCTGATGAAGGAGAAGAGAGCTGCCTATGCGCGTAGTTATTCCGAAACGGAGTTAACCCGACTTGTAAATGATATTATTGCCCTTGAAAAGGAGGTGTATGGTCTCGATGATAAAATACAGCGAAGCTTTTACCATGCAAGGGTAATTGAGGTGAAGCGCATCAAAGAGATGGTGGAAGCCGGTGTGTATACATCATCAAAAAAAGTGCAGGTAGAGCAATCAAAGATTGATAACCTTGATGATATTTTGATCCCGGATGAATATGCTTTTTATACTGATGATGAGTTTGCACGTCATTTGGATGAGTTGGAGGGTATGTACAAAACATTGTTCACACCTGCTGAGCAAGCACAGCTACATCGAGCGGATTCGTTTTATATATGGGGTAATATATTGAGTTTGGAGGCTTCTAAGTTGTTGGCAACTGCCAGCGATGCACCGGCTCAGAAAGAAGATCTACTTTCTATTATTCGTCAGAAGGATAGTGTGGAAGAAGAGACTGTTGTGCAGTCACAGGCAGAAAAGGCAGGTGACTTAAAGATTACTTCCTTAAGGCTGTATCACGAGTCGTTGGATAGCAAATATCGTATGTATAAAAAGAAGATGACCGAGATTCAAATGACCAATTCCGTTGATGATTTAAGTGATATTAAGGAGGCTCAAGTGGTTGGTCAGGACTATTTCAAAGAGGCAAGAGCTTTAAGCGACCCCATTAATGGTTTCGATATATTACGTTACGAAAAGGCTGGAACGATTAAGCGAAAAGGGGTGAGCATCCAGGAAGCTGCATTGATGCGTTATGCCGCACGCACAATTGATAAGGGTTCACAGCCGGCTAAAGTACAGCCGAGTGTGCCTAAAACCTATCAGGAGCTGCAAGGGTTTAGTGCCGACGATTACAAGGAAGAGGCGAAGGTTGAGAAGCAGGTTGTAACGGAAAAGGCGCCTGCCAAAGTTGTGCAAGAGGCCTTTAAATCTGCGCCAAAGTCTACTTTGGTTTACAAGATTCAGATTGGTGTGTTCAGGAACGAGCCCAATGCTTCGGCAGTAGCCCAAATACCGCCGATTTCAAAAGTAGACATACCGGGGAAGGAACTCACCAAGTACTTTGCCGGGGAGTACAAAAGCTATGCAGCGGCACAGCAAGATATTGATAGAGTTCGGGGTGCCGGTTTCAGTGGGGCTTTTATTGTTGTTTTTAAAGCAGGTAAGCAGGTTAAACTTACCGAAGAACTGAAGCATTAGAAATTAGTTTTTCACGAAAAAATATAGTTTATTTATAGAAACTTTTAAGATATGGTTTCATTTAGTAAACGAAGCGAAGAATTCAACAATGAGGGCAATGGTAACGAAGTGCGTACATTGACTTTGCATAATGACGATGAGAATTCATTTGATCATGTGATTGACGTGCTGTGTTCTGCTTGCGACCATGACGCTATACAGGCCGAGCAGTGTGCTCTTCTTACGCATTACACAGGCTCTTGCCAAATCAAATCGGGCAGTATTGATGATTTGATGCCCATTAAAGAGCAGTTGATAGATGCATGTTTATTGGTAACAATTGATTAAGCCTATGTCTGCACTGGTTATTGTACTGATTATCCTGCTTGGATTATTTCTTTTGATTCTGGAGTTTTTTGTTTTTCCGGGTGTCACATTCGCTGGTATTGGTGGTTTTATCTTTACTGCCGGGGGTATATTTCTGACCTATCAGGTCTATGGAGCCTCCTATGGTCATATAGCCCTTGTGGCCACGCTTTTTGTCGGTTTGCTTATATTGTTCTTTTCTTTTCGCTCAACAACCTGGAATCGTATAATGTTACATTCTCAGGTGCAAGGAAGAGTGGAAACCGTTGAGGCATTGCGTATTCAGGAGGGAGATGAAGGTATGTCCCTAACGCGATTGAATCCCATTGGTAAGGTCATGGTAAATGGCGAAGTGATAGAGGGAAAGTGTCCGGGGCATTTTATTGATGAGAATAGCCCCGTTATTGTCAAGGAAGTATTTAAAACGTATATTATTGTCAAACCCAAAAATTAATTAAATGGCAGGTTTAGCTCCCATATTTTTGATTGCGGCGGTCATCGTCGTTGTCTTTTTGTTTTTGTATTACGTGCCCATCTTATTGTGGTTCTCGGCCTTGGTTTCGGGGGTTCGTATTTCGTTGATTCAGCTTGTGCTGATGCGCATCCGTAAAGTGCCTCCCGGAGTAATTGTAAGGGCATTGATAGAGGCTTCTAAGGCTGGGTTAGATGAAGTAAAGCGCGATGAACTGGAGGCCCACTACCTGGCCGGCGGTCATGTAGAGAATGTGGTTCACGCCCTGGTGTCGGCAGCCAAAGCCAATATTGACCTAAATTTTCAGATGGCCACTGCCATTGATTTAGCGGGTCGTGATGTATTTGAGGCCGTGCAGATGTCAGTAAATCCAAAGGTGATTGATACTCCACCCGTAACGGCGGTTGCCAAAGATGGTATTCAGTTAATTGCCAAAGCAAGGGTTACCGTGCGTGCAAATATTAAACAACTGGTTGGTGGTGCCGGAGAAGAGACTGTACTAGCCAGGGTAGGTGAAGGAATAGTATCCTCAATAGGATCTTCCAGTTCACACAAGGCAGTGCTCGAAAATCCGGATTCTATTTCAAAGCTTGTGCTTGGTAAAGGATTGGATGCTGGTACAGCATTTGAGATACTATCTATTGACATAGCTGATATTGATATAGGTAAGAACATAGGAGCCGGTTTGCAGATTGATCAGGCAGATGCTGATAAAAATATTGCCCAGGCCAAGGCTGAAGAGCGTAGAGCCATGGCAGTGGCGCTGGAGCAAGAAATGAAAGCTAAAGCCCAGGAAGCACGTGCCAAGGTAATCGAGGCCGAGGCAGACGTACCCAAAGCCCTTGCTGAAGCATTTCGCAGTGGTAATTTAGGCGTTATGGACTATTTAAAGTATAAAAATATTGAAGCCGATACGGCCATGCGGGATTCAATTGCCAAGCCAGGCAGTAAGCCGCCAAAAAATGATTAATCTTTTTAAGCTACCTTCGGGTAGCTTTTTTTTTGATCGATAATCATTTAGCCCTGCCTGGTGAAAAAAGCCGGAAAAATAGTGCTTCTTTTTTACGTTTTAATTTTGGAGGTTTAATTCTATTTGCTACTTTTGCAATCGCAATCGCAAAGGGGACGAGGGTTAGAGAAGATGAAGCGGTTGTCTCTCTTTAATGAAAGAGATTAAATCTGGAGAGATGGGTGAGTGGCTGAAACCACCAGTTTGCTAAACTGGCGTACGGGTAACCGTACCGGGGGTTCGAATCCCCCTCCCTCCGCACAGTATTATTTCGGGGTGTAGCGCAGTCCGGTTAGCGCACCTGGTTTGGGACCAGGGGGTCCCAGGTTCGAATCCTGGTACCCCGACAAGAATAAGAGCTAGGAAGATGTTTTTAGCTCTTTTATTTTGAATTTATTGAAGATAGGGGGTAGGTTATTTTAATTCCTACTAAAACTTATCACATGTTATTAATGTTGTTTCGGGGTGTAGCGCAGTCCGGTTAGCGCACCTGGTTTGGGACCAGGGGGTCCCAGGTTCGAATCCTGGTACCCCGACAGAGTAATAATCAATTACAATCAAAAGCTCGTGAATCGTACGGTTTACGGGCTTTTTTCGTTTTATTTATATTGTTTAGTATCAAATAAAACCATAATTCTCGGGACCTATTCGGTGACCTTTTTTTCTTCTTATATTTATTTAGTCATTTTGTAACTGTCAGATCATCAGGATTTAATATGGTGTCGTTTGACGTATTTTAACATTTTTTAAGTGACCCATGTGGGTGACCTCACTTTCTATTTAACCGGTTGGTCACCCAGATTCTGTAAGTTACAGATATATAGACTATAATAAAATGGCTAAAATATTATTAAAATGTTAAATGAGTTGTAAATATATATTATGATGCAGATCTAAATGGGTTAATTGAATTCAAATTAAATCATTTAATAATACATTCGTATGAGAGATAAAGGGAATACTTTAGGCGTTGGTTTTATTGTTAAAAAGCATAAAGCAAAAAATGGAGAAGCTCCACTTTACTTAAGAATTACAGTGAATGGCAAACGAGCAGAGCTATCTATGAAGACAATGGTTGATATTGAAAAGTGGGATGTTGGTAAAGGAATGTATGCAGGCTATTCTAATGACGTTAAACGATTAAATACCCAATTAGAACAAATTAGGGGACACGTTACTGACTGTTATCACCAATTGGAAGCCAGGCGGGAGCTTATAACAATAGATGCGGTAAAAAATCTTTACCTGGGGGTTGAAAAGTCTGAATATACATTGATGAAGCTTTTTGACTATCACAATGAGGAGATGAAGGAAACGCTTCGTTGGGGAACTTTGAAAAACTATTATACCACACAGAAGTATTTCAAAAGGTATGTGGTTAAAAAACTTTTTGTTCGTGATATTCCACTTTCACAATTGAAGTACGGGTTTTTAACTGGCTTTGAAAAGTTTATGAAAGAATCCAATTCCATCAATCCTGATAAGCCATGTAACCACAACACGATTATGAAGCATATTGAACGCCTGAAGAAAGTCATTAACCTGGCGGTGCAAAATGAGTGGTTGGAAAAAGATCCTTTTTCACAATTTAAGCCTTCGTTCCTTAAAAAGGAAATAGCTTACCTAAATGAGTATGAACTTGAGCGTATTGAAAATAAGTTATTCAGCATCCCACGTTTGGCTTATGTTCGGGATTTATTTGTGTTTAGCTGTTATACTGGGTTATCGTATTCTGATGTGTATGCGCTAATCCAGGATAACATTCAGCTTGGTATTGATGGCGAAAAGTGGATTGTAACGAATCGTATTAAAAACAATCAACAGGTAAGAGTGCCTTTACTGCCGAAAGCTGAATACATCATTGATAAGTATGAGGAAAATGAAAGAAATAAAGTTACCGGTAAGCTACTCCCTGTATTCAGCAATCAGCGGATGAACTCTTACTTAAAGGAGATTGCTGATTTATGTGAAATTGAGAAGCATCTGACTTTTCATGTAGCACGACATACTTTTGCGACGACTGTAACTTTAAACAATGGAGTGCCTATTGAAACAGTTTCAAAATTACTCGGGCATAGAAGTGTTTCAACAACACAAATATATGCCCGAGTCATTGATTCCAAACTTAGTCACGACATGAAGAAGTTGAGGGAAGTATTGCCAAAGAAGAAGTTAAGAAATGGATAATTGCTGAATAAGTAGGTTAATTTATATCCTCTTCTATCTTAATGTTTAGTCGTTTTTTCAGCTTATCTAAATAAATAGTTTGGTTATCGCGGAGGCGGATATCCAGATAAATACGATAAAAGTCCAAGTCATCAATATTAAATAAGAGGCAAAAATATTTAGCCAACTCTTTAATTTCAACATTGCCATTATTGATACTGCCAGAATAAGTAATTGCATAGATGATTTCTGTTATTGCAGCTTTCGAATCAGTCCAATGGAAAGGTGATTTTGTCAACCATTCTTCTAATGATTTAAAGCGTTTCTTCTTGAGGGCCTTTAGTTTGAATAACTCACTTTCCAGAAAATGAATTATCTTTTCATGAGCTTTGAACTCTGCAAATAGATAATCTTTGCTGGTTGCAAAATCACTATCAACAATCGAATATGGGTGATAGCTGTATTCTTCGATTTTAAGATTGCAACGAACAAAATAGTATTCATCTATTCTTTGAGTACCTTCAGAATTATAGTAGGCGTAACATTTGTAGTTTTTTTTCAGAAAATGGTTGAATTTTTCCAGTTTCTTAGTCAGGAACTCTTCTTGCACATAAATGGTACAGATAGGCCTGTGTTCATTGGTGTTTTTTAGGTAACAATAAAATAATAAATCACCAAGAACTGTAGGCTTGATATACTTAAAGAAATAGATTTCATCTTCTTCAGATTTGATACATCCATCCATAACCTTTTGTCGAAGTCTTTGCAAGTAGGTTTTACAGATACGTATGCCATTATCAACAAGTGTTTTTAAATCATCTTTCTCAATGTTTAAGTTACTGATTTCTTTTGAGTACTCATCCAGAATAGCTTTACAGTCTTCGTTTAACTGATTTTTCATAAGGTTTGGTTTAAATATTTGGTACTGTTATCAAGCCGTAAAAATAAGTGACTAAGAATAGGTAGAGTTGAACAAATGTTGCGTTTGGATGAATGGATAAATAATTCAGATTAAAATGGAACAAAAATTGGATGAATGATACTTATCTACTGATAAGTAGTGCGCAAGCAATTGAACTATTGTATCATTTTGAATAAAAATTTTATCCCAAGTTGGGAACAGGTTGGTAATTTTATTCAAAACTCCTTCTGAACTTAGCTGCATTCATTTTCAACCAAATTAAATTGCTATGACACTAAAATCAGAACAAGAAATGAGTTATGAACATGCGCGGATGTATCGTAATCAGATTGTGACCATCGGTGACCTGAAAGATTTCAAAGAAGATTTATTGCAACAACTGAGCAAGGTGGTGGCCGAAAATCTAAAACCCACTAAAAAATGGATGAAAAGTGCCGAAGTCAGGAAGCTATTGAGTGTTTCACCAGGCACGCTTCAAGGTATGCGTGATAGGGGTGAGCTATCCTATACCAAGGTAGGTGGTATTATCTTTTATGAGGTCAAAGACATCCAAAAAATGATTAGCAAAAACAAAGTATCTGCCATCACACGCTTTGCCCAATGAACTACATCCGGCACCTGAACCATGTATTGGAAAGCTTTATAGAGGATGAGCGCATTATACCCCGTCATGTCAGGATGTATATGGCGCTGTTTTTCCTGTGGAATAAACTGAAGTTCCCGGAAATCATTCATATTGTGCGGAGTGAATTGATGCTCTTATCCAAACTTGGCTCCATGAAATTCTACCATTTAACCTTGCGGGAACTGCATGAATGGGGCTATATCGATTACCGGCCATCCAAGAGTTGTTACAGATGTTCAGGTGTTAAAATGCACACATGTTTCAATAGTGATACAAGTAGTGATACAAGTACTGACACATCCGGTGAAACAACAACTGCATGTTCCACTGCTACAAGCACTGAAACAAGCAGTGCACCATCTAGTGCTACGAGCAGTAGTACAAGCAGTGGAACAACTAGTGAAGCCATTAATATAAACAGTAATAAAACAATTATAAACCATACAAACAGTAAAGAAACAATAGAAAACAAGAGTGAGCACGCACGCGATGCTCACCCCACCCACATTCAAAATGAAGAGAGCTCTTTGGATAAAAAAGACGAAGCTAGGCCCAAGGGTTTTCAAAAGCCCACATTGCACGAGTTACAAGATTATTTTGAAGACAGGGAAGCCCCGACTGCAGAAGCTCAGCGCTTTTTGAACCATTTTGAATCCAACGGCTGGAAAGTCGGCGGTAAGAGCCCCATGAAAGACTGGAAAGCAGCAGTGCGTAACTGGATACTCAACATGCAAAAATATCAGAGAGGAAAAGCAGAACACGAGCAAAACCCCTTATCGACCTTAAATGACAAAGACTATGGCGAGCCCCTCTAATAGCATTCGATGGCAAAAAGATGGCTGGATACACTACAGCTTTAATGCCTCACTGGCCTGGATAGAAGCCGCTGGCAAGAAACGTTATGGCGAGCATTTTAAGTTGCAGAAAAAAGACCATGCCATCATTTACAAGCTACTGGTCTATGCCATTGGCGACAAGGAAAACATGCAAAAGCAAGGCTTGCATCCTGATAAGGGAATCTTGGTGTCAGGGCCTGTGGGCTGCGGAAAAACAAGTTTGATGCACTTAGTGAATTACTTTTTCCCGCTTGAGAAACGCTTTACCATCCTATCAGCGCGGCAGCTGACCTTTAGCTTTGTGCGTCAAGGTTACCAGGTCTTGCACAAATACAGCAGTGGTTCCTACCAGTTTCGATGCAGTGGCTACCATCCCAAAACCTACTGCTTTGATGATATCGGCATCGAACGTCCGGTGCACTACTTTGGCAATGAATGCAATGTAATGGCTGAAATACTATTGAGTCGTTACGACCATTTTATCCATAAAAAGATGATGACTCACCTGACCACCAATCTCTCGGCCTCTGAGTTGGAAGGTTTATACGGCAACCGCCTAAGAAGCCGCATGCGTGAGATGTTTAACCTGGTGAGTTTCGACCGTGCATCGGGTGATAAACGGCAGTAGAAAAACTCAATAATACTTACTATTTTTGCCCCATGAATGAAGCGAGCGATGATATTAGTGGGATAGTCAAACAGCATATACAGGCCATAGACCTGAAGGCTGAGGTCATCCTTTTATTTCCTCAGGGCAAGAGTCACAAAGAAGAGATACAAATTTATGTACTGACACCTCAAAAGGTGGATTTTGAAACCGAGCAAAAGTATCTTAAAGCCTGCTATCAGGTAGAGTTAGCCTCAAAACTGAACCTATCCATTTACATCTACTTCAAAGAAAAGTGGCACCAACAACTATCGGGAACACCCATTTACCGAAAGGTCAGTAGTGAGGGCATCCTTTTATAAGGGCACTTCCCCGGGCCCATTGGGAAAGACAGAATGAAAGTAGGTAAGTAAATAGTGAGAGCCTTTTAGCCACCATTCCCCAAAGCGCCCTGACGCAAAGGCCTCCCCATTATAGGCCTAATCGTTTCATCGGCTCGCTTAGCCTGCCTTAAACCCGCAATATTTATTATAAACTTGATTACGCATTGCGGGTTTAACCCATCCTAACCAGGCTATGCTCGCCTTTTCAACAACCAGGCCTGTTTCGTAAGCTATTTATCAGTGATGCCCTTTTTTAAGCCATTGCATTAGATATCGCGCCCGCAAAGGTGTGACGGGAGGTGTGATGTGCAAAAGCGATTTTTATGCAGAAAAATTGATGCGCATGCTTTGTATCAAGCGGGTGAAACACAGGTGTATTTCCATAGGTTTTCAAGTCAAATATCAATGGTTTTCTTTAATTGCAGAAATACACCTAAGTTTCCCACCTCAAGCGGTTATGCCCATCAATTTTTGCTTTCTGCAAAGAATTTCCTTTTGCAAATGACACCAATCCCTATTCATAAAGTGGCTTACGCGATATCAAAATGCCCCATACCATATCATTTGAAAAGAATTTATACCAAGTTGGGAACAGGTTGTGTATTTTATTCAAAGAGGGGTTGGAACTTTGTCATGTTCATTTTCTGAAAGCAGAATAGAGCCGTTAACACATTGTTTCATTAACACAAAACCCATGTTCGGATTAGAAACGATTAGCCATTGGCAATTTATCAAAGCCATCGCCTTGTGTCTGGCCGGTTACTACATCATTTTACTGCTGTACCTGACTTTGAAAAAAGTGAATGAGTCACAGACCAGCAGTTTTGAAGCCGAAGCACTACAAGCCAATAAGGCGGGTTTCGATAGAACAGAAGAACCAAGTACCAAATCAATCAGAGCCAGCGATTATCCCTCTGTAGCCACCAGCTATGTGGAGCAGGATGAGCAAGACCTGAGAGTCACCATGAACCAGGAGCCGGACTACAGCGGTTATGCTCTGGATGCCATCCAAAATACCCAGATGGCCGATAAAGACGCCTTCTTGAATAACATCGAATACGAACTGCAGCACAGCTGATTTCTAAACACACAAATACTCATTAAATACCATTGCACCATGAAACGACAAAACATTCTTAGAAGAAGCTTACTAATTTTATTTTTGCTAGCACTGCCCATCAGCACCTTATTGGCGCAATCGGCACAAGGCATCGATCAGGCCACCTCCGAAGTGCAATCCTACGTAGACCCCATTGCCAATCTGATTATAGCCATTGGCGCCGTGGTGGGACTCATCGGTGGTATTCGCGTCTACATCAAATGGCAGAGTGGCGATCAGGATACCCAGAAAGCCTTGATGGGTTGGTTTGGAGCCTGTCTCTTTCTCATTTTGGTAGGAGTTGTAATCCGGGCATTTTTCGGTTAAAAATATGAAGGGCCAACAAATGTATCGCATCAGCAAGGTAGATACCCGCATCTATGTCAAAGGCTTTAGTGGCGTACTTGTGTACAAAGCCATGTATGCCATCTTAATGGCGCTTGGTGTCTTTGTAGGGCTCTACCTGCTGACCAGCCCTTTTGTCGCCCTTTTAGTAGTGATGCCAGTACTAATGATGGTACTGTATCGACTCAGTAAAATACAACAAACCCTTGGGCCGGAAGGCTTCCAAAAGCAACAAAGTGCAAAGAAGCTGCCCCATTTTATCAGCATCAAACAAGAGCTCAGTCAATTTATCAATCTTAAAAGCTAAGCACCATGAAAGTCAAAAGTATCACAGACACCTTGCCTGTACTCGGTTTCGATGGCGATATCCTCTTATCCAATAATCTGGATATGACCATTGGCTTGCAGCTTCAGTTGCCTGAGCTGCTGGCTTGCAGTGAAGAGGCGCTGGAACGAATGCACGATACCTTTCGACGACTTATTGCCATGCTGCCGGCCGGTACGCTCTTACACCGTCAGGATTATTTTATTGAAAAGACCTTCCAAAATCAGGAAGCGCAAGCTTCTTTTTTAAGCCAATCCTACCTGAAGCATTTTACAGGCAGAAGTTACCTGCAACATGAGGCCTATTTGTTTATCTCCCTTATGAACACCGGACTCTTGAAAAGCTACCTGTGTTCCAGCCTGATTCAGCCGACTAATACCAAGAAAAAGTCCCATCATCAAGCAGACAAGCTGGAAGAAGTGCGGGACAATGTGATAGCACAACTCAAACAAGCGGGTATTCCAAGTCGGGTGCTCAAGGCAGAGCAACTGACCAACTTGATGCAAAACTACCTGAGCATGGAGTTTCAGAACGAGCCATCGATGCTGGGTAATCTGGATTTTCGTGATCATCTGAAAGTGATGAATCATTTTGTGGAGTGCTACAGTTTGAGCGACTACAATCATGTACCCTCAGAAGTTAGTTTTTCATCGACTCATGCCGGTACTAAGCTACCTGTTTCCATGATATACCCCATTGCTTTTGGACTGCCATTTTCGCACATCACCAACTGCTTTATCTACAAAGGCCATCAGAATATCTTAAAAACCCAGTTGGAGCAGGCACACAAGAAAATCTACTCCCTGAGTAAATTTTCAACTGAGAACAAGCTTAATGCAGAACTCATCAGCCGATTTTTGGAAGACGTGCAGCAAGGAGGTGAACCCATCGTGCAGCTACATGCCAACCTGATGCTCTTTGATGAGTCACTGCAAGGCTTAAAGCGCAAACGCAGTGAAGCCAGCACTGCCTTTTCACAGATGAACTGTTTGCCTTACCGTCATAGCTTTGACCTGCCCCTGATGTATTGGGCAGCCATGCCGGGTAGTACGCAACTACCCGAAACGGAGTTGATGTTGATGCAAAGCGCAGAAGCCTGCTGCTTTCTGAACTTTGAAGGCGCCATCCAAAGCAGTGATTCACCTTTTTATATGCATTTTTCTGACCGGCAAAGTGGCTGTCCGGTCCGGGTTGATATCTCGGATGAGCCCATGGCGAAACACCAGATTCATAACCGCAATAAATTGATTATTGGTGGTTCCGGCTCGGGCAAATCCTTTTTGACCAATCACCTGATGCGCCATTATGCCGAGAGTGACAACTGCCATGTGGTATTGCTGGATGTGGGCCGTAGCTATGAACTGTTGGTGCACTATCTGAATGACCACCTCAAGGATAAAGGTGGAGCCATGCATGTGGAGTTTACCGAAGAGACCCCCATCTCTTTTAATCCTTTTGTGCTGACCGATGGCTTGAGCACCGAACGCAAGCAAACCATCTTATCTGTTTTGTACACCATCTACAAACCCAACTTGTCGGAGATTGATAAGGACGTGATTGCCCAATCACTGACCGCTTATTATAAAAAGCATAGCAACAAGCATAGTTTTAACAGCTATTATGAGTTTGTACAAAGGTGGATACCCCAGTTGGTGAAGGACAAAGGTCTGATGTTTAACTGTGGTGAGTTCTTTTTTATCCTGAGTAAATACTACCGGGGAGGCGAATACGATTACCTTTTGAATAAACAGATGCAGACCGATGAATTTTTCCGCTGTCCTTTTATTGTGTTTGAGCTGGATAACATCAAAGACCATCCCGTGATTTTCCCGGTGGCCACCCTGATTATCATCGATATCTTTATGCAGAAGATGCGCCGGCTGAAAGGCACCCGTAAAGTTATCTGCATTGAAGAAGCCTGGAAAGCCATTGCCACACCCCAGATGGCCGATTACATCAAGTACTTTTTCAAGACCATCCGTAAGTTTTTTGGTGAAGCCCTGGTGGTGACTCAGGAGATAGAAGATGTGTTATCCAGTCCTATCATCAAAGACGCCATTATCAACAATGCCGATACCAAAATCTTGTTGGACATGCGTAAGTTTGCCAATAAGTTTGAGACCATCAGCCAGGTGCTGGGATTAAGCCCCTTTCAGAAAGAGCAAATATTGTCGGTCAATAATAACCTGCCGACCAAACGCAAACTCAAAGAATGCTTTATTGGGCTAGGTACCTATTCCCGGGTATTTGCTGTGGAAGTGAGCCGGGAGGAATACTATTGCTATACCTCTGAAGAAAAGGAGAAAGAGCACATCAAGGAACAACTGCAATACTACGACAGCTTTATAGAGTTTCTGCAAAGCTATTCAAGCCCCTAAGACAATGGGGCTTCAGGAAAACTCTGCGCCTCTCAGTCTCTGTGTTTAATCTATTTATCAACGAAATAAATCATTCACCATGAAAATCATCCACACCTTTATTCTATCAACCACCTTATTGTTATTAGCCAATCAACACCTAAGTGCTCAGGCACCTGTTACGGATGTAGGGGCAGGTATTCAACGCGAAGCCCTCTGGACACAGGAAAAGGGTATCCTGAGCAAGATGAATTGGTATAACCTGCTAATCAAAGCTCTGAATGGCGATATAAAAGGATTGACCGGGGAGCTATTGGGCATCGACCAACAACTGCTGGATGCAGTGGAGAACGTCTCCGGCCTTATAAAAGACTACAAGCGTATACAGGAAACGCGGCAGATGCTCAGCAAGATATTGGATATCTACACCGATAAAGTGCCCATGTTGATAAGGGACAACAACTTTACACCCCAGCAAGCGGCAGCCATCCTGCAGGCTTTCGATATCATTCTGACCGACAGCCGTGACCTGGTCACCGAAGTGCTGAATACCATCACCATCGACAAAGCCTTTATAATGGATGATAAAGCGCGCTATGATGTGATAAACGGCATCTACCGACAGGTACATCGTCACTATGGTACCATCTGCTACCTCTACAATAAAATCCTCTATGCCTCTTATATGAAGAGCTACCAACTAGGGGACCTCAAGACCTTCGCCTTTTACTACAGCCTGTATGAAACCAATTAAATTATCAGTTATGAGAATAAGGAATATAATCACGCTATTAATACTTCTATTAGTCATATGCGCAAGCCTCACTGAAGCTCAAAGTGCTTTTGCCATAAAGAAGTGGAAAGGCCGTTATCCACGTATGAACAACGACTACCCTGTGTCCTTTGTTTGTTGGAAAGGCTGGCTACCACCCGTACCACACTTTTTTGTACGTATCTACCCAACGCACTATTACTACTATCTGAATTCATTACCGGTTTATGATGCCAAGAGCTATTTAAATATGGGGCTTTATGATGGGCTTAAACTGGTGCTAAAAAACATTGATAAAGAAGCTCTTCAAAAATCCATGGAAGAGGTGAGTGGCATCCAAGTAAATCAGCTCATTCATCAAGGCATAGAGGATGTCTTGCGACAAAGTCGACTAACTGCCTTACCCGATATCTATCAAACAAGTGCTGTTTTCTACGAGGCCATTCAAGCATTGGATGGACTTAAACAAGCTAATGTTTCGGAAGACATCACTGAAGGCTTTGAACGAGATATTCAGAATTATCTGGAAGAATTGCTGTTAATTAATCAGCTGGATGCTGAACAAGGGGGTAAAGTACAAGCCATGGCAGACATTAATCAGTCCCTTCGACAACTCACGGGCACCATTCATTATACAGCACATAAAATCGCGAGTTATCAACAGCAGAGTCAGCCATGGACTTCTAGTCTAAGTTTCTTAGGCAGTTTATAATATCCTAAATGCTGCTGAAAAAGGCCATCTCAATAGCAAGTAAACTAAAAACACCAGCACCATGAATATTGAAAACTTCTTTGAATTCACCGATAGTCTGATACAAATAGGCATTGACCATGCGCGCTTGTTGGTGGATATGGCCAGAGCCATAGGCGGCATAGCGGCCTTTTTGTATATCGCCAAGCGCATCTTTGAGCAGCTGATAGCTGACAACCCCATTATGATACTACCGCTCTTAAGGCCTTTTGCCCTTGTACTGGTCATCACCTTCTGGGGTGCTTTTATTCAGGTTCTGTTAGTGCCTACGCAAGGGCTGACGAACCTTTCGGAAGAAATATACAGCGGGCAGCAGCCACTGGTGAGTGAAAAACTGCAGGAGAAGCAAAGGGCCATCCTGATGACCGACCTGCCACTTTTTATGGAAAACGAAGAGAAAGAAGCCGACCTCTGGGATAAAGGCATCAACGTGCTGCTCACCACCTATAACATTGTGAGTGGACGTGCCCTGAGAAACCAAATCAGTTATTACATCATGGAAGGGTTGCGGCAGGTCACCGAAGTTGCCTTTGAAGTGGTGGTCTACCTCATTGCCTTTTTGCGCACCATCTTCTGTGTGCTCTTGGTCATTTTTGGCCCTTTGGTGTTTGCAGTATCCATCTTTGATGGTTTTCAGGATAGCTACCTGCAGTGGATAGCCCGTTTTATCAATGTGAACCTTTATCTGCCCATTGCCTTAATCATCCTGTCCTTGACACAGCACCTGCTTATCTACGTGCTGGACTTTGAAATTAACCTGATTAATTCCATGGGCATGTACCAGTCTTCCCTCTTTTTTGTGTCTGGCCTCATTGTGCCGGTATGTGGTATCTGTGGGCTGGTGATGGTACCTAAAATTGCTACCTGGGTGGTTAATGCTTCAGGCACCAACACAGGAGGTGGACGAATGCTTCGCACCGCCGCCATGATGGCCGTCTCCAAAGGTGCGCTAAAGTAGGGGCGAGGCGCCCCGGCCAATCATTGATTTACATGATGGGAAAAGGGAGTGTAAAACCTGGAGAAATGCTCATAAGGAATAAAAACCTCTGCGTCTCAGTGTCTCTGCGTTCAAACTTCTAAATGTCTAATATCTAAGAATCTATTAATCTAAAAGATGAAACAACTCATCCATATCCAACGCCAGTTTCGTTACACTGTTTATGTACTGCTGGTGACCACCATCCTGTCCATCGGGGCAGGTATTTATACTTATGTGACATCACTGCAATTGGTGAAGCAGTCGCGCCAGAAAATCTATGTATTGGATAACGGGCAATCCCTCTTACTGGCATTGAGAGCAGATATCTCAGAGAACCGCTCGGCAGAAGCCCGTCATCATGTCAAGCGCTTTCATGAGCTGTTCTTTACCCTGGAGCCGGACAAGGCCTATATCGAAAGCAACATTCGGGAAGCTCTTTATCTGGCAGATAAAAGTGCCATGAAGCAGTATCGCACCTTCAAGGAGAATAACCTGTATAACCGGGTGATAGCCTCAGATATCAGCATGACCCTGCAGAGCGACTCTGTGACAGTGGATTTCTCCACCTATCCCTATCGCTTTAAGTATTACGGCAAGCAGAAGATCGTGCGTAAATCCAATACCACCATCCGTCAATTGATATGCAGGGGACAGCTTCGAAACATCTCCAGGACCGATAACAATACCCATGGCTTTTTAATCGAAGGCTGGGTGATTGAAGATAACAGTGACTTGCAAACCACCAGACGAGCTAATTTTTAAGAATAACCATAAAGAAAATACCATGAAGACTGATATTAAGCATAAGGTAAAACGCCTGATTCAAAAAGTAGACCAGCAGGATAAAGGCCTCAGTCAGCATAGGCGGAAAGTCAAATGGATAGCCATTCTGGGCACACTCTTTACGCTCTACCTGCTGTCGTTTATGAAATCCCACTTACGGATGGCGCATCAAGTAATGAAGATAACTGGGAAAAGCATAGTAAGTGATTCGCTAGAAGTCGATAGCACACAATTATCTAACAGCCCTTATTCCATGCCTGTCGATTCCTTTGAACAACTATTAAACCAACACATCCATGAAAACGCAGATTAAAACAAACAAAGCACTCTTTATCCTGCCGCTGGGACTCTTGCCCTTTGTCGTGCTGATATTCTATATTCTGGGCGGTGCGAGTGGACAGAACAAGCAAACAACTCCTAATGATAATGGCGGTGCCAACTATCAGCTGCCTGATGCCAATCGTAACATTGCCATAATGGATAAGCAGGAAGCGTATGAGCAGATATCAGCTGAAGAACCACAAAAGCCTGTCAAGCTAAATATTGACACCACACAGGTATTAACGCCATTGGAAGTAACGGAAAAGGTGCCAGCAGTGAATGTGAATGAAGTCTTGCTGGCTCATGTGAAAAGACAAGAACAATTATCCAGACAAGCTCTGCAAAATCAAACGCAAGGCATCCATCAAAAGAGGGAAGAATCATTAAGTGAGGCAACTAAAACGCATTCTCAAATATCAGGCAACTCAGTAAGACGTCAAGTAAGAAAACAAACCATTAAGAGAACATCACCCTCAAAAGTGAGCATGGGTGATGGTTCAAGCATTGAGTTGGAAGAATTAACTGAGCTGGTAGATGCACATGAACGACTGATGCAGCAAAACGATTCCTTAAGTCGGCAACTGCATCAGGCCCAAATCATCGTGAATCAGCAATCTCAAAAACAAACTTTTTTTGAAGTCCAAATCTTATCCAGCGGTGGTTTTGAACCAAGAGAATTGCTAAGCTCCAGTATCAAAGCACAAGTGGTAGAAGACAGCAAAGTGCTAAGCGGAAACCGGGTGATGCTGCGCCTCTTAAACGATACATACATCAATGGGAAAATCATCCCTACAGGCACTTTGATTTATGGCCTTTGCAAAACAGATAATGAACGACTGCAGCTATTGGTTTGCAGTGTGCCTTATCAGGATGAATTTTTGCCAGTCAGTTTAAGTGCCTATGACCTGGATGGTATTCGTGGCCTTTATGTCCCGGATAATGTCAATCTCAGAGTTTACAAAGACGTCGCTGGAGATGTCAATCCATCCATTTTGATGACGCCATCGGATAATCCCTTGTCTTATATGGGTGTCAGTGCTGCGGCGGACCTGAGTAAGACCATGATTAAACGCGTCAAACTAAAGCGTGTCTACCTCCGGAAAAATACTGTGCTGATTCTAAAAAATGATTAATCCTATTAAAAACTACAACAATGAAAACGCCGATTATTACAATACTGCTACTGTCCCTATTTATCAGCCTAAAGGCCCAAAATCACATTCAGGTAGCTGAACACTCAACGGTTCATCTACTATGTCCGGTAGCGGTGAGTTATGTGCAAGTAGGCAGTCATGCCAAACTAATGGCTGAGCCAGTTCCTGACTATCCACATGTGCTGCGCATTAAAGCCGTTGAAACATTTGCAGATAGTACTTCACTAACGCTTGTGTGCGGCAATCAATTGTATGCTTTTCAAGTCAGTTACAACAGTCAGTGCCCTTTGCAGCTTAAACTCTATGACTTTAAAGGGGAGGGACTAAAAGAACAGCCCAATACCAACATGCCCTTGCATCAACTGTTGGCCTGCATGCACCAGCTACAGATTCAACAAGCAAGTAATAGGCCAATTCAAAGCCTTAAAAAGCACCGTATTGAACTATCCTTGGATGATATACGCGTTCGACAGGGTTTGCTCTTTGTCAGGCTCACCATTTTTAACCACTCCAATCTGATTTATAATACAGAGGTCCCAAGCCTATTGATGCGTGATAAAAAGCCTAAGAAGGCGGCCAATGTGCAGGAATATGGCATCGAGCCTATCCGTACATCATCATCCGAACTAAGCATTCAACCGCAGAAAACACAAACGCTGGTATTGGTATTTAAAAGCTTCTCCATTCCCAAACACAAAGAGGTGGAAATAAGCCTGCGGGAGCAAGTGTCTGGGTTTACCGGCCGTGACCTTAGTCTTAGGTTTGGACGAAAAGCCATTGATAAAGCCAAGGCACTTTGATGAGTCAGGCATGACAGCCATAAATACCCAAATTAAACAGTAATCTAAAAACAGAACAAACACCATGTCACAAACAGAAGGAAACCAACTGATTCGCCTGCATGAAGCCTTTCGCTTTATCAGCTACTTCTTGCTCTTGCTGTCTTTTTACCTGACCTGCATGGACTTTTTTGTGGCACAGGACTTCTATTTAGTGGGTTTGGAGTTTGTATTCACAAGGTTGATGCAACTGACCTTTCTCTCAGAAATTATTCCATCCAAACTATTAACCCTGGGCATGTTGCTAATTACCTGCATGGGCACCAAAGCACAGAAAGAACCGGAGCTCAAAGTAGCGACCATTGTTTTACAGATTCTATCCGGCTTAAGCATTTATTGGGGGAGTCTGTACTTTTTACCGGACTACGTATTGGCTTACCTATTGACTTCCCTCATCGCTTTTGTGATGGTGAATGTGGGCTTTGATAATGTGAGCAAGCTTATTAGTGTCAACCTGATGAAAGACCGCTTTAATACTGGCAACGAAAGCTTTTGGCAGGATGAAGCGCTTAGAAGTAACGACTACTCCGTAAACCTACAAAGTGAGTATATCTACAACGACAAACGTCGTCAGGGCTGGATCAATGTGGTCAATCCCTTTCGTGCCAGCATGGTGATTGGGACGCCCGGCTCCGGTAAATCATTTGGCGTGGTACAGCCTTTTATCTCGCAACACCTTCGAAAAGGTTTTTCCATGTGCGTCTATGACTTTAAATACCCTGATTTATCAGCCTTGGCCTATACGCAATACCAACGAGGCAGAGTCAATGGTCTATTGCCGGTACACACGCAGTTTTGTGTGATCAACCTGGATGATATCACCAAGAGTCTGCGTTGCAACCCACTGGCGCCAGAACTGATGGATAGCCCCATTGATGCCTTCGAAGCTTCAAGAACTGTTCTGTATAACCTGAACCGAGAGTGGATACGCAAACAAGGGGAGTTCTTTTCCGAGTCAGCAGTGACCTTCTTTGCCGCTGTTATCTGGTTTTTAAAACGCTATGAAGAAGGGAAGTTCTGCACCTTGCCCCATGCCATTGAACTTTTGCAACTGGATTATGATGACCTCTTTGAAATCATGGCCACCGAGCAGGATGTGGTGAATATCATCAACCCTTTTATCAATGCTCATCAACGAGGAGCCAGTGAACAGTTGGAAGGCCAGTTGGGCAGTCTGAAGATCGCCATCTCAAAAATCATCACCCCAGAAATTTACTGGATATGTTCAGGTAATGATTTTACTCTGGATATTAATAATCCCGATTCACCCAAGGTGCTCTGCCTGGCCAATAACCCTTTGCGCATTGAAATCTATGGAGCCGTGCTGTCCCTGTTTATCACGCGCATGCTGAAAATCATCAATAAGAAAGGGCAACGGCCTTCTTCTCTTATTTTTGATGAGCTACCTACCATTTACTTTAGAGGTTTGGATACCTTGATAGCCACCGCACGGAGCAATAAGATATCAACTCTTCTGGGTATCCAAACCATTGACCAATTGGTGCGGGATTACGGCAAAGAAGCGGCCAATGCCATCCTGACCAATATAGGCAATGTGTTTTCCGGTCAGGCCACAGGTGATACAGCCCGATACATCCAAAGCCGTATGGGGAAAGTGTTGCAAGAACGCCAATCGGTGAGTATCAACCGGGCTACTCAGTCATCCACCATCTCCACCCAAATGGACTACCTGGTGCCGGAAGGCAAGATAGCTACACTGCCACAAGGTTATATGGTGGGGCAGGTAGCCGATAGTTTTGAACAGCCCATCCCCAAAAAAAGCTTTAACGCACTTATTAAACCAAGTCTTATCAATACTCAAAAAGAACTAAGTATGCCCGACTACTACCACTTTGATGATAAAGAGCAAGTGATGGAAGGGAACCGACTGCGCATCCACAATGACATCCAGGAAATCTGTCAGCAGCGGATGCGACCGAGCTAAAAAAGACAATTATTAACCCCTTAAATATAGAAATGATGGAACAAAAAACACGTTATGGACTCAATGAAGTGCCCCTGGAGAAACTCGAAAAAATGGGCATCAAACGCGACTTTGTCGATAAGATGGAGAAGAAAGAACTGACCGACTTCCTGAATGGTTTTCGCTCCCAGAAGCTGTACACGGTCAGTGCAAAGATTAACGATGAGAACTACCGCATTCCGGCTAAGATTCGTCTTCAAAAGGAAGAGGGCGAGATGAAGGTACGCATTCATCCCATTCAACGATTACACATCCCGGATAGCTTTATGGGGCATGCATTCTCCAAAGAAGAAAAAGCGGCCTTGCTGCAGGATAAAAACATTGGCAAAGCCATCGAGCTGCAGGATTTTAATGGCAAGAAGGATAAGTATTACATCGGCATCGATGCCAAGACCCATGAGATTATTCCGCTGAAGCAAAAGAATATCCAGGTGGCCGATAAAATCAAGGGTGTTACTCTGACAGATGCTCAGAAAGAAAAGTTATCCAACGGGGAGAAAGTGCAACTCAAAGGCATGACCGGACGCAATGATAAGAAATTCTCAGCAACACTTCAGATTAACCCGGCTGAGCGTAACATAGGTTTTAGCAATTTCAAACAGGAGAAAGCGGCGACTCAGAAGCAAGAAAAATCCGAAACACAGAAGCAAGGAAAAATTGCCAAAGTGGGTGGCTGATTATCGCTAATTCATTGTCGGAAAAGGAAAAGTAGAAACGTTTGCTTTTCCTTTTTTAATGCTGATTCTCTCTGAAAAGAGAATTAAGAAATGACTCTTACGAAGTGGATGCAAGATGTGTTTTTTAGTGCCTAAAAAACGAAAGTACTTGCCCGGTGGGACTAAAATAAAACAGAGCTAAAAATTAAGAAATTATTATTGATGGCACACAAAAAATCCAAGGAGCAGCGACGCACGATTCAGTTTAAGATACACCTAACTACAACGGAAAAGAAACAGATTCTAGAAAGCGTCAATCAGGAGAAATACAACTCCATCAGTGATTATGCCCGTGAACGCCTTTTGAAAAAACGCTTGGCAAAACGGATTACTGTCAGTGATGATTACATCCGGATATTTAAAACGATGGATTATAACCTGACGAAGATAGGCACCAATCTCAATCAGATAGCTCATAAGCTCAATGCGTACAATACCTATGTATTAACTGAAGATGACCAGCAAACCTTCAAAGCGTGTTTTGAGCAATTGAAAAGTTGCTATCAGGTTTTGGGAGAGCACCTTCGAAAAATCAAATAAAACAATGGTGATAAAAATTCATCAGACCGAATCAACAAAAGATGCCTTCTATTATAATGAGCAAAAGGTGGAGGAGGATCATGCCCGATTTCTTCATAGCAGGAATACCAATGAATTGACACCTTTTGTTTATTCCCAATCTCAACGCTTGGAGCAATTATTAGCCATCGAAAACGGTAATACACGTTGTCGAAATAAGTGTTTTCATGTATCGGTCAACCCAACGCCAAAGGAACTCGAAAAGTTAACAAAAGCTGGCATTAAAAAAGAAATTGATGCCTTTATGAAAAACATGGGCTATGGCCATCAGCCTTATTTTGTGTATGAACATGCAGATTTAAAGCGCACGCATTTTCATATTGTATCTACCCGCATTGATGCAAATACAGGAAAGAAGATTAGTGACAGCAACGAAAAACGAAAAGTTAGTCAGTTTATACAAGAGTTGCAGCAACGATATCAATTGGAAACAAGTAAAATAAAGCCTGAGAAGGTACAACTGATACCAACTGTTAACAATACTAATATGCATGAAAGTATTCAGCAGGTAATTAAACTTCTGAATCGTTCCAATGTCGCTAACCAGCAAGAATACCTGGATATACTTAAAGCTTTTAACCTGGAACTCTATCAATCAGAGCAAGGGCAATCTATATTAGTTAAGGACCAGGATGGACGAACCTTACGCCATCCTATTTCATTATCCCAATTTAAAGAATCACCGAACTTAAAAGACACTCTAACATCTGAAACCAATGAACAACTACAACAAGAATTGAAACTGAAGACAGAACGGATACTTAAGGAGCTGAATAAAAGTTATCGATTCTACACTAATATAGAATTACGAGAGGCTTTTATCAAGCACAATCTATTACCCTACAAACTCACAAAGAATGGCAATATAAACATCTATTCGCCCTTGGATAAGACAGTAGTTGATGCCCAATTTTTGCTGAAGAAAAATAAGATGCGTTTGCAGCAATTTACCCTCAGTAATGATCGGTTTTATGGAATCATTCGGGAATTAACAGAGCAGAGGCAGCAGGCAAATTATGCTGGTGTTGAGGCTTTAATTGATATAGAAAAATCAGTTTTGAATAATGGTGAGAATAGAAAAATAGTTCTAAAAGAGCTGGATTTAGAAGCTTGTGAAATATACAACCAACTGGCATCTCAGTTTGATGTTAAGGAGCAAAAAACAGTTAAAAAGGCAATACAGTCACACTTAGAATATATAGCAGTTAAAGCCATGGATAAAGTACAGAATCCCTCAAAATCATATCAAGAAAAACAAAGCAGGAGTTATTGGGAAAAGCTGAACTACCAGTTTATGATAGAGCTTTTGAATTATCAGGATTGGCAGAGAGGAAAGGGCAGCAATAAAAGAAAAAGTATTAAAAATCACCAGCAAAGACGAAAATGGAAGCGATTTTAGTTTTATGAAACCACTGTTTGGTGAGACATTTAATTCCTCCGTAACAAACATTGTCATTGACAGTCTCATAAACTGGCTTTATTAATGGTGTAGGTCTTCAGCTTAATTTGGACAGATTGGTATAAAAGTTAAGAGATGAATTCCTATTTTATAAACCAATAAAAGTTCAATAATGAAACAGAAGAAGCAGATTGTACAATTGAAGATATTGGAAACGAAAAAAGAGACGACATTGAAAAAAATAGCCCCTAATGGTTATCAATAAGGGCTATTGTAATTTTTTATCTTAGTCTTTTTCTGTTTGTTTTAGTTAAACACTTCGTCAGGCCATAAAGCTTCTTTTCCACTTTCTTTAAAACTAGGTCGTTGAGCTTCTACGCTACGTAAGTAGTCAGCTAGTTTTTTTGCCAGTTCATGGGTTTTATCTGGATTGGATGAGTTAAGATTATTGGTCTCTCCAATATCCTCTTTAATATTATATAATTCGAAATTGCCAGTTTTATACCAGTAAATCAGCTTCCAGTCATCCTCCCTGATTGTACTACATGTACCAATTCCAGGACCACTGTGACCCCATTTATTTGGATAGTGCCATATCAGAGCGCGGTTATTGCTGGTGTTACCATTTTGTAATAACATGGGTACGAAGCTAAGGCCATCAATTGTTTGTTTAGTTTGGTAATCGATAACATCTGCCATCTCAAGAATTGAAGGATAGAAATCTTCAATCATTAAGTAATCGTTACAAACAGAGCCTGCCTTCACTTTACCAGGCCATTTAACGAGCATGGGTTCTCGAATACCACCTTCGTAGGCCGAGCCTTTTCCACTTTTTAAGGGTGCGTTCTGAGTGTGCAATACACCACCCCTATCGTGAGCGCTAAGGCCGCCATTATCTGACATAAATAATACGATGGTGTTATCGGCAATTCCCTTTTCTTCCAGGTAATTCATTAAATCTCCTAAACTAGCATCCATACCTTCCACCATTGAAGCGTATTTGGCCTCGACATTGTCAAGACCTTTGTCAAGGTATTTTTGGTAATAACGATTATCAGCCTCAATTGGAATATGAACGGTGTAATGCGACATGTATAGGAAAAAAGGCTTCTCTTTGTTTAGTGCACTGTCCATGGCTATTTTAGCCTCAATGGTTAATGCTTCAGTCAGGTTGATGTCTTTTCCATGATACTTTTCCAATCCTGGAACTGCCCAATGATTGATTGGTTTCCCATTTTTATCATGTCCAAAGTTTTTTAAACCTTGAAAGGAAGCTGGTGCCCCCGCTGCATGACCAGCAATATTAACATCGAAACCTAATGCCATTGGGTTTTCAGATGGTGTACCAATGGCTCCAAAATGTGCTTTACCTGAATGAATGGTATAATAACCATTTTCCTTTAATACCTGCGGTAAAGGAGTAACAGCTACTGTATTTTCAATAGAGTCACAGGCTTGAACTCCATTTACATTCCATTTAGGAAAATCCAAAACATCATCTTTTGCATCAGGACCGGCATTACGCTTTAAGGTCCAGTTAGTCACCTTGTGACGTGCAGCATTCATTCCGCTCATCAAGCTAACACGTGTAGGGGAGCAGACAGCACAGGCATAAGCTTGTGTAAACTTCATTCCATTGGCAGCTAATTTTTCCATATTTGGTGTATGGTACTTTTCATTCAAAGGGGTTTTCTCAGTCCAAAATGGTACCGATGTATCCTGCCAACCCATGTCATCAACCAAAAACATGATGATGTTAGGTTTTTTTGCCACTAAGTTGGCCTTTTTAGAAGAGCAGGCCGATAAAAGCAAAGCGATGAGAATGAATGGTACTAACTTGAGGTTTCTGTTGTATTTAATGTGTTTCATTTGTATTGGTATTTTTAATTAAGCGAGAAATTAGTTAATGGTGTAAGCATCCATTACTGGCTTAAATTTCTCTAAACTTTGCTGTAAGCCACCCGGACGGTTACGCTCAAGCCATAGGAGCTGATAATCGTGCAGGATTGATTTTAAATCACTTTGCAAATCATATTTTACCTTATCTGAGGCCTTTGATATTTTATTATCATGTAAAGTAAGTCTTGCCTTTGCCTGCAATGCTGTATGTTTTGCAAATTGGGCAGCCACCATAAGTTCTTTTGCCAGCAACTCATCTTCCTGATTGTATTTGTTACAGTTTTCGAGCACCTTGATGATAGTGGTTAATTTATCTATAACCTTGTGTGTTTTTTTGAGGTTGACATGAGCAAATCGCTCTGTTGTAAGCAGGCTGTCAGGTTGTAATAGCATTTCATAAAACGTATTAACATACCTTCTTAGGTCTTCATCGTACAGTTTATAAACATGCCCCAGTTCTATAAGTTGATGAGCTATTTCTTTATTGCCACTTTCAATAGCATGGTTAGCTACAGCTTGCTCAATGTTTAGTTCCATGTTTTCGTTAACACTCCAGCTTAAAGCGGCCCCGTACATCAGCGGAGGATAACTAATAGCATACGGTTGCCAATGCCCATGATCCCCCCAGTCGGTGTTTAAATAACCGATGGCACCGTGTTGTTTTCCGGCTATGGCTGCCTTCTGTTGGTTTTCAAGGGCATTGGGCAAACGTCCTATAAATGATCGCCAGCTGGAAGTTCCTGGGCAAACATAGAATGGTACGCCAGCTTTTTTCATTTTCTCGCAATTTTTATCAAACGGATACCAATAACGATAACCCCATACCATGCATGTGATGTTATCAGGAAGACGGTGTAAATCTTTAGGGTAGTTTAAAATGATATCAGCCCACATTTGTGGTTCATAGCCTTTGTCATTCAGCGTTTGTGTGATTTCAGACATGTATGACAGATAGACTTCTGATTTGCCGTGTTTATCACATTCTTCTTTTGAGCGACCATAACCAAGTTCCCATGGTTCGTCACCTCCAATATTTACACTCTTTGAACGGAAGTTAGGTAGTAGTTCATCATATAACCCATTGACTAGCTCCAGTGAGCCTGGATCTACCGGATTAAATGTCGTCCGTTTCCTTTCATGTCTTTCGCCATTAGGTACCACATGTACTAATTCGGCCAAGTGTTGATACTCTTTGTGGTCAAACCACTTTTCCATGTGCCCAAGAGAGTTCTGATTAGCAATCAATTCAATGAAGTTAGCATGGCAATAGGCATCAATGGCAATTATATCCTCAGCAGTATAAGGCGAGTAACCTTTCCATACCTTTTCGTGATTTTGATAGGCAAAGGTATGCTCGGTATACAACTGAACCTGATTAATTTTCCAAGAAGCAAATTGGTCGATGTATTTAAAAAGAGTGGTTAAAGTTGGAACTTTATCGCGGCTGATATCAAGCATGATACCACGATTGGTATAATCCGGATGGTCTTCAATATGCAATTGCGGAATGGCACCAAACTGCTTGGCATAGTCAATGATTTGTTCCAAGGTTTTAATGCCGTTATTAAGTCCTTTCACATCATTACCTGTTAAACGAATGCCAGACGCATCAATATCAATTTTGTATCCTTGAGTTGGAGCATCCTTCTTATTCAAAATGGCTAACTCAAGTAAAGGCTTTTCACCATTAGCCAATTGATGAGTTAATTCGCATGATATGCCAATGTCAGATAATTGCTGTTTAACTTTTCTTGCTAAGTTAGTAATTCTGGCATCCTTTATTTCTGGAGATATAAGCATGCGACCTTTTACGATTCCCAAATTACCTTCGTTGCACGAAATGTGTTTTGGCACAGGCATCAAGTATTCAGTAAGCGGTACTTTGGCCGAGGATGAGATAATGCAGGCGTACAGGGCTGCAACTATTAATACAAACTTCACCATGATTTTATTTTATTAATTGATTAACGTATCGTGTATAATTGTATTCGTTGTAGAATATAGAATATGGTAAGGTTAGTCGTGTAATAGTGGTTTTGTAGCTATCTTCAATTATGATTGATCATTAGTTTTGATGAAACTGCTTTTCCCTCATTGAGTGTAGCTTTTACAATGTATAAACCGCCAGATAATGCAGAAACATTAATATTGCTGATATGATTAACGTTTGAATAATGTCGGTTAAAAACCGTTTCGCCGTTTTGGTTAATGATTCGTACTTGTTTAATAGAACTTGCTGAATCAATACTAAAAGATTGGTTAGCATGATTGGGATAAATAGTTAGATTGTTATTATCAATGTTAGTAATACTTGTTGGCTGGTTTGTTCCTTTTAACTCTAGCTGAGTAATCGTAGAATCAACATTGGCGTTGATAATGGTATTTAATCCTCGGAGTAAACATTTTGAGTTATTATAATCTAAATCAGTGGCTGAATCCCAATACATAACGCCTGCACAATTATTATTGCGAGCAAATAGTGTTTTTTTAATGATTGTTTTCTGGCCGTTAAATATGACTTTCTGAAGCTGATCATTCATTATTATTTCAGCTTCGTCAGCTTCTGGATTAATATCCGGGATTTGCTTTAAAACCGTATTGTAACCAACTTCTGTATGGTCGGCTGCATTGCCATAAAACGGTAAGCCTATCACCAGTTTATTGGCAGGTATACCATAATTGGTTACTGTTTGAAAATCCTGTTCTGTCCGTTCGTAGGGAAACAGATGGTTTTGTGGCCCGTATACTTGAATGGAAATGAAGTCACAAGCGTCAATTGCAGGCTGGCTAAGCTTATAAAAGAATGAATGTAAGGAAACGCTCAGGCATTTGTCAGCCGGTAAAACAGCATCAATTGCTTCAATCGTTTTACTATAGTTGGCCCACTCATCTGGCGATTCACACCATTCAAAATCCAGATCGATACCATCCAACTCATAGGTTTCAACCATTGTTTTTACATTATTAGCAAAAGTTTCACGTGTCGCCGATGTTTTGATCATTTCTTTCCATTGCTCTTTGCCCATAATGCTAAAACGCACTTGAACATCGCTCAGCTCTTTCACAGCTTGTTTTAATCGCTGTAAGTCATATTTGATGTTTTTTATATCTTTAGCTGGTGTGATGCGGTTGTTTACTTGCCAATAGCCTGTTAATAAACTGTATTCCCACCAATGACTTGGTACTTTTTTATACATTAACTTGGTAATTGCTTCAGGTGTTTGTGCTATTTTCCACAATCTGATTTCATCGATTTTACCCTTAAAATTTTCACCAATAATAAAGTCCCCTTCAATTTTGGGGCAATTGGTAGCAACTAAACCATTATTTCTGTTGAACCAGTGCTTAACAGGTACAGCATCAATGCATATCTCAAATTGCTTAAATGCGCCGGCGCTTCCATTGTAAGCTACCGCAATGTGATGCCATTTGCCGGTCGATAATTTATTATCTGCAACAGCGTAGGTATTGGTTCCGTTGTTAACGTGGATGTTTATAGATTTACTGGCTTCAGTTCCTAAACTAAGCGATGTTTTATTAAGCCAGTCCAGTGTTTTATGGAAGATGAAGCTTCCCTCCACCCATTCATCAATGTATACCCATGCTTCGAATGTAAATTGCTTAGCTCCTACATTGGCTGCCTGATATAGAAGCCCTTCACCGCAATTAACTTTTGAGTTTTGCCCATTAAACTGAAGCACACCACTTCGTCCATCAAATTGATCCAGATAATTAACGTTCGAAAGAACACCATCATTATCCGGGTATTCGTTATAGATACCACCATCTTTTTTTACTGTAGTTGTACCAATAAAAAGGAGGTCATTATTATTATGGAGATATTCATCGCTTATTTGTCCTGTTTGAAAGCGATTTTGGCGAACGTAACTGCTGACAATTCGGTATTTAAAATTAGGATTGTTGCTTACAATATTTTTTGCAACATTCCCAAAAGCTCTTGCGTGGTAGTTCCCAGTGTAATCGTAAATATTGGTCAAAAGATCTTGATCACCTCGATAATAAACTTTGAGCTTATCATACAATTGATGGTATTTGTTTATGGTGTTATTGAAATCTAACTGTTCAGCAGTTAGGGATGTATTCCAAACTCTGAATTCGTCGATTTGGCCATTAAATCGACTGCCAATTTCCAGGTTTCCATTAGTAGTAGGAGTAGTTGATGGTAAGGAGTTGTTAACGGTAGAGTACCATTTATTGCCGGACTGCTCACCATCGATAAAAACGGTTAACTGCTCTGTTGAATCACCCTTATAAACAACAGCGACATGGTGCCACTTGTTAACAGAAATAGACGAGTTATCCAGGGCCATATAGGTATTTGTACCATTTGACACATGTAGATAGATACGTTTGCTGGCATCAGGCCCCAGCGTCATACTTATCTTAGTTTTCCAGTCTGCACCCTCCTTTTTAAAAAGTATAGCGCCTTCGTTCCATTGATTGATAAGTATCCAAGCCTCAATGGTAAAAGCAGAGGTGTTGTTCAATGCCGCCACATTGCCGGACGAAATTTTTGATTCTTGCAGTCCATCAAAGCTCAGACATAAATTTTTAGTTTGGCTATTTATGTCGGTTAAAAAAGCTAAAGCTATAAGAATGAAGATTAGATTTTTTTTCATGTTAAGGGTGTTGGAGTTCAATATCAATGGTTATAGAAGACGACAGGTAATAGATATTTACTTGTATTTATTTCAATTAACGAGAGGCTTGGTATTTAAATTTTACTGATTAAAATTGCGAGAAGGCCTAAGTACTTCTCGCAAGAAAAAATAAAGGTTTACTCTACTAGTATCTTCTTGTAAGCTCTTTCTCCATTAGAAATTACTTCAACAATATATATTCCAGGTGTACTGGCTGTAAATGGTACTTTAGTGTGATAATTATTAAAAGCCATAGTTTTTTCTTTAATCAAAGTACCTGTTAAACTATAAATGCGTATGCTCCCAACTCCAATCGATTCGTTTTTTATGAGTAACGTTTTCGTGGTATTGTTGTAGTATAAGTCGGCTTTTTTATTTTTATTATCAAAAATGCTTGTGGGGGTGTTATTGAAGAACTTAATACCAGCTCCAGATATTGTACCATGTACTTTAGATGAACCGCTATCTAATACATTATTTACGTCATCGGCGTCTTCTTCATTCATTTTCCAATTGTGAAGAAGATCATAGATATTTGGATGACTCATTGGAATGTAATCCTGATAATTATTAGCGATGGTTGACTCATCCAAAACAGCACCCCAAACACGAATATCAGCCATTTTGCATTTCATCCCTTGATGACAAATCTGAAAATTACTTGCAAAACTACCAGGGAATTTATCTGGGGCAGGATTTGTAGAAGGATCATTTTCAACAGATAGAACACCATTAACATATAGTTTTATCGTCTTGTTTAGTCCATCAAATACGAAGGCTAAATGTTCCCATTTTGGATTATTAAAATCGTTAATTGTACCAGCATCAGTGTAAGCTACTGAGTTACCTATTGCAAGGGCTAACATATTATCGTTGGAAATCTGAATGGTAAATCCTTTATTTGTAGCCCTATCCCAGCCAAAATCAATTAATTTGCGATTGACTCCGGCAATTTCACGTAACCACCAGAATTCAATTGTGAATGACTGCAAATCAGCATATGCTGTGCTTAAAGAAGCACCTGGGAGTGTTAGTTTAGAAGACCAGTCGTTATTAAATGAGTAACCTTTAGAAGGTTGAGCATAGCTCATTGCGCACACAAAAAGAGTGGCAATAAATAGTAATGATTTTTTCATAATAAATCGTTTTTACTTAAAATAGATTAATTAGCGCTATTTGCATTTCGAGCAAATAACAGAGGCAAATGTAAAGGCAGTATCGAACAGTTTGAGGTGGTAAATTCTTTAAAGAAAGGCGAATAATTCGTCAGTAATGACAGGGGATGAATTATTCAAATTTGGTATATGAAATCACCTGTTGTTCTTGCAAATATCTGATAAACAGGATTTATGGGTTGCTTTATTTCTGAGTATACTCATTCGGAAGTTTCAAATATAACACAATGGTTATTCTTGATTCTTCACTTTTGCATGTAATCGTTAACCATGTGTTTTGCTATATTCCGATGGTGTGATACCAAATTCTTTGACAAAGCACTTGCGAAAATAAGCCGTATCACTGAAGCCTATTAGTTCTGAGATTTCTGTAATTGTATATTTTTTTAGTACTATGAGCTGTGCAGCTCGTTTAATTCGAATAGAACGTATAAATTCGGCAATAGATAAGCCGGTGAGTGCTTTTAATTTGCGGTAAAGACTTGGTTGACTCATGTTTAGGTTGGTTGCCAATGTTTTGGCACTAAACAGAGGATTTTGCAGGTTGTCTTCAATATGCTTAATTACCTTTTGTAAAAATTCTTCTTCATGGTGTGTTGCTTCCAGTTCGCTTGGCTCTATGGTAACTTTTTTACTGTAGTGTTCTCTTAATTTCTGTCTTGCGTTAACGAGGTTATTAACACGTGCTATTAGCATCTCTGTATCAAATGGTTTTGTCAGGTAATCGTCGGCACCATGTTCTAACCCAATTAGTTTATCCGCATCAGCTGATTTAGCTGTTAAAAGAATAATTGGAATATGCGAAGTTTTATTATCAACCTTAAGGCTTTGACATACATCTATGCCATTTTTTATTGGCATCATAATATCGCAAATTATGATGTTGGGAACGTGTTTTAATGCTAATCTTTCTCCTTCTTTGCCATCTGTAGCTTCTATAACATTAAAGTTAGTTGAAAAAATACTTTTAATGTAACTTCGAATGTCATCATTATCTTCAATCAATAGCATCAGCTGGTTATCACTGTTGTTCTCGCTTCTAGTTCCAGAAATCATATTCGTGCTGGTTGGGGTGTCTGGAATTTGTTCTAACGTAACTAGATCGTTACTTTCAGTATCTGACAACTCTTTCTCCGTAAAATGTTTGTTACCCAATAAAAAACTTAATGTGAATTCGGAGCCTTTATTGACTGAGCTTTTAACTTTTATCTGGCCTTTGTGAAGTTCAACAAGTTCTTTAACAAGCGCAAGTCCAACACCTGTTCCTGGTTTTACAGATGATTGTGCATCAGGAACCTGGTAAAATCTGTTAAATATTTTTTCAATGTGTTTTTGACCGATGCCTTTACCGGTATCTTTAATAATGATTTGACAATGCTTTAAAGCTTTATCATCTGGCAATGAAAGGCGAACCTCCATAGTAATACTTCCTCCCTGAGGTGTATATTTAAAAGCATTAGAGAGGATATTAGTTATGATCGTCTCCATTTTTCTGGTGTCATACCACAACCTAATTGATTGGTTTTGACAAATAAAAGTATACTCAATCTTATTTAATCTTGCTAAATCTTTAAATGAGTTGAAAATTGCTTTGCCAAATGGAACGATATTATTTTTCGAGGCAAAAGTATTCATTTCCTGAGTTTCAATTTTTCTTAAATCAAGCAATTGATTTACCAGAGTCAATAGTTTTTCAGCATTTTTATTAACTAAAATAACGCGTTGTTTTAAACCTGTTGGTAGTTGTTGCGATTGAATGATGTCTTTTAATGGTGCAGTAATTAGCGTCAATGGTGTTCTGATTTCATGCGATATATTCATAAAAAATCGCGATTTCATAGTGCTAAGCTCCTGCTCTTTTTTGTGCTTAATTCGAGCAATCTTAAGGTTGTTTTTCAATTCAGTTTGCTGCAGGTCGTGCTGCTGCTGTTTTATTAAACGATTTAGTCGTAACCTAAAAATACCAAATATAAAAACGAATAATAGAATCGCTTCAAGTGTAAAGGCCCACCAAGTGCCCCACCACGGAGGCAATATTGTTATTTTAATAGTTGTGGGTACGCTATTCCATTTTTCATCGTTATTTGATGCTTTTACCTCAAATATATAATCGCCAGGTCTGAGGTTATTGTATGTTACATACCGCCGTTTATCATCGGTAAAAACCCAATTGTCATCAAAATTTTTAAGGCGGTAGGCATATTTATTCTTCTCCTGATGAAGGTATGATAAGGCTATGAATTCGAGTGTAAAATTATTCTCTGTATGTTTTATTGTCAATTCTCTTGTATAGCTTATCGATTGTTCTATAACTGGTTTATTATTTGCTTGTTTAGTAGATGCCGATATGTTTTTAATTTTAAGGTCTGAAATAACGACTGGTGGAATAAATTCATTTTTAACAAACCTTTCAGGATTAAAAACTAATAAGCCACGGTTGTTTCCAAAATAGATATTGCCCTTAGAATCAGTGTAGGCAGTGCGATTGTTGTTATTAATGTAGTAATTGGTAAACGATTCATTTTGTTTATTAAAACGCGCAATGCCGGAGTCAGTGCCGAGCCACAAATGGCCTTGCGAGTCCTCAGTAATACATGTGATAAAGTTATCGCACAAACCATCGCGTTTGGTATAAAACCGGAGTTTCCCTTGCATAGGAATATACTTACCTAAACCACCACGATAACCAATCCAGATTGTTCCGGAAGAATCTTCATAAAGGGACCAAACTTCCTTGCTTTTTAGCTGTTCTATTGGTGTATAGATATCATTAAAGTGATTAAAACGAAAAGAGTCACGTTCGTGATAAATTAATTTATTGAGACCATTATTTGTGCCAATCCATATATTACCTTCAGCATCCTCCAGTATGGTTCTGATATAATTAGAATTAAGTGTTAGTTTTGCTTTTGTTTGCCTTGTAACTCGATGAAAAAGATCTTCTTTTCTATCATAAAAGACTAAGCCATTGTTAGTGCCAATCCAGAATCTATGTTTCGAATCGATGTAAATGTCTTTAATTTTCGGCTGGGTACCATTTTTTTTAGTGTTAGTCAAAATATTAGTAAAGTCTTCCGTTTTTGCATTATATAAAGACAAACCACTGCCTTCATGAGCAAACCACAAGTTGTTATCTTCATCCTTGGCACTTGCTACCACAACATTTGAAGCAATGGAGTTAGAGTGCCTATCGCTATGCAGGAACTCTTTAAATTCGTTCGTATTTATTGCTCCGGTTTGTGCTGTGGTTCTCTTTATTCCACCATGCCAGGTCGATACCCATAAATACCCACTTTCATCTTCAACGATATCTTTTATTTCCAAGTGGTTTTGCTTTGGTGAAGAATCAAAGTTAACTCTTCTGAAATTCTGATGACCGAGGTTAACTTTCACTACACCACCACCAAAAGTTCCAATCCACATAACTCCAGAGCTATCAAAGAACAATGCACTTGTTCTGTTCTCTAACTTATCTCTAAATTGAGGATGATTCCAGTTGTAATGGGTAAAATGTGGTTTGTTTAACCGTTCGTTGGAAGATTCAGTAACATCAACGCCATTCCATGTGGCCAGCCAAATATTGCCTAAATTATCTTGAGATATGGCATATATGTCAGTGTGAATTAGGGAATTAATTGCAGTGTGATTGTATGTGAATTGCTCAACGTTGGCAGAGGATTTGTTAAATCGCAGGACACCACTGCCCAGTGTAGCCAGCCATAGATATTTGTCATTCTCGGCAAATATTTTTTGTATAAACTTAAAATTATTGGCTTTGTGTTTGGGTAAGAGTGTAAATTCCTCAACCTCATTGGTAAAGGGATTGAATCTAATCAAATGGTTTTCATACGAGCCAATCCAAATCAGTCCATCACCATCTTCATATAAATCTGTAAAGTTGATATACGGCTGTCCATTCTTTTTTTTGATGATATGATTTAAGAACGTAACCTCATTGGAGTTATTTATCGTCATGTAGGATAAGCCTTGATTGGTAGTCAGCCATAGTCCACCTTTTTGTGCTATATGTATTGAACTTACTTTTGTACCAGGCAGACTATTCATATCTTTTGGATTGTGAGTGTAATGTGATACAAAGCTTTCGGTAATTGGGTTAAAATGATACAAGCCATTGGAGCAAGCTATCCAGAGGGTTGAATCACTGCTTTGTTCAATGTCCAGTATATGCATTACTTCGCCATCGGGATTAAAGGACTTTATTTGACTTCCATCATATCTATTTAATCCATCGTTAGAACCAAACCACATGAAACCTGTAAAATCTTTATAAATACAGTTGATGGTGTTATCCGACAGCCCATCTTCAATAGTAATTTGCTCAACCGAAAAGTTAGTTGATTGAGCATACGAAATAATGTGACCGGCAAGAATGAATACTAATATTTTGAAGGTTCTCAGCATATCTTGATTAGTAACTCAGCTTTTATTTTTATTGGTGACTTATTTTAAACAACATCTAATTAGAGAAAGAGTTGTACTAATACTGTTTTATCCAACTGCGAAATTAATGATTTCCACATAAAGTTATTACTCTGAGAAAATGCGTCCATGATGTATTATAATCAAACCCCTGCTACCACAACTAATGTGGTGTTAAAGTGAATAATTAATCCATCTTAAATGAATAAAATAACCACCTTATAGTCTGGAGAAAAAAGCGCTTTACAAAGATTAAAACGTCACCATCAGCAATAAAAGACAGTCGATATTTTTGTTACAAATAATTGCAATTAAAAAAGGTGGTATAGTGACAATTTACCCATTAATCGGATTATTATTTAAACACTCGATACATGTTATTAATGAAGAATAATTATTTACGGCTACTCATCCTGTTCATATTAGTCAGGAGTGCTTCGTCGGTTATTAATGCTCAGCAAAAAGATTGGGAAAATCAATTTGTAACCTGTCAAATGAAAATGCCAGCACGGGTTACTTCATACTCATATGGTAGCGAAAAGGATGCCTTATTAGGTCAACGAGAGCGATCCAGTTTATTGATGTTGGATGGAGATTGGAAATTTAATTTTGTACCAAAAGCAGAATTACGCTCTAACAACTTCCAGATGCTGGAGTTTGATGATAGTAATTGGGGCGAAATACCTGTACCCTCATGTTGGGAAATGCAAGGTTATGGTACGCCTATTTACACAAATGTTGAATACCCATTTAAGGTTAATCCACCATTTATTGAACGAGATAATCCGGTTGGGTCATATATAAAAGAGTTTGAACTGCCGAAAAATTGGACTGAACAGAACGTGATATTACATTTTGGAGGTGTCTCTTCAGCTTTTTACTGTTGGGTAAATGGTCATCTTGCTGGTTACAGCCAAGGTAGTAGATTACCAGCCGAATTTGATATTACAAACTATTTAAAAAAAGGCAACAACAAAATAGCCGTTCAGGTATTTAGATGGTGCGATGGCAGTTATCTTGAAGACCAAGACCATTGGCGTATGAGTGGAATTCACCGTGAAGTGTTTTTAATGGCACAACCCAAGGTGCATTTATCTGATTTTTTTGTACAAACAAAATTTGATAAAACGTTTACAAACGCGTCTTTGAAGATAAATCCAACTATTAAAATGACGGACGATATAAATATAAATAATTGGCAGTTCTCAGCAAGGCTTTTTGATGCCAATGGTCATGAGGTATTGGATTCACCGCTCACGGTTGATGTCAACCAAGTGGTTAATAAAAAACATGTCCCGCGTGATAATATTTATTTTGCTTTAATGGAGAAAATGATTCCTTCTCCGCATCAATGGTCTGCTGAACAACCATACCTGTACACATTAGTCATGTCTATATACAATGCTAATAAAGATTTGGTAGAGGCAAGGAGTTGTAAGATTGGTTTTAGAGACATAAAAATTACCAAAAACGGTGAGTTATTGGTAAATGGGAAATCCGTCAAACTCAAAGGAGTTAACCGCCATGACCATCACCACGTAACTGGTAAAACAGTTAGTCGTTCTGATATGCGGAAAGATGTTCAATTGATGAAACAATTTAATTTCAATTCCGTTAGGACTTGTCATTACCCTAATGACCCTTATTTCTATGAGTTGTGTGATGAATATGGATTATATGTGATGGATGAGGCAAATGTAGAAACACATGGTATAGGTGGACAACTAGCAAATGATGCTACATGGTCAAATTCTTTTCTTGAGCGTATCATTGCGATGGTTGAAAGGGATAAAAATCATGCTTCTATTATCTCCTGGTCATTGGGAAATGAATCAGGTTGTGGCCCTAATTTTGCAGCTGCATCTGCATGGGTAAAAGACTACGACCCCACAAGATTTGTGCATTACGAGGGAGCTCAGGGCGTACCAACTAGTTTGGATTACATTCCGGTTAACACAAAAGAGTGGCAAGAAAATTATAATACGCAAATGGCTAATCCCACTGACCCTGCTTACGTAGATGTCATCAGTAGGATGTACCCGTCAATTGAGCAAGTTCAAAATCTAGTAAATAATCGGCAAATAAAACGTCCGATTATCATGTGTGAATACGCACATGCAATGGGGAACTCGCTTGGTAACCTGAAAGAATATTGGGATTTAGTGTATGACTCGCCTAATCTGATTGGCGGATATATTTGGGATTGGATTGACCAGGGTATTTTACAAGAAGATGACAAAGGTCAAGTATATTGGGCTTATGGAGGAGATTTTGGTGATAAGCCTAACTTGAGTAACTTTTGTATTAATGGGATAGTTGCATCAGACAGAACACCAAAACCGCAACTATGGGAGTGTAAATATATTTTTCAACCTGTTGAATTTGGAGCTGTGGACTTGAAGAATGGTGCAGTTAGAATTAAAAACCGATTCAATTTTACTAATACGGACAACTATAACTTCAAATGGAGTGTTTCTGAAGAAGGCAAGGAAATTAAGGTAGGCACAATAGAAAATGTGCATATCAACCCCGGGCAATGGAAAGAAGTTGTAATACCTTTTAAGAACCTTAAAATTAAACCGGGAGCCGAGTATTGGCTAAGGGTGTGGGTAGAACAGAAGAATAGAACCCCATTTGCCGAGATTGGGTTTGAGGTTGCCAAAGAACAGTTTAAACTGCCTTTATACAAAGAAAAGCCTGCTGAGAGCAATAAATATTCCTCAATAGAACTAAGTGAAACAGAAACAGAACTCTTATTATCAGGGAATAAGTTTAACTTAATTTTCGAAAAGAAATGTGGTGTGCTAAAACAATATAAGTTCAAAGGAATAAATATCATTGAAGCACCATTAACAGCATCATTTTGGCGACCTCAAACAGATAATGACCGCAGAGGGTGGAAATCGCATAAAACATCAGCTTTTTGGAAGGATACCCATCAGCAATTGCAAGTATCGGATATCGAAATTGATGAAGTTACACCTGGAAAGATAAGTGTTAAAATAACGCATATAATTGAAGATAAACTTTCACAGGTGAGTGAATTTATAATTACAGGTGATGGAGAATTGAATGTCAATTATCAATTACAGGCTGATAAATCACTACCAATGCTTTTAAAAGTAGGAAGCCGATTTGGAATTAATAAGGACTTTACCAATATGAGTTATTACGGCAGAGGTCCTTGGGAAAACTATGCTGATAGAAAGGCCGCTGCTGAAATTGATGTTTATAGCGGAACGGTTGATGATTTTATTTACCATTATGTGTATCCACAAGAAAATGGGAACAGAACTGGAGTTCGTTGGCTTACGTTAACAAACGACAAGGGTGATGGATTGAGAATTGAAGGAACTAAACCGCTTAATGTTTCGGTTTGGCCATGGAGTGCTGATAATCTGGAAAAGGCAACACACACTAATGAACTTTACAACGATGAAACAATCACAGTGAATGTAGATATGCTTCAAGCGGGTGTTGGCGGAAATAACTCATGGAACGAGAAAGCTCGTCCGATAAAAAAGTACCAGATTCCGGCTGGCACATATCAATATTCATATAAAATAAAACCATTGCATTAATTACAATAGTGTGTGTATAAATACCTATCGGATAGTGTGATGGTGATTTTGAAGTTGAATGTGTCATGGTAGAATGAACGATTAATCATCCTGATTTCTGAACGATTATTACACATGTAATGATTAAAATGATGATGGAAGTTTAATTGTATCACAACTATTTTTGAAACACAAAATTAACTATCAGTAAGTTCATATTATGCAAAAAGGAATTGTTTGATAGTATTCATCTAAAGAAATAGTTAAAGATAAGTTTAAGTTATGAAAAAAGGATTATTTAAAGCGCTTAGCTATTTGCTTGTGGTTACCGGTTTGCTGGTGGTTGCATGTAATGAGGATATTGAGGAGCAACGCATCCCTTATTTTAGCGCTACTGCAGAGTATTTCACTGATGAAACCACTTTACAGGTTGGTGTTGATTCAATGGAGATTAATATTGAAACCAACTCGTATTGGGAAATTCAATTGGATGAAGAGGTTGATTGGGTAAGCGTTACACCGCAAAAGGGAACTGGTGATAATGTTGCATCTGTAGAACTTACACCTAATACAAGTGTTTATGAGCGAAGTGCCTATGTTTATTTTAATGCCTATGAGTTAAACGACAGTATTAAAATTCAACAGGCAGGTAGTATAATTGCTTTATCCGAAAGCTCTTTGACTGATGTACCGTGGAATGGCGAAGAAATTTCTATAAACCTTGCTTCTGCCGTAAAGTGGAAGTCAGAGCAATCCGAAACCGGAACATGGATTAATGTAGAGCCACAAAAGGGTGACGACGGAACTACAGAGATTATATTAATGATTGATGAAAACGATAATAAATCAGCACGTCTTGATTCTGTCTTATTCATTAGCGCGACGGAAGATGATTTGTCAAAAGTATGGTTAAAAGTAGCCCAGAATGGTAATGAAAATGCAGGTAAATCCATTATTCTCTCACAATCCAAAGTTGAGAAAATTGATGCTGCAGGTTTAACGCATACTATAGAACTTACGGCAATTAAAAACTGGAAAAGTAGTCAATCAGCCACCGGAAATTGGATAACGGCAAAACCAGGTAATGGAGAAGCCGGCAAAACCAGTGTGGATATTATTATTGCTGAAAATACATCAACAGAAGTTCGAACTGACTCAATTTTATTTAATGACAACGAGGCGGCCTATAATGTTTGGTTTAAAGTAAGCCAAGAAGCATTTGAACCGCTAATAGAAGCTACAACATCAATTGATCAGGTAAGTTCAGAAAGTGGTTCGTTAACAATTGAATTAAGTAGCAATGTCGACTGGGAAGCGTCTTGTGAAATAGAAGGTGTTCTATTTGAACCTGCTAATGGTATAAAATCAAATGAAAAGCAAAATATTAAGGTTACATACCCTAAAAATTCAGAAACTGACGCGCGTAATATTGAACTAAATATTATAGGTATATCTCCATATAATGATATTGTTCAGACCATCACAATAGCTCAGCAAGGTAGTGAGGGGCCTAGTTTTGAGGTTGAAAAAGAAAATATTAGTATTGATGGCTCAAATCAGGATTTTGAGATTCAACTTAACCTAGCTGTTGAAGCATGGGAAGCTGTTTCAAGCAATTCGAAGTTTCGCATTATCGAAAATGAATCGGGCAATGCCAGTACAACACCAATTGTTATTAAAGTAAATGCAGCTGATAACAAGAGTTTGAGTAATGTAGAAGGCATAATCGAGATAAGAAGTGTAGCAAATCCCGACAATAAAATTGAAGTGAATATATCGCAGGGATTACATCCTATGAATGATGAAACTCTTGTATATACCATTCCATCTCAAAAAGCTAATGAATTAGGTTTAGATCGTGGAGTAAATCATCCTACAAAAGAAGGTTGGAAATTCTGGAATGCCAATGAATTTGAGAATGGTCAATCAATGGATTGTTTCTGGAATTTTAATACCGCAAATGGAATTAAAAATGCCACTTTTAATAAAGATTTAAAAATTAGAACAGCTGAAGGAACACTAAAGCTTAAAACCATAAAATTAACAGAGGAAACTACCAATCAACATGGTGAACCAGCATTCTTTGAAACTGGTGCAGCTATTTATAGCAAACGCCATCATCAAGGTGGTGATAAATGGGTAAAGTTTACAGAGAACATGCGTGTGGAAGTTCGCTTTAAAAACTCGGGCATCCATGGTTTCAATGAAGCTATCTGGTTTATGGGACAAACCAACTACGATAGTTATAAAATTAATTGGCCAGATTGCGGTGAGTTAGATTTGGTTGAAATGCCTTTTCCTAACGAAGCACACTGCTCATTGCATACACAAAATTTTTCATCTAATACAGGTAATGCCGAAACGGCTCATGTGACTTTAGCCGATGAAACTAAGTGGAATATATATTGGATAGAAGTTTTAGAGGATCGCATAATTGGCGGCGTTAACGGTCACCAATACTTTGAGCATATCAAAGGAGAAGGCGGTAATAATGATTGGCCATGGGATCACCCGTCAGGAATGATGTTAATTGTTACACCAGGTATTGGTGCCTGGTCGGGTGTAATGCCAAATATGACAGCAGGTCAAGAGGCAAATATGGAGTTAGATTGGATTAGAGTATATGTTAATGACCAGTTTGACGAGTCTAGTCAAGATGGACACAATGCCAAATATTATTAAATCGGGAAATAAAGGGGGCGTTGTTCTAACGCCCTCTTAAAAAACTCTTCATATATGTGTGATTATACCTATATGAATAAGGATTTTAAAAAGTAAGAACTTGTGTTTTTTAGCATAAACTCTTGCTAGTAATTAGAATATTTAAAAACAGAATAATGAAAAGTATAAATAAATTCTGGTTGGCATTAATGTTATTTTGCTTTATTGGAATAAATGCTTTGGCCCAAAGCAATAATGTAACAGTCAAGGGGGTTGTTGTTGATGAGACAGGCGAACCTTTGCCAGGTGTTAATATTGTTTTACAAGGAACCACCAATGGAGTTATTACTGATTTTGACGGTAATTACAAAATTAATTTCGAGTCGACAGGAAAAGAGGTCTTAATTTATAGCTTCATTTCTTTTGAAAATCAAATATTTGAAATAAAAGAAACCGGAACTATTGAAAACAACGTAACTCTTCGTTCAGATTCAGAAGATTTGGATGAGGTTGTAGTCGTTGCTTTTGCAACGGTAAAAAAAGAAAACCTAACAGGTTCGGTTAGCCAGGTGAAAGCTGAAGTGTTGGAGTCACGTCCTGTAGCCCAGGCTTCTCAAGCCTTACAAGGTGTAGTTCCTGGTCTTAATATCAGTAATGATATGGGAGGTGAACTCGATGGAAGTATGAATATTAATATTCGTGGAGCCGGTACCATCGGGCAAGGATCATCAGGAAATCCTTTAGTATTGATTGATGGGATTGAGGGAAGTCTGAATGAAATTAATCCCAATGATATAGAATCTATTTCTGTATTAAAAGATGCAGCTGCAGCATCTATATATGGTTCGCGTGCACCATTTGGTGTTATTCTTGTAACAACCAAAAAGGGATCAGGTGGAAAAACAACAGTTAATTATAGCAATAACTTACGTATTTCAACGCCTATTAATATTCCAGATCGGATGAATTCTTTAGATTTTGCCTATTATTTAAATGATTTATATCAAAATACGGGATTAAACCCGGTGTACAAGGAAGCACAAATCCAACGAATTACTGATTTTCAAAACGGTGATTTGGCATTTGGTACGCAACCAAATCAAAGTAACACAGGGTGGTTATCGCTCTACGAAAGTTATGGTAATACCGATTGGTATGATGTACACCTGAATGATATTAGCTTTGCTCAAGATCATAACTTAAGTGTAAAAGGTGGAACTGAAAAAGTGAATTACTATATTTCTGGTGGTTATTTAGATCAGGAAGGTTCATTCCGTTTTTCAAATGAAACCTTTGGACGAAAGACATTAAGTACAAAGATTGGTGCTCAATTGCATGAAAAAGTGACCTTGAATCTAACTTCAAGATTTATTCGTAAAGAATTGGATAAGCCAACTGCTCAGGATGCTATGTTTTATCATAACTTGTCCCGTCGTATTCCTACAACTGCCTTGTATACTCCTTATGGCGATTACACTCAGAAGTCATTAGTTAACCAGCTAGTAGATGGAGGTCGAACTGTCGATCAGAAAGATTATCTGTATAATAAAGCACAGATTAAATTTGAACCAATTAAAAACTGGAATATTTTTGGTGAAATTAATTCACGTATTGAAAATCATGATAACACCAAACACATCGCAAAAGTATCCATAACTCAACCTAATCGCAATGATGAGTATATTCCTGTTTTTGAGGGATACGTACCGCAAATTGAAGCAAGGCAGCATGGTATTTATGCCATAACAGCCCCTGGACAGAATTATTTCCAAATTGGATCACGTCAGATTAACTATACAGCCTTTAATTTTTATACCGATTATTCGAAGTCAATAAAGGAGCACAACTTTAAGTTTTTAACTGGTGTTCAAAATGAACTATTTAAATCAAAATTATCATATCTGGGAACAGATAATCTTGATTCCGATGAACGTCCATTTATTTCTCAAAACGGCGAAAAGTTTGTTTACGAAGCTAAAGGAGAATGGAGTAACCTAGGTATTTTTGGCCGAATCAACTACAATTATAAACAGCGATATCTGGTAGAAGTTAATATGCGTGCCGATGGAGCATCACGATTTCCTGAAGACGAACGTTGGGGATTTTTCCCATCAGCATCTGCTGGTTGGAATATGTCGCATGAATCATTTTGGAAACCTATTTCGCATGTCGTTGGTAGTTTTAAAATTCGTGGTTCATGGGGAGTCTTAGGAAACCAAAATACCAATAGTTATTATCCCTATTTTCAGAATATGAGTATTGCTAATGGAAATTGGGTTGTTGATGGAGATGTCCCTTCTGAATTACCAGCACCAGCACCTTATAGCTCATCTATTACTTGGGAAAGCATCGAAAGCTATAACTTTGGTTTCGACATGGGGCTGTTTAATAATCGATTAACATCCACATTCGATTTATTCAACCGAACCACTTCTGACATGATTGGCCCGGCACCTGCAAAACCAGGCTCTTTTGGTGCAACAGTACCAAAAACCAATAATGCCGAATTGGTTACACGCGGTTGGGAATTTGAAATTGGCTGGAGAGACAACGTGACAAATGATTTTTCGTATGACGTTAAAGTGGTATTGAGTGATGCTAAATCAGAAGTAACACAATATAGTAACCCTGAAAATTTATTGTTTGCCGGTAATACTCAACAGTTTTACGAAGGTATGCAATTAGGTGAGATATGGGGGTATGAAACAGTAGGTATTGCACAATCAGATGCGCAAATGAACGAATGGCTGGTGAATAATCAACCATCTTTTGGAAGTCAATGGGCAGCTGGTGATATAATGTATCGCGATTTAAATGGTGATAATGTCATTGACGCAGGTGCACAGAAACTGAATGATAGTGGTGATATGAAAGTTATTGGTAACAGCACACCTCGTTATTCGTTCGGAGTTAATGCTGGTTTTAATTACAAAGCTTTCGACTTTAGTTTATTTATTCAGGGCGTTGGTAAGCGTGATGTTTTGCTTTCGGGCGGAGCCTTTTATCCTGGTATCAACCAATGGCAGGTATCACCATATAGTGATCACCTTGATTATTTCCGTCCGGCAGGAAGTTCACTTGGCGAAAATATGGATTCGTATTACCCACGACCATTTATTGGCGATAAAAATTACAAGTCACAAACTCATTTCTTGCAAGATGCTTCATATGTGCGTTTAAAGAATGTGCAGATTGGTTACTCTTTACCACAAACACTCTTGAGTAAGGTAGGTGTTTCTAATTTACGTGTATTTGTATCAGGTGAGAACCTACTGACGCTAACAAACCTGATGCTGTTTGACCCTGAAGGATTAGCTGATTTAATTAATGGTAGCGGTAAAACCTACCCTATGTCTGCCGTATATTCGGCTGGTTTAAGTCTTACCTTTTAATTGAATGCAATGAATAAGTTATGTAAATATTTTAGTAGTGTGGCAATCATAGCAGTAATGACTGTATTTACAAGTTGTGAAGATTTTCTACAACGTGAGCCGCAAGATTTCTTATCTGAAGAATCATATTTTAATAAACCGTCAGATTTGGAATTGTTTGTCAATAAGTTTTACGCATCATTTAAAGTAACTGATGTGTATGGACAATATTCACTATATTCGGTTGATAATAATAGTGACAACCAAATAGGAGGTTCAGCTGATATAAACCTGGTAAAGGGTTATAAGCTAGTACCCGCTTCGGCAGGTAAAAAGGTAGGCGATTGGTATTTCAACAATATTCGTGAGTGTAATTACTTTATCGAAACAGTTGAAAGTCGAATTAATGAAGGAGTTCTTGATGCAGATCATGGAGATGTTCAACATTTCAGAGGGGAAAACTATTTCTTTAGAGCCTGGTTTTACTTTAACAAATTACAAGCTTTTGGCGATTTTCCAATAATTAAAACTGTATTGGCAGATGATACCGAAACTTTAAGTAAGGCTAGTAAGCGTGCTCCACGAAATGAGGTAGCAAGGTTTATTCTGGATGACCTTTCAAAAGCTATTGAATTATTAGACGATGGCCGTTCTAAAAATCGAATTAGTAAATCAGTTGCTTACTTATTAGCATCACGTGTTGCATTATTTGAAGGCACTTGGCTAAAATATCATAAAGGTACTGCCCGTGTACCGGGAGGCGAAGGATGGCCAGGAAGCGCCTTGTATCCTGATTTTTCATTCAATGCCGGAAGTGTTGATGACGAAATTAACTTTTTTCTTGATAAGGCAATGAGCTTTGCAAAGCCTGTAGCCGATAATGTTGAGTTATCTTCAAATTACCAGGAAATGTTTGTTTCAACAGCCTTAGAGTCGGTTGATGAAGTACTACTATTTAAAACATACAATGTTGGAACAGTAACCGGACATGGAGCTACGCATTACCTGCAACGAACTGGTGGTGGTAGTGGTTATACTCGTTCGTTGGTTGAATCATTTCTGATGAACAATGGTCTGCCGATTTATGCAAATGGTTCCAATTATCAAGGAGATGTTAAAATATCTGATGCTGTTACAGACCGAGATATGCGATTCCAACAATCTGTATTATCCGAAGGCGATGTCCGTAAAGTCAATTCTAATGGTTCAAAAGAATATTTTGATTACCCGATGCTATTGTTAGGATCTGGTTGGCAAGGGGTTTCGTCAGGGTATCAGCTGGAGAAATGGATGAGTACCGATCCACAGCAGGCTCTTTCATCCACAGCAGGAATTACTGATTGCCCAATTTTTAGAGCTGCAGAGGCTTATTTAAATTACATCGAAGCGGCCTATGAACGAAATGGCAATCTGAATGCCACTGCCACTGCCTATTGGCATGACATCAGAGCACGTGCCCAAGTTGATACTGACTTTCAAAAAACAATAGCAAATACAGATTTATCGAAAGAACGTGATTTGGCAACTCATTCAGGCGAAGCTCAGGTTGATGCAACTTTATACAATATTCGTCGTGAACGACGTAGTGAATTTATAGCTGAAGGGATGCGTTTAATGGATCTTTATCGTTGGCGTTCTTTGGACAAAATGGAGAATTATATTGTTGAAGGCTATAACTTCTGGGACCATTATTATACCGATTGGGATGGTATGCTTGAAGAAGGAGATAATATCTCTTATTCGCCAGAGAATGGAGGTTCAAAATACTATCAGCCATTCCGTCGCTCTGAAACAAATATCGCTTTTGAGGGATATACGTTTCCGCAAGCACATTATTTGAGTCCAATACCTCTTGACCAATTTGCGTTAACCAATTCAATTCGCGATGATGGAGTTTTATATCAAAATCCAGGATGGTCTAAAATTGCTGCAGCACCCGCTGAATAAATAAAATACAAACAAGAGTACTTTATCTGAAGTGCTCTTGTTTTATTCATTACCCTCTTATATGTACAATTACTCTTATACTTCTTTTTTCTTTTTACTACTTCTCCCGCTCTTTCTATCAGGATGCAATAAGAAGAACAGGCAACCAAATTTTCTTATTATAATATCGAATACGCATGATACTAAAATGTTCAGTATCTATGATAATCGATTTATAGAAACACCGAACTTAGATAAACTAGCTAAAGATGGAGCGGTTTTTCGAAATGCATTTATAAGTAACTATAATGTAGACTGTAATAAGGCAGCTTTATTAACAGGTAAACATATACTATCGAGTCATCATTTATTCGATAATGATGATGCCGGTAATAAACAGGCTTCATTTCTTAAAGTACTTAAGGATGTAGGCTATCAAACAATGGTTTTTGGGCAATGGTATCCCGAAGGTCAGTCTTTAAAATATGACACTTTTGATATATCTAAAGTTAGGCGTGAAGATGTACGAAGTCATCAATGTAACAATGACCTAATTACTAGAAAGGCTATAAACTGGTTGAGCAATAAAGGTCATTCGCAACCGTTCTGCCTGATTGTTAATTATGATAGCGGTTTTCTAAATCATAAATCATCAAAAGGGGGATCGAACAATCAAAGTTTATCTTCTTCAATGGCTGACGAGTCTAAATCGAATCTGGAAATCGGTAATTCTTATCAGGAGTATATTGCTTCAATTGACAAAAATATTGGCAATATTCTAAATTACATGGATAATGGAGGAATGATTAAGAATACGGCTATGCTATATACATCCCTTCAAGGTAATACAATAAATGACGTAAAAGCAAAGGAACATCATGTTAAGCATGAGCAAACAATGCGCATACCTTTAATTATTAAATATTCTGAATTAATTAAACCAATTGATATTTGCGAACTGGCCCAAACTATTGATATTGCACCAACTCTTGTGGATTTGGCGGGCCTAGAAGTGCCTTCAGTAATGCGAGGTATGTCATTAAGACCTCATTTAGAATATAAGTCTGCTAGTTCAAGAAACGAAATCTACTTTCATTATTCTGATAGCTGCAATATAAATAATCCTGTGTTACATTATGGAATTCACACAGGTAGATATAAATTAATATACTACAACCATTCGAATCAATGGGAACTATATGATCTTGAAAATGATCCCGACGAATTGAAAAACTTATATGATGACGACAATTCTCAGGTATTAATTAAACATCTTAAGGTAAGGTTACACAAAATTAAACGTGATTATTCTATGCAGAATGATAAGCGGATAATATAGAATAATTGTATTTAAAGTGAAGTTGGTTCTTCGTCAATTTTGGGGAATTAGCCATATTGAGACAACAACACTTTCCTCTTCAACAATTCAAAGTTTGCACGACCATACATTTGACGTTTGATGCTCTTAATCCTGTTTACATGACCTTCAACCGGGCCATTACTCCACTTAAGCTGTATTGCATTCTTTACAGCGTCAATATCCATCGCCATTCCTCTCGCAAAAGATGTGAGGCCAGGCAGTTTTTGCTTGGAGTCTTTTACTGTCTGAATCCATTCTTCGATATCACCAGTACCTTTTCTGATCATCTTTTTAAACTTGCGAACTAATTTTCGCACCTGCCGTAGCAAAGGCATATATTTTAAAAGCATCTGCATATAATTGCGTTCATCAAGATTCTCAATCCGATTCATGTTTCGCCCAATGTATTTTGCAAGCCGGCGAGTACTTAATGGTTTAATATATGGGATGTTCTGCTGGTTTATTTCAGATTGGCTCAGTACCATATTGCCAGTTGTGCCTTTAAGTTGTCTTATGTACTGGTATGCCTGGGAATTACCACCTGAATATCCCAATTGACGAATGTCGGCAACGATATCTTTCATCAAATAGCCAGCCTTTGAAATACTGTCAGTTATGTAAGACTTAAAATTCTCAATGTTGGTTCTTCTTGAATGTGATTTGGGCACCAACTCATCCATTGTAAAATACAGGCGTACAGTGTTACGACTAATGCCCAGTTCTCTCGCGATTCTCTTTTTCGGTATATTTTGACTTTGCAGTTCTTTAACTTTTTCAAAAACAGGTAGTCTCGAATCGAATCTTGGCAAAACGCTTGAAGTGCCCGTTATATTCTTTGATTCTGGTAGTTCTGCCTCTTGACACAACTCCATTGTTTTGGCCTTGACTAGTTTATTTATTTTGGGTGCCACGCTCTTAAAGTACGTATCTAAAGCTTCTGACAGGTTCATTAACAGGTGAAAACGATCTGCAACTTGTAGTGTACCGGGACTGGCAGAGTCAATCGCAGACGAATAAGAACTCGCTCTGTCCCTTGTAATTATTTCAATACCAGGATTCTTTTCGAGCCAGACTTCCAGATCTTCTCCCTCTCGTGTTGGCAGAAGGTCAATTGGCTTTGAGGTTTCCATGTCAACCAAAACAGTACCATAATTGACACCTTTCCGGAATGCCCAATCGTCGACACCAACCACTGTAAGTTTTCCTGGTTCCGGCGGTTGTAACCGGTAAGCAAGACGAGTGATGGTAGCCCGGCTTACTTTGACATTAAGTTTTTCAGACAATTTACTTCCTGCGCCACTTGTCATTTCAATGGCAATTTCAGATAATAGCTTATCAACTCGGAGCGTACGTCTGGCATATGGGAGAATATCATCATGTCGTTCTGTGAAAACCTTTCTTTGGCAGTTTGCATTCTGGCATTTAAACTTACGAATGCCTAATATGATTCGAGTAGAGTATTGAAATACTGGCAGATCAGTTATCTTACGGGCGTATCGATCGTGTACAGAATAACTGTATCTGTTACAAACCGGGCACTTTGCCTTCTTGCTGGTTATTGAAGCATGGAATGTAATTAATGATTGTTTATACTCGATATTGGAAATCTTGATTTTTGAAATTCGAAGGAGCTGTTTTAAGGTAATATATAATTGATTATCAATTATATAGATATAACCAAAAGCACCATCATAACCAAAGAAAAACACACATTAAATAACTGTACATCAATTAATTAAAGACACATCTCCTTGTCTGAATGTGGTTCCCCAAAGTTGACGAAGAACCAAGCTACTTTGGGGAACGGCTAACGTTTTCTCAAATGCACGTTACATGAATGGTGCTTCTACTAATCCTGATTTCACAGCTTTAGCACATGCTGCTACACAGGTTAAAAATGCCATTGATACAACGATTGCCTTAGGTGGTCAGAACTATGTATTCTGGGGTGGACGCGAAGGTTACATGTCATTGCTTAACACCAACATGAAAGCTGAGAAAGAACACCTGGCACAGTTCTTAACCATGGCACGCGACTATGCTCGCAAAAATGGTTTTACAGGTAACTTCCTGATTGAGCCTAAGCCAATGGAGCCAATGAAGCACCAGTATGATGTAGATGCTGAAACGGTAATTGGTTTCTTACGTCACCACGGCTTAGATAAAGACTTTAAATTAAACATTGAAGTGAACCACGCTACTTTAGCTCAGCACACATTTGAGCACGAATTACAGTGCGCTGCCGATGCAGGTATGTTAGGTTCTATCGATGCCAACAAAGGTGATTACCAAAATGGCTGGGATACAGACGAATTCCCAACAAGCATTCCTGAAACAGTACAGGCTATGATGGTTATTCTTCAGGCTGGTGGTTTACAAGGTGGTGGTGTTAACTTTGATGCCAAAACTCGCCGTAACTCAACCGACTTAGAAGATATCTTTATCGCTCATGTATCGGGTATGGATACTTTCGCTCGTGCTTTGGTTATTGCTGATGATATTTTAACTAACAGCGATTACCTACAACAGAAAGCAGCTCGTTATGCGTCATTCGATAGCGGTAAAGGGGCTGAGTTTGCAGCCGGTAAATTAACGATGGAAGATCTTCGCAAGATTGCTAAAGAAGCTGGCGAACCAGCAATGATTAGCGGTAAGCAAGAGCGTTATGAGCAGTTAATTAACATGTATATTTAAATTTAGGCAGTAGTTGAAAGGCAGTAGGCAGAAGTTTATTTACAGCTTCAATAAAAAAATCCCCCATCGCCTTACGGCACTTCCCCGAGGGGAAGATTTATAAACGTATCGGACAAGGGAAATTATAAACCTAAGCACTGTAATACTAACTAATATAAATTATTAATAATCCCGAAAGATGTAAAATGAACTCAAACCCAGACAAATTCATTGAATAGAGTCCGGGTGTTATCTAAAGAAATTAAAACACATTTGTAGTTCAGTCTTCAAACCCGCATCTTTCGGGATAACTTTAACAGTCAATAGTCTGTGGAAAGTAATCAGTAGTCGTGATACATTGTATCTTTTTATAAAACTACTGACCAATAACTATCTGCTACTGACTAACATTAAATCCGGGAATAATGAAAGAAAATCAGAATTTAGGCTATATCATGCTGTTAACATTGGTAGCAACCTTAGGCGGGTTGCTTTTTGGGTATGATACGGCCGTCATTTCGGGGGCCGAAAAATCCATTCAGGCCTTCCTTATCGATGGGCTTAACTTAAGCTCATTTGCACACGGAGCAACTGTTTCCAGTGCATTAATTGGTTGTATTATTGGTGGTGCCATCTCAGGTATTCTGGCTTCACGACTGGGAAGAAAGAAATCACTAATGGTAGCAGCTACCTTATTTTTTATCTCTGCCTTAGGTTCAGGAAAACCTGAAATCTTATTTTTTGAAGAAGGCAAAGCCACCATGGGCTTACTATACATGTTTAACGTCTACCGTATCATTGGCGGTATAGGTGTTGGTTTGGCTTCGGCTATTAGCCCAATGTACATCAGTGAAATTGCACCGGCTCACATTCGTGGTCGTTTAATTTCATTCAACCAGTTTGCCATTATCTTTGGTATGTTGGTGGTGTATTTTGTAAACTGGTCCATTGCTAAAGGGCAAACAATAGAATGGATTAACGAAACAGGCTGGCGCTATATGTTCTTATCAGAAGCCATCCCTGCCTCTTTATTTGGCATCCTCTTAATATTCGTACCTGAAACGCCACGTTATCTGGCCATGCAAGGTCATAACGACAAAGCATTAGGCATTCTGGAACGCATTAATGGCATCGATAAAGCCAAAAGCATTTTAAATGACATTAAAGAAACCGTTACTAAAACAGCGACTTCATCATCAAGCATCTTTTCGTACGGAAAAAAAGTGATAATCATCGGCATTTTACTATCAGTACTCCAACAATTTGTAGGTATAAATGTGGCACTTTATTACGCACCTCGCATATTTGAAAGCATGGGAGTCGCTAAAGATGCATCCATGTTGCAAACCATTGTAATGGGATTAATTAATGTGGTTTTTACCGTTGTTGCTATACTTACAGTTGACAAATGGGGACGTAAGCCTCTATTAATCACAGGTTCCATTGGAATGGCAGTTGGCATGATTGCCATTGGCCTATTATCATTCTTCGAAGTAATTGGCATCAGTACCTTGGTATTTATCATCGTCTACACCGCTTCGTTTATGATGAGTTGGGGACCAATCTGCTGGGTATTAATTGGCGAGATATTCCCTAATAAAATTCGTGGTAAAGCCATTGCTATTGCAGTAGCAGCACAATGGGCTGCCAATTACTTTATATCGTCAACCTACCCGGCCATGATGGAGTTTAGCGGTGGAATGACCTATATGTTCTATGGGGTGATGAGTATTTTATCAGCCATCTTTGTCTGGAAAATGATTCCTGAAACAAAAGGTAAATCATTGGAAGAAATGGAAGAAGTTATTGAGAAAATATAATTTAAACGAAACGCTCCGCTCTTTTATGAATGGAGCGTTAAATTTTGTCTCTATGACAAATTTGGTAAAGATGTGAAGTGATTGGCTTTAACTAGCAATTTATTAATGTATAAGGGTGGTGTGAGTTGCATCTGATTAACAATATTTTAATCTGGCAGATATGGTTGTTAAAACTATCCGCACTTTGTAAATCTAATTTAGAGACTGAAACTTTATGTATTAATGTGTTTTTAATGTGATATCAAACACAAATCCAAGGTTCGAACCTATCATTCATTTTTTCTTTTTGAGCGAAATGATATGAAACCGATAAAAATGTTAGAAAATTAATTTTGACTTGTTTTGTTGCTTTTTAGTCAAAAAATGCGTAGCATTACATTGATAAACAAAGGTTTATAAAAGCGGGTGACCTGCGAGGTGACCTAATTAAAAATGAAATTATAACAAAAAGAAAATAAGTGATTTACGAGATAGGTGTATCATCCTGGTACCCCGACAATTATAAGGGATGGACTATTAGGTTTATCCTTTTTTTATAGCATCTTCCTAAGTGCTTATTTTACTAGTCGTAAGGAAGAGATGCGTGAGAGGCAGTGACGGCTGTTTCGATAGAAAAGATTGGAGAGTTGGGTGAGTGGCTGAAACCACCAGTTTGCTAAACTGACGTACGGGCAACCGTACCGGGGGTTCGAATCCCCCACTCTCCGCTGAATAAAATGTCAATAGAAGACAGAAAAGAGACAAGTCCTACACTATCAATTAGTTGTAGGACTTTTTTTATGTCTTCATGTTTTGTCTGACTTACTTAAAATGCCTGTAAAAGACACGAAATCGTGACTAAATCGTGACCGAAAATTTTCAGGCAAAAAAAGGTCACGATTTGTCCAAAATTGGCAGTGCTTTGTCCAAGCTTGGCAGTCCTATAATCATTTCATTTTGAGATTGATAATGTAATTTTACAAATTGAAAAATGATGATTATGAGAAGTACATTTAATGTTCTTTTTTTCCTAAAAAAGAATGCAGAAAAGAAGGATGGAACAGCCCCTATCGTGGCCAGAATTACCATTAATGGAAAAAGCAGCCAGTTCAACACGAAACAATTCGTTAACAAAAATGACTGGAACGTAGAGTTAAACAGGGTTAAAGGCAGAAGTGCAGAAGCCAAGAAAATGAATAGCGTATTGGATGAAATTAGATCATGTCTCCGGAACGCTTATAATGACCTTACCCGAAAAGAAATAATTGTAACTGCCGAAAAGGTCAAGAATACATTCTTAGGTATAGGTCAGGAAAAATTCTTACTGGTTGAGTTATTTGAGGAATGCAACAGCATTTTGAAAAAGCAGGTTGGTATCACCAAATCAAAAGCAACTTACCAAAAAGCCGAAGTTTGCAAACGGCATGTATCCGAATACATAAAGGCGGAATATAAGTTATCCGATATTGATTTAAGAGAAATCAACCACTCCTTTATTGTTGGCTTTGAAACCTACCTGAATACTCATTGCAAATGCAATTACAATACAACAGCTAAATTCATTCAGAAATTTAAGAGCATCATTATTACAGCTCAGAAAAACGGTCAACTCCATAACGACCCCTTTGCCAACTACAAAATATCTTTAAAGAAGGTTGACCGTGGCTACCTGACCAAAGACGAGCTAAATAAAATAATAGAGAAAGAAATTAAAAATGAACGACTGGAGCGCATACGTGATATTTTTGTTTTCTCCTGCTACACCGGTTTAGCTTATATTGACATCAAAAACCTAAAGAAAGAACATATTATCCAAGGTTTTGATGGTAATCCATGGATAATGACCAAAAGGCAAAAAACCGATGTACAAACCGTAGTTCCTTTGTTGGATGTTGCCCAAGAGATTCTAAAAAAATACAAAGGGCTTCCAAAGGATGTATTGCTACCTGTACCAACGAACCAGAAAACAAATGCGTACTTGAAAGAAATTGGAGACCTGTGTGGCATTAATAAAAACCTCACCTTTCACCTTGCCCGGCATACTTTCGCAACCACCATTACCCTCTCAAATGGAGTACCCATTGAAACAGTTAGCAAAATGCTTGGGCATACGAATATTAAAACTACGCAAATTTATGCCAGAATTACGAATGAGAAGGTCAGCTCAGATATGCAGATACTGTCAGAAAAACTAAAGGAATCAGGATTGGATGCCAAGACATTATCGGCTTAGGCATTACAGACACAAAAAAAAAACTCCCGGTTGATTCATTGAGCCGGGAGTTTTTTATTCATTTATAATTTTGATTAGGCCAAAGCTTTAAATTCACTTAGGATTTTTTCAACAAGCTCTTCAGGAGAACTGAAACTTGTATCAATTATTAAATCATAATTGGTAGTATCAGTAAAATCAACACCAAAATTCTTGATAAACCGTTCTTTCATTTGCTTGTTTCGCTTTTGGATAGCCACTTTTGAATAATCTTCATCATTCCGTTTAGATGAAGCAATGCGATTAAACGCTATATCATCAGACACAGTAAGCAAAATGTGTGATGCATTTTTGACAAAATGAAATCCAAGTCTATAATCAATAACCAAGCTATCAGATTTATTACAATAATTTTTAAACCTATCGTCTATGATATTATCAAGCTCCGGCTTCTCAGAAAGCAATACTTGAAATTCATTAATTGTCATGTTGTAATCTTCCTTTGCTAATTCTCTGGAGAAATTTCCAACTGAAACAAAACTATAACCCAAAGCCTCAGAAAGCAATTTACCCACCGTTGATTTACCGGTTCCGGCTAATCCACTAATTGTAATATTCTTCTTCATACTAGGCTATTTCTGTTTTTATCAACGAATCATAAATACCACCTCTTTCTAAAAACTTACCATAGTTATACTCCATGCTATTATAAGCATCCTGCACCCCTACTTCTAAAATTGGTGAACTATATTTATGCCTACCTAAGCTGTTTTCAAAAAACCTTCCTGATGGGTCAATCATTGCATACGATGAAATCATTTGAGAATTGTCTTCTGATACTAAGCTATTAATATGTTTATGCCTGTCCAGAAATAAATCAAATTCCTCATTAGAAATGATATACTCATCTACTTTATTGTCGTTCTGCCCCTCAATAGGTAAAACTTGCATTACTTTCCATCTTTTGGGTTTTGCAAACTCAATGAAGTCAACAAAACTTTCGTTGTAATTAAATCTGTTTATTACCGTGTTTAATTTCAATTTGTAATTATTTACTCTAATTCTCTCAATTAATGAGTAATAATGCTCACGCAGTAATGGCCTCTTACCTTGTAATGCTCTGCCAATTTTAATATTAGAAAATTCGTTTAAGCTATCGATACTCAATCCAATCCAGTCCAAATGCGTTTTGTTCTTTTTTAGAAAGTCATCTGAAAGCTTTGTACCATTACTAATAATCATAGTTGTCATTCCCAGTTCCTTTGCCAATATAATTAGCTCAGGTAACCAAGGGCAAAGCGTAGGCTCTCCACCTGCAAAAGTTATTTTCTCAAAGCCAAAACCAGCCAATTGTTTTACAATTTCAATGGCTTTGTCTTTTGGTAAATGTCCTTTCGGTAAAATACTACTTTTCACATCCTGAAATGTCGCAAAACAAAAGCCACAGTCCATGTTACATGGTTCCCATAAGTGAAAGTTTACACTTGGGATAATCTCAATTGCACTAACTAATTTGTTCATAATATTCACGTTTAAAAAGTTAGCTTATAGCTATAACATGAATATTCTGTGAACAATTAATTACTCTAGATAACCTGCTTCTGAATTATACTCACCAATAGAATATGAATACACGATATTGTCAAACTCTAAATGCTTCCATATTTTATTTTTCTTTATTGCTGATATGATATCAAATGGAGAACAGTTATTATCATTTTTCCATAATTTTAAATCCTCTTTCTTTAAAATTCTATCTTGTCCCGGCTCTGGAAGCCCAGAAGGATTATGATGACTAACATTGTCAACATTAAATCCTTCAAATTCATTTATTTCAAGCAGTGTTTTAAACATTTGCGTTGTTCTCATTGAATACAAATCATCTCTTAAAATAATCGTCAATTCAAACAGACTTAGTTTTAAATACTTCTCATAGAAAATATTTTCGTCTCCCACATATACATTTGAAACAATTAATGGTTGGATGTTTAATTCATCTAAAGAACAATCAATTTTAAGTTCCTTTTTAATTTCAGGAAAATTATCTCTTATGTACTTTTCTCCTTTTTTAAGTTGATTTACAGCATGAATTTTAAAATTTTCCAATACATATTTATGGTCTCGTTTGGGATTTTCCTCTACATATGTATTTTTTACTTCTACAATGAATAATGTTTTTTCCTTATATGCCAACGTGTCAATATCCCCACTAATCCTTGTTTTATTATCAATGGTGTAATTATACTTATAACTTGGCTTAGATTCGAATCCTGCATTTTCAAAAAGCTCTGCTATATCCCTTTCAGTATCTTCAGTTTGTTTATTATGTGCTAAAATTTCATCTCTAACAAATCTTCGATGGAGTACTACTTCCCATTTCAAGTCTTTGTTTAATGCAGACAACCAGAAATATAAATCACCTATCTTTATAAAAGGAGTATCTTCAATGTTAATTAATTGGCCGTTCTTTAAGTTCAAGTCAATAGTAAGATAATCAATAATACCAGTCACATCATCCTTACTCCATTGAAAATATTGGATACAATTATTAATTAATTCGTTTTCTTCAAATACTGATACATAGTCAATTTGCCTTCTTTTTGAAAACACATTTTTAAACTCAGTTTCAAGTTGTCGCTTAAATACAGAGTCTACTTTCTTATTTTGAATACCAAAGAATCTACCTTGAGGAAATAAATTAGCCGCAAATACTTGAAGTAATAAGATAGCTTTTTCAAAGTCAACCTTACTTTCGGTTGATTCCGGTTTAAAAGCGAAAGGTATATTGAAAAACTTAAAATATTCTAAACTAGAATATTTCTTCATTATGTACTCTCTTCTCCACATGTCATTCTCCACATTACCCTTTCCCTTTAATTCATCTATATTTCCTCGAATGACTTTGTTTATTAGATAATGCTCATTGTATTTGTCTTTTTTTAAGCTAGTCTGGTAATCCATGTAGCTCTTATTTGTTAAAATTTCAGCTTCATTACCATCTATCATTTCAAAGTGAGCATTTCCAGTTAAAATGGAATTCACAATATTCTCATTCTCCGCTTTCGCAAACTGGAAATTAATAATACCCCTTATTTGTTCTTTAATATCACTTACATTTTCCTTTGGTAGAAATTTAGGATCAAAGTTGTTTTCAAAATATTCTTTTGGCCTTAATGGTGGCAATTCTTGATTTAATATTTCAGAAAATGTTTCAATGCAATATTTAGGCTGAGAATGCAACTTATTATTAGAATTATCCTTTCTTTTTGCATTAATGAACTTGTTTAGGATATGTATCAAATTAAGCCTGTAACTAATTATCTTGCTGTTGTCATTAATATTTTGGGGAGAGTAGTTTTTAAATTTCTGAAAAAACGATATTGCCTGAATGATAATATCTTCATAACTGAATTTTAAAATTTCTTCTTGATGTAAATTATCTTGAGCATCCCAATACTCCTTGTTATTTTTCAGAAATTCTAATTCTCTGTAGAATTGCTTTAGCTTTATATCTCTGGATGATTTAAAGGATTCAAATGTATCCCAGTGATAAGAGTACTTATAGCTTTCATAAAGTAAAATGAAGTCTTGTGCTGATTTAAAATCAATATCCACAACAGCTTCTAAAAACCTTGTACTGGCATTTACTCCTCTAGAAAAGTAATAATATAAAATCTCATCCCATAGGTCGGTTTGAGATAAATCCTTTACGAAATTTGACGCAAAATCAGACTTATAAAAAGTATCTGATACTTTCTTATCCTTAAACGGAGTATTTACTTTCAGGAATAAGTATTCTACATCAGAAAATGAATTGCCTTCTAATGCTGCTAACGCTTCTTTTAACTTAGTTTTATTCATATTTAAACATTATATAAGAGTTAGCTCGTGGCTAATAATGTTTAAATATATGCTTCAAAATTAAAAAATAATATCCACAAATAAAATATTCATATTGATTGTACGAATTTTATGGAATCCATCCTTCTCAACCACCCCTTCAAAAACTTATGATTCTGACCTCGTTGGGCAATTGTGTTGTAATAATGAATACGTGCAGATTTAATGGCGTTAAAGAGCAATTCCGGTGGACAAGAGTTAATAGCTTTGATGGTGTTTTTACCGATAATTCCATCGAGTTTAAGGTCACTATCAAAGAAGCGATTCAAGACCTTCTGAACGCCACAACTACCCCAATATCCACTATTGACACACCAGTCAAAAATGATTTCTTGTAACGAGCCGGAGTTAATGCTTCCGATTTTGTATTTATCGTAAAAAGTTTGTTTGTAGAACTGTTTAACCATTGCAGTTAAATCCGGAATATCAATCTTGGCGTTTCGTTTTAGCTCTCCAAAAGTCAATTTGTATCCATCAATTATTTGCCAACCTTCCCAGTTTGGATGCAGGTTTCTGGCTACCCCCATATATGTCTCACCACCTCTGTCTCCGGTTACATTGGCGTAGTAGCCTTCGTGCTTTATTACGCCATTAAAGAGTTCATCAAATGTCTTCATTCTTGCGTTTGGTTTTAAGTTTTACGTTGTTTACTCCGGAAATTGCGCCACCGAAAAGGAAGTCAATAATGGTGCTTAGTTTGGTTGAGATACCGCCATTAATGCTGCTTACAAAGGCTATTTGCCAATCTTTTAATTCAATGGTCTGAAACACGAAATAGTTAAGCATTAGAATCGTTAATGCGCACCAAGCCAGTAAGAAGAAAAGTGCAAACACTTTTTGCAGCCAACTATCCTGTGCATACATGTCACGAGCAGAATCCCGGTCGGCAACTGCCATTTTAAAAAGCTCCATTTTGCCATGTAGCTTTTCTTCCTGCGTGGTAAAAATCTCATCAATGAGTTTTGTGCCAACTTTCAATGTCTCTGCTACTCCGGCATTGGTTAGTTTTCCAAATATCTTTCTCATCGCTCCACAAATTTTAAGATGGTATCAAGCTTGTCATTGAGTTGCTTGATGGTCTGATGAAACAGTTCCTTACTCACATAGATTTCCTTGGAGCTATCCCTTAAATCGGAAACACGTTTATGAAGTATGGCAAACTTGTTTTCAGCTCCTTCCAGTTCTTTTGTTAGGTGCTTAATGTCTTTCTCCAGTAAATCCGTTTTGGCTTCCACCGTTTCCTTTGTCGCATTCTTTGAAATAGCATTGCGAATGATAAACGAAACCACTCCAACCATTAATGAGCTTAACCCGGCTATCACAACCCAGTAGAATTTAATTGTCATTTCCTCCATGTCTAAAAGATTTTAATGGTTTCGGTACTACCTCCGGGAAAGCGGTTTTTCTCCATTGTGGCACTCTGGTTTTCAATGTGCATAATGGCATCCACATCGTGTTCCCAGTCTGTTCCACCTTTAGATGTCCCATCACGGTTAGCTTTAAAAACCAGAATAAATGATGTATTCGGGAATCGCTTTTTAAGGGCTTTAAAATCATCCGGTTTCATGCCTACGGTTTGAGTACTGTCCAAGAAAACGGCATCGTAGCCTTTAAACTGGCTTGTATCGTAGTTTTCCACAAAATCAATTGGATTACTGATTCTTAATCGTAAGAGCTTTTCCTGAAGAGAACCTTTTACACCTTCCTCATTGGAAACATACAGAACATTCAATCCACATTTGACCAGTAAATCAGCGAACAATAAAGCCACGGAGCTTTTACCATGAAACCTTTGTCCATATATCATCAAATAGAATGGCTTGTATGGTTTACCAAGGAGTTTCCCGAACTTTCCGGCTAGAGAAAGTGTAGAAAACTTCATTTTGGCTATCTGGTTAGCTGATACTACCTGATTGGGAGCTACGTTTACTGTTCTTGTTGCCCTTGGTTTTGAGCCACTACTTTTGGGCATTGAGGTAGTGGCATTTACTTTCCCAATCCGGCAACACCTTTCAATCCGTTTAATTGGATGTTGGTTACCAGTAACTTATCGCTATCCAGATAATCTTCCAGATGCTTTTGCACTTGGTTAATGCGGTCGTATGCCCGGTCTGAACTGGTAACTTTACCGTTCTTTTTGGCATTCTTTATACTTGTGAGTAGTCGTTTTGCCTTATCAATGGTGATATTACCGTAAAGGTTGATGAAACGTTTTATTAACGATACAGCAGGAGTTACACCGTAGCTATCCACGATATTTTTTAGTTTGGAATACATTGAATCCGGCACTTCAAAAGTACAGGAACTACCCATTTCCTTGTAAGTTCGTGCAAGGTCATTACCAATCTTTTTAACTTCCTCTGCATACTTACTGGATTTACGAATAGTCTTTTCTGTGGCTGCTTTCTGAATCACTTTATAGAGCAAGGAAACCTGACGTTCTGTTACTTTCTTACCATGCATATTCAGATAACGCTTAATAATCTTTACTTCCAAAGGCATTAAAGGCACTTCATTGGGCTTTCGTTGTGCTGTTTTAGAAGTAGTTTTCTTTGCAGAAGAAGTCCGCTTTTTTGCAGTTTTCTTGTTACTGGTTTTAGCAGTTGCTTTCGGTTTTTTCTTGCTATCCCGGTATTCCTTTAAAGCCTCTTTGTATTGTCCGGATTCCTTATCCAGAATGTTTAAAGGATGGTCAAATGGTAATTCAGGAAAACGCTTTACGTTGATGTACGGCTCAACAATCTTAAAATGATTATCAAGCATTTCTTTTATATCCTTATCATCACTGTAAAAGTCTGCAAAAGCATCAAACTCTTTGTGAGCTTCACGAGCTGCTTCCGGCAATTGTGAAAAGTCAATATCCTTGGTTGCTTCCTTGTAGTTTTTTATTGTAAGCTTCATATCATTAGTTTTTTATTGTTGTCGAATTGATTTACAGTCCTACCTATTCGGTAGGCAGGCCTGCTACAGCTTTAAGTTGCTTTTGCTTTATCAGAATGGCTTTTGCCCGGAGCTTCACCAGTTTAAGTTTTTTGCCTTGGTCGATACTGATGGTCTTAGTTTTGGTAGTAGCCTTCTTCTGCTTGGCTAACCTTTGAGGGAATTGCTTTTTATCCTGCTCAAACATTTCCATCGCTTCTTTGGTCAGACTATCTGTGTTATCATTCCGTTTTGAACCTTTCTCCAGATATTCTTCAAAATAGTTCCGGGGCACTTTTACCGATAAGCTAAATCGCTCTCCAAGTAGATTCAGTAGCTTGGGCATTTTCTTTTCTGATACCGAAGCTTTCATATTGCCCGATACCATTTCAAAACCATCCCGGCTATTCTCCAATAGCTTCACCACTTCCTTATCCGTATAAATCGGAATGTGGCTTTTGGTTTTAGGCATGATAACCTTGAAAGTGTCATCGTAGTGGCGTACAATGCTAATCTTGTTTTCGGTGCTGATGGTAGCTCCACTGCGCAAGCTCATAATGTGCTTTTGCAGTTTGGCAATGGGCGCAACCACATAGCTGCTGGAATTCTTTTCAGCTTCATCCGGTGACCATGCTTCTGACATGAGGATTCCTTTCTGAATACCTCTACCTTTGGTGGTATAGCTTACCAGTTTGCCTGAGAAGTCAGCCGAACCTTGAAGGATATTTCCGGTAACGATGTATCGCACTTGCCTGTCCTGAGTAAAGTTTTTAATGGCTTCATCCCACTTTCCAATCAGACTTTCCTTTTGTGGTGTGCTTAATTGAAAACTACGTGCCTGAATACGCTCAATTTCTTTGGCTGTATCTCCCGATGCAGGTAGAACGATGTACTTTCGACTATCTGAAATGGCGAAACGAAGCTTTACAGCCGATGGCGCATAAGGATTGTTCCGTTTGGGATTAATATCAAAACCAAGGAAGATACAGTATGAGTTATCGCTGCTTTCACTGTCAAAGCTCAATGCCGGGTAGAAATAGCCATGCCCAATTTTAAAGAACTTGAAAAAGGCATTCAGATAGTTCTTTCGGTTCTGGCTTTGCATTTTCACCTGCGTAATCTTCTCCTGTTTGGCATCTTCCAGTTCCTCTGTTCGTTCAGTCATGTACTCGTTTTGAGCTGCCTTGTCAAATACAGGTATTTTCTGAAAAGCTTTTTCATTGGGAATATCAGCAGTCAGCTCTTTGTACTTGGTTTCAATCTCCTTTAAATCTTCTATCAGTTTGCTTTGCACATGCTTCTCGTGCGCTGCAATAATATCTTCAGAAATACTGTCCGGGTGTTTGCCAGTCAGATGCTTTTTAATCAGCTTCTCCAGTTCCGGTTTGCCATACGGCTTTTTTAGTACATTACATTCACATTTTTCCAAGAAGGTATCATTACCAAAAACAGAACGCCCACCTTTCCCGGCAATCACAACACGCTTATCCAGTGTCTCCGCTTTTAGATTCAGGATTACAACTTCAAGGTCGTATTCATCGGCTTGCTTGAGGTACTCCACGTAATCGTTGTATCGCTCAATGACCTCATTGTAGAACTTCTCCTGTTCTTTAACCGATAATACCGCTACTCGTCCGGTTACCTTTGAAGCATCACCTTCCGATGGTGTTTCATCGCTTTCCTTTCCTTCAAATTTGAGAGGATTATCCAAAGCTTTGTTTAGTTCCGGATTCTCCAACATATACTGGCGAACCACTTTATCACCGTATTTATTCAGGAAGTCATCCGATTCCAGTTGTGACTTGCTACTTTTCTGGTTAGAAGTGGTATTGGCATCCAATGATTTCAGCTTCTTTTTAAGCATCATCATAAACCGCTTTTGCGCCGGAATGGATGAGATAATGTAATCGTAAATCGGTTTCATTATCTGTCCGGTACGGTTGATACGACCACGCTTTTGAATCTCGGTATTGATATTCAGTTCCGGTTGAAGTATGACCATCACACGCTGCTTCACCTGTTCGGCAGGTACTTTATCGGTGACAATGGCATGAGCCGAAGCCCCGGTAGAACCACTCTGGTTAATCAGCAAACAATCAATTTCATTATCGTTGAATCTACGGAATAAGTCAGCGGTGTTTTCCTTCTTTCTACTCATCACCAAAGCTGTTGTATTCTTGGCATTGGTTGAGTTGTACTGAACACAAAGCTTACGTCCGGTAACTTCTCCAACGGTATAGCCAGCCTCTTTTATTTTTTGGATGATTAAGTCCAATGGGCTTATGGTAATTCCAGTTGAAGCCTTTTCAATTCTCCTGATAATATCACGGTATGCAAACTGAGCTTCTTCCGATAAATCGGCAATATTGAAAGCTTTACCTTCACTTTGTCCGTCAATATCCTTTTCAGTATAACGAAGAACCGAATCCAGACCTTTCTCCAGAACAGTTGAAAAATCTGCATTAATCACATCGTCCGGTTTTGCCATTCCTTCCAGAAAGCTTCCCATTGTAGAAGCAAAAGCAATGATTGGCTTCTTACCATCCTTTAATCTCTGGATGGCATGTTCAGCCACATCAGAAGCATTGATACTAAACAGCAATTGGTTAATGACATTGAAAACCTTGGAGAAGTAGGGAATATTATCAACTCCGGCTTTTTCAGTTCCTTTACGTGTTTCCACTTCTTTACTTTCGGCTGCTGCAACCTTATCAAGTTGTTCAACCTGTTTGTTAATGTACTTTTCCTGAAAGCCAATAATATCACGAATAATGGCTGTTATCTTATCGGCAATGTCAGCTTGTTCTTTGGCTTTTTCTTTCAGTTCAATGTAGTTGACTTCCACACCTTCAAAGGAACGTTCACGCCTAATCATTTGACCTTCTGAAACCAATTGAGCTGCTAAGATTTCTTGCAATGCCACACCTCCTTTTGAAATGGCTTCCACTAAATCCTCTTTGCTCATATTGGCATCACTCATGGATGTTTTCTGCGCATAGATGGGCATGTTATCCGGTCGCTTAGCAAAGGTGGCTGACAGGAAACAAACACCTTTAGTTTGACGAAGTACACCCTGCATAAACTCCCCGGTATTAGAACTACCGGAAGCGTTGTGTGCTTCATCCATTATGATGATATTACCATTACTGCTTGCACTTAAAAACAATTGCTTTGCAGGTTTCTTTGGTTGATTAAATTGAGAATAAGTAGCACAAACAAAATTATAGTTGCCCGGCACTTGTTGGCTTTTGATAATACGCTCCTGAGTTGGTTTTTCAGGAGCCGTATAAACAATCTCACCGCTTTTATCCTTTATATGGGTTTTGCTCTCCTTGGTGTTGACGATAAACGGTACAAGTGCGGAGCTTCCAATATCTGATAAATCACGATACAAGTCGGTAAACAGGTTTGGCTTTTCAGACAGGAATACTGGTTGCATCCCTTGTTTTACTCCATATCGGATTAGAGCTGCTGCGGTTCGTCCTTTTCCTATTCCGGTCTGGTCACCAACAATGATTCCCTGACCACGTTTTTCAATGTTGTAAATAGCCAATGATACCGCATCCACCTGTTCAGCTGAAAGTGCTTTTACCAATTCATCGTTTTGGTAATCGAGCTTTTCAGCTACATAGTCAAACAAGGGCATTCCAATACTTTTTTTCACTTTACGAATAGCGATGTGCATTTCATGCCCCATAGAATCCGGAACGGTTGTATCAAGAATAAATCCTTTCTCGGCTGCCGGGATGTATGCCATACCCAAACCTTTTGTACCCAACATTCCTTGCAGGTACTCGTGTTCGTTTTGAGCCAGTTTTTGAATACGGATAAAACACTTGTTATCCTTGGTAGAAAAGCCCAATTCAATTAACCGGGAGACAATATGTTCCTGTGGTTTGCGACTGAACTTTACTGTTATGCTGTTTTTCTGGAATTTAATTTCGGACTTCATATTGCTTTTGTTTTAGAAGGATGGCTTTAGCTCTCAACTTCACTAAGCTCAAATGTTTATTATTCGTATTATTTTTGGGATTCTCCAACCACACTCTGTCCCAGAGTTCTTCATGGCTATTGACCATTGTGCTGTGGAGTTTATTCTTTAGTGGAGCTGCACCTTCGGGTTTGAATTTTGCACCATCAATCAGTATCAACCGGGTGTTGAATGATGTACCTTGTCGAGAATAAAGCTTCTTTCCATTGATGGGAATTATATCTTCCACATTGTAAAAATGATACAGGTAGTTTAAGAAGATTCTGTTTTGTCCGGCTGATACCCGACCATGCTTATCCCATGAAGTATGACCACCAATGATAATGGCTGCCTTTCCATCATCCTTCATGCAACGCAAGGCATTTAAAGCCATTGCATGTTCCAATCGCTTGATTTTAAACTTTCCAAATAGTTCAGGTTGAGAAAGTGAACCGAAAGGAGGATTTGTTATTACACCATCAAATTTTCTATCGTAAGCAAAAGGTGGTTTTACCGCATTCCAACTACTTACTTTTGCAAAGGGTTGTTCTTTTAGATTGCTCAACCTGACATCATCCAATTCGTTGACGTAGGTTTGATGATAGGGCAAAGCGATGGTCAATAACCCATTACCTGCCGATGGCTCTAAATACAATGAATCATCATTGGTATTTCTTACATAACTCGATGCCAAAAACGAAATGGGTGCAGGAGTTGAATACTGCTGCATCAATACGCTCATGCTTGTGCGCATTGACAGGTTAACCTGAGACTGGTAAAGGGCTACAATATCAAGGTATTTCTCATAAGTGGTCAGCGAATTGTCGTGCGCTATCTCTCGTGCATTCAGGACTATTGCCAGTTCGGTGTATTCTTTTACCAAATTTTTATTGGTTATGCCGAAGCCTTTGGCAATACTTTCAATATTGGTTTTAGAGTGCTTACGACCATTAAGCAAATCCTCACGAATCCTTGATATGTAGCCTTTCTTATCCATTATTTTTTTACATGATTGAATGAGCTAAATAGAAAAGACCAATAAATATCTCTGCCGATAAAGTGAGTTCTAAGCACCAAATACGCTTATCCGCAAAGGCACTCGCAAAAAGGGCAGATATGCCAATTAGGATTGTATAATTGATATACCCGAAGCTGAAATGATAGCTTAATCCAAGAAGCGTAAAACCGCCAATGGCAAAGAAATAGTGTGCTATTCGGATTATCAGGTTTCGCTTGAAATCTGAAAATACACCAACCATAAATATTCCAGAACCTCCGGCAATAACCACCCAATCAGGGTTTCCTTTGATGAAGATTCCGGTTATAATAATTGCTAAACCACAAATCCACATCACTATTTCGAATACAAGCTTGTAAGGCTTTTGCAAAAAGTAATTGCTATCAGAAATAGACTTCCGGATTCCATGAACTGCAATTATTGAAGTGAGATATACCACTAATGAAATAAAAGCCGTGAATAAACTTCCTAATACTAATGCTTTCATAATTATTGGAGTGTAATGGTTTTATCAGTTTCATCTGTAAATCTCAACTTCAGGTTATTCCCGGCCACATCAACCGAAAGACTTTCCACATCTGCATCCACAAAGTTTTTCATGAAGTTGATTTGGAAGTTCAGTATCTCAGCCAGCTTTGCTTCCCAGTTCTCACCAGAGAAGATTCCGGAATCAGCATATACCTGTAAGAACTTTTTAAGGAAGTCCGGTATGTTTTGCAGGTTTGTATCCCAATCAGCTCCAACTGTGGCGTTTTCTTCTACACCTGCCAGTTTATCTTCATCAACCTGCGGATAGCTACGTTTTTGTGTATTCGCTTCAATGGCTGCTGTCTGTTCAGGTGAAATGGTTACAGGTTTATTTTGCACATTTGTTTCCCAGTCAGCTCCGACAGTTGCATTTTCCTCAATCCCTGCCAACTTATCGGCATCGACTTGTGGATAGCTTACTTTTTGCGTATTGGCTTCAATAGCTGCCGATTGCTCCGGCGTAATGGTTACAGGTTTGTTCTGTACATTCGTTTCCCAATCTGCACCAACCGTTGCATTTTCTTCAATTCCGGCAAGCTTATCAGCATCTACTTGTGGATAGCTGTTCTTTTGGCTATTGGTTTCGATGGCTGCTGCCTGTTCCGGAGAAATGGTAACAGGTTTATTTTGCACGTTGGTTTCCCAATCTGCGCCAATAGTCGCGTTTTCTTCAATCCCTGCCAACTTATCGGCATCCACCTGTGGGTAGCTTACTTTTTGAGTATTGACTTCGATAGCTGCTGCTTGCTCCGGTGAAATCGTTACTGGTTTGTTCTGAACATTCGTTTCCCAATTCGCTCCAACTGTGGCGTTGTCCTCAATACCTGCAAGCTTATCTTCATCTACTTGTGGATAACTACGCTTTTGAGTGTTGGCTTCAATAGCTTCGGCTTGTTCAGGAGAAATGGTTACAGGTTTGTTCTGTACATTCGTTTCCCAGTCTGCGCCAACCGTGGCATTTTCTTCTATACCTGCTAACTTATCGGCATCCGCTTGTGGGTAGCTTACTTTTTGGGTATTGGCTTCGATAGCTGCTGCCTGTTCAGGAGATATTGTAACAGGCTTGTTCTGTAAATTTGTTTCCCAATCTGCGCCAACAGTAGCATTTTCTTCAATTCCGGCAAGCTTATCTTCATCTGTTTGTGGATAGCTACGCTTATTGTTGTTGGCTTCAATATCGGCTGCTTGCTGTGGAGAAATGGTTACAGGTTTATTCTGCACATTCGTTTCCCAATCAGCGCCAACAGTAGCATTCTCTTCAATACTTGCCAGTTTATCTTCATCGCTTTGTGGATAGCTTCGCTTTTGAGTGTTAGCTTCAATAGCTGCCGATTGCTCCGGGGTAATGGTAACAGGCCTGTTCTGTACATTTGATTCCCAGTCTGCTCCGGCTGTGGCATTTTCCTCAATCCCTGCCAACTTCTCTGCATCTTCCTGTGGATAGGAGTTCTTGCGGTTATTGACTTCAATAGCGGTTACTTGTTCCTGAGTAATAGTAGTTGGTTTGTTCTTCAACTGCTCAAAATCGCTTGTCAGGTTCATATCATTTTCCAACTGCGAAAACTTGGTTGGAACGGCTATGTCGATGTTTCCATCAGGACGAGTAACGAAACCTCCATGAATCTCTACGCCACCATTGGGCATATACACCGGGCTTTTCTCTGAGATAAGTAAGTCCTCTACATTTCCGGCAATAATCATCCCACCACTTAATGAACTTACAATGGTCTTGGGTCTGAAATCCGGTGCGGATTTACTTCTGGCAATATTCACAAACGAACCCACCGATGCTTTATCCAGAATGGAATCTTCCACATCTCGGTTCATTTTGAAATAAGTATCAGAAAATACAATCTTGTTATATCCCCGGTCAAACACACATGACTGGTTTACCTTGGCATCAAAGCAACAATCATCAATATTGGTGGTGCTGTTCAGGTAAGCAATTGCACCATTTGAAGCATCAGCATATTCAAATCGAATATCTGAAAAGTTCACGGCACTATTGTAAATCTCAATAGCCCTGTCACTTTGAAAAATGACTGGTTTCACATACGTCCCCAATAAACCATCAACCTTATTACTAAGTGACTTAATGTTGATTTGGTAGGAGAAATCACGAAGTACCAAGAATGTTCCCAAGTCGTTGATGAAAATACCATCTTCAAACATGATGTCGATACTGGCTTTTTCATTGGTATGGTATTTCAATGCTTTTGGAAGTGTATCGAATAAGCGTTGCAGCTTTGAGAAAGGCGTACCTGAAGGAATGATAATTGCTTTTTCGTCAAGGTCGTATTCAAACCCGGTAATCTCTTGGTCTTTACTCATATCAAACACACCCTGAAATACTTTGTATTGTCCGTGTTCCATTCCCAAATAAGCGTAATGACCATCAGAAGCCCATTCGCCTTTTTTCAATAACGGTGGGGTTGTTCCCCTAAACATTTTGATTGTTCCCATATGTGAAGTCTTTTAAATTTCTATATCATTGAATAAGCCCTGTCAAACAGTTGATTGCTGACGTAATTACCACCATTTTCAACCCTAGCGATGGATAGCACTAAAAGGCGAAGCGTATTCTTTGTTGGCAATAGCTTTGCAGTTTTGCTTACCTTTAAATCCTTGCAAACTGTGTTGATATAAGCTGTGGTATTGTTCTCGAATTTGGGTGCGTACTCCTCGATAAGAGCCGGAACCGTATTCTTGCCCTTTTCAATATCATGCTTGAGGTCTTTAATCATAGCACGAACACCATAAACCGGAGCAATAAACATTTCAAATCGTCTGTCTTTATTCTGCTCTTTAGGCAGTTTGCCGTTCCACTTGATTTTGGTGTAAATCAGGTTACCCGGATTATTATTGCGGATTCCCCTTGGAGCATTGGACAGGTATGTGTTTCCACCATTCCAGTTTTGAAAGTTCGATGGCAACGTATTATTGTTTGTACTCAGAATATTCGCCGGACGTGTATCGGAACCACTTGGGGGCAATAGTCCACGCTTACGCCTGTTTCTTATACGAACCAGTAAAACGGTTGTCACTATTGCCCCGGTGGTTAACACCCCTCCCGAAATAAATAATATCTTCTTTTGCTTCTTATCCATAGTTGTATTGGTGTTTAAAGAGGAATGCCCCAACTATCGAATTTGGGCTTGATTTTACCAATCTCTTTATCGTCTAACTCAAAGCGTAGCCAACCAATCAGGTTATAGTTTTGGCCAAGAAAGGCTGCACGAGTACCCCAGAGGTACATCTTCATACCAAAGGCTTTTATCACCAGTAGCATGTCATCCTTGGTCTGGATTTTATCAATAGTGCTGTAAATGGTCTTTTCATCCGTACCAAAATCAAGCATTGCACCATAGAGTGTATTGGCAAACAGAGCTGCATCGGAAGGTGTGATGGTCAGGTTCTCCTTTTGGAGTACCATATCCTTTAATGATGGCGCAACCGTTGATGATGTTCCATCCGGATTACGTTTAAACATCTTGCGAATGGCATAAACCCCCACACCGATAGCCAGTACCGGAACACCAATTCGTATTCCGGTACTGATTAATGCTGCTTTATTTGCTGTACTTAAATCCATTAGATAAACCTTAGTGCCTTTTTAACTATGCTTGGATTCTTTGCAACCTTGGTCAGTAGCTTGATAATGTCTTCTTGCTCAACCTTGTTGACTGCATTTTGAATCAGGTTGCCTACTTCTTTTACTTTCTCAGGCTTTTCAGCCTCGATGGTGATTCCTATTTTGAATTTTCTCATAATCGTATGCTTTAATGTTATTTTTGTTCTATTTCGGTTGATTCCTCCTGAACTCCTTGCATGGATTGATTCAGGAATAGGAGTGTTTTGTTGATGAGTTCAGCCCGGTCAAGGCATAATCCAACGATGTTGGCAATCTTGGCTACATCTTCCAGTTCCCATGTTGACAGGGCATCTGAAAGATTCTTAATGATGGTTGCCTTTTGCTTCTCTTCCGGTGTTTGTGGAGAGCCTACTTCGCTAATTTCAACATTGGTTTCCGGAATGGATTGTGTTTCTTCTGAATAGTCTTCTACCAGACCTAAAGCCCCTTTTAATTCTTCAGGAGACAACCCAAATAGTTCAGCCGTTTTAGGGCTGTTACTTAATATCTTAGTGCCAATACCGGATACAACACCAATGGCAACACGTTTCATTAGTTCGTTGGGTGCGTAACCTGCCAGTCGTTGTTCTAAATCTGATTTCTCACGTTTCAGTTCTTGGTTTTCATTGTTAAACTGGTCACGTTCTACACGAAGCTCGGTGTTTTCATTACTCAGCTTTTCATACTTCTCCTGAAGCATGTTGTAGCGTGTCTCAAACTTGAAGTCATCCAACTGCTTTTGGTAGCCTATTCGCTCTACTTCCTTGTTGTTGCCGGATAAGGCATTAAATAAGCCAAACAAACCTTCAATATCATTTCTGGCATTTTCATCTTTTACCAGTCCCAATAACCCACCAAGTCCTATGCTTGGAGTACTGTTTTCCTCATTCATCTTCTTAACTTCTTCTTTGACCAGAATCTGAATGTCTGCTTTTTCGATGGGTGGTTTTGGTGGATTCATCAATCCACTCACGTTAACTGTGTAAGTGTTCAATCTACGAGCATTGGGGCTTTTACCTCCAAATACATAAACTTTCAAAGTGCCATGTGCTTGCTTTGCTTTTTCAACGGCATTTTCAATATCCTGATTAAAGGATGAAGTGCCGGAAGTTCTTGATGTCAATGCCGTTTCATCAACTCCGGTTAAAAGGTAAATCTCGTAAGCGTAAGGGTACTTTTGTTGTTCCTCCGAACGCTTGATAAAATCGTATATGCTTTGTATTTGCTCTCTAAAGTCCAACATATCATTATTAATTTCGGTGTGGGATAATCTTTACAAACTCCAAGCGATAAGGCTTAAAGCTTTCTGTATTGGTTTTTATGTCGATGTAATCGGTAAAAACCTGATAGCGGTATTCGTCCATGAACTCGTATTCTTCGGGTGTTGCGGTGAATACATTGTCGGAGCTTACCAGTTCCATTTCTACGATGCTTCCGGGCAATCCTTTGGTGTTCAGAATCCACATATCATTCTTTAAATCCAATGTCTGATTGGCTTCTGTCACACGAATGACCGTTGGTTTTAACTGGTAACTGTCAATGGTTCGCATTCCGGCAATACGGTCTTTAGCTATGGTATGTAATAACTCACTCGTGTTCATATTCAATGTAAATTCTAAGGGTTAAAGTGTTGTTATCACTATTTTTATTGCTCTTGAAAACCGTATGGATATTGCTATTCACTTCCAATGGCTCATGGAAAGGGATAATCTCTTTTTTCATGTGACGCACTTTACGGTTAGCTGTCACCATGTAATCACGAAGTAAGAAGCTGTTGCCATTTACAAGCAGACTGATATTGCCACATTCGTATGGTTCCGGGCGTTTGTATTCCTGCTTGATATGCAAAAACACATCTTCACGTTTTTTATAAGCGAACATCAGGGTATGTTGGGCAATCAAGTCGGCAAATTCCAGATTATTCAGGTATTTACCTTTTTCGTAAAGACCAACTTCACCATAGAGGTAATCCGTAAATTCGTTAATGAATGTGTCGGTGATGTTTTGCTCCAGTTCTTCCTGCTCAGCTTCACTCAAACAAGTGTACTTGATATTCTGACTTAATATCCGGGTGATTTCAGGAAGCATATCACTTACAAAATAAGCCCGACTATCTTCCTCACTTGAACGTGTGCGCAAGTAGGAATAAAACAGGTCAACAATGCTATCCTGTTCCAATAAATCGGTTATCAGGTGCTTGGGGAAAGACAACAACTCAGTTACATCCTCTAACTGACCATCCTGCTTTGCCGTGGCGTTCACAGCAATTCCGGTAATTAACTTACAAGATGCAGGTAGCAAGTCCTGAACGTTAATGTGACTATTGTCTTTCGATTGGTGGGATATAACAAAGTATCTTTTCATGTGATTGTGTTTGTCTTTCAATTGCCACATGGAACTCGCCAAAAGAATAATTCCGGAATTATGGTTGTTATTGTCGTGGCTCGTTTCATCTCGATGGGGGGTGATAAATTTTACTTGTTTACTTCGGCTAAGAGGTACACACGAACATCATAGCTATCGCTTACTGCAAGGTTTTCGCTGTTGTCTTTGTAGATGATTCGAACAGGGCTGTTCTTGGCTTTCTCATCCACCGGAAAGGCAACATCCTGAATACTCATATCATCGTTGTGATGTAATAGTGCCACTTCGGTATCGTCCGGGATGATTTCAGTATCATCAATCCAAACCCTTAGAGTTGCACCCGGCAAAGCTTGTTGGTTCGACAAACGAAGAAAAATGCCCTTAATGCGGTCATGCTCCGTTTTGGTATTGCCGTTAAACTCGAAAGTCTGACCTTTCTTCACCTCAAACTTTACAACCTGTAGTTTCTTTATATTCTCTTGTGCTTCCATTCGTAATTAATTAGGAGAGAAAGGGAACGGCAGAAATACCGCCCCCTTTGCGATTATGAACAAACTCAGTTACTATGCTTTCTCTGTGATAGTACCCAGTAGCGTTACCTTAACGGCAGGATTAAACACCTTATCTCCGTTGTTGATAGCCTTTGGCATGTTCAACTTTGGCGTAATATCCATAGATGGTTTTAACCATTTTGGATTCGCCAGTTTGTACTGGAACTTACGCTTGGTCGTATCGGTATCATCGAATACGGCACATGAGATTTCAGGCATGATTACCTTAGTTCCCAAAGTCATTTCAAACGTACCGTTCAGGATTTGCGGTGGTAACGCAAACTGACCGAAGGCAAAATCTGCCGGATCAACATCTTCCTCCGATGCTCCATGAGCATACTCCAGAACAATGTCAGTTAACAAGAAGTACTTTCCGCTATCCAATTGCGCACGATTCAGGTTGGTACGTCCTGATTTCTTATCGTCTGATGCTTCCATCAAATCAATATCGGACTTATCCTTAATGCTCTTTACCGTGTAGATAGCTGCATCAACGGTTTGCATACGTGCATCTTTCAATGCCTTTTGAATCTCCGGTGGCAATTGCTGTCTGCGAAGCTCAAACTGACCTTTGGAAGTCAGGTTTCTGGTTAAACCAGTTTTTACAGCAACGCTTCTCGCACCTGCATTGTACGACCTGCGGACAGAACGTTTGCGACTGCTACGTCTGCGTGAACGTCTGGCTCTGCGCCTGCTTCTACGACGTGAGCGACCTAAATCGCCAATGCCTTCGACCGCATCATCCTGGTCTTCCTCTTTTTCTAATGCGTCTTCTTCTTTATCAAGAATCGCTTCCTCTAAACCTTCAACCTCTTCCATTGAAGGATACAAATCATTTTGCTCGTTAATTTCTGCCATGATTTTACTCTCTTTTGTGTTATTAAAAATTGATTAGTTCAAATTGTATCAAAGGCTGATGGAACTAGGATTCCATCATATCGCCCGAAAAGATGTCGTAGTCCATGCTGTCCGGGTCAAGGTTGGTTATCTTTCCAACTGTTTCTTCCTCGTCATCATCCGAACCGATTGGCTCATCTGACATAGAATAATCTCTTGCTGCGCTGCCCATTGGTTCATCGCTCATGCTAAAATCAGTGGCTGCACCGGAAACCGAGGCTTGGATTTCTCTTTCGATGTCAATATCTGCTGCCGGAAGAGCTTGAGTAACCGGATTTAATGCCTGTAATCCATCTATTTCCTCGTAATCGGTGTATTCATCACCCATTAAGCCCTCCAATCCTTGAAGAATGGTTTTACCTGTGGCTTTTTTCACGATGGATTCTACACCTGCACCTGCTGCACCTACCAAACCAATTTTGACGTATTCATTCTTGGTGAACTGTGTAGCAACCAAACCACCCATAGTAACCGCTGCCGGAACGATGTAGGTTTTCATGTCCGAACCTAGTAGCCCGCTTACCGTTGGACTTTTTTCAAGCTTTTTAAGTGCATACTTACCAACAGCAAACCCTGCTACGGCAGCAATAGGCTTGCCTATGTTGTTGGTGGCTTTCATAAAGTCAATCTTTGTGGCGGTTGACCTTGTTCTTGCACGAGTTTGACTCGTAGTTTTTTTAACTGCCATGTTTCTAATTTTTATTTATTGAATTGCATTTGTTATTGAAGCGAGATGCTTCCCAATGATTTCTTCTCTGTGGATTTCTTAGGAGTTGATTTACTTCTTTGCTTATCATCCTTGCGGAACATGAAATAAGCTCCGGTTCCAATCAATGCTGCCACTCCCAGACCTATTCCAATTTTAGCCCCTTTGCTCATGCCTTTTTTCGGATTAACCGTAGCAGGGACACTTGCTGATTTCTGCATTGGCACAACCGGGGTGATTGGAGTAGTTACTTGCGGAACACTAATATTCGTAGGACTGATGGGGGTCATTGGTGTCAATGGCTGCACCATATCCTGCGTATTGTAGGATTGCGTATCCGTAGTTTGTGGAGCTGCTTGTCTGTTTGGAGCAACTTTGTTTTTGATTTTGGTAAAGATGTTCTTTACAGGCTTGAGCCAGCTTTTGATTTTAGCCAGAACTCCGGTAGCTGCACCAACCGATGCTGCGGTAGCAACTGCACCCATTTGTCCTAGTTCAGCCAATTCGCCAATGGATTCCAGACCTTGTAAATCGGCTAATAATCCATCCATGCCTTTTAATGAGAAGTCGGAACTCTTTTGTTTTGCTCCTTTCAGAATGGCTTTTCTCAGGTTCTTTTCTTTACCCTGTAATCCTTTAAAGAGCTTACGAACTCTGTTATGACGTTTCTTTAAATCCTTTAATTTCTTTGCATCAATATTGTGTTTAGCTGCAAGGTTATCCGGTAAATAGGCATATTGTAGTTTCTTGGCGATGCCAAACATATTCAGGCGTAAGGCTGCCAATAAACCGTTACGAATGGCTATTGAAAGGGGATTAAAACGAACAACGGCTTTAACCACTTTCTTGGCTACCTTACCGATTTTCTTGCCAACACGTTTAATGGCTCTCCAAAAGCGACCTCTTCGCTTTCTTCTGCCCAGACCATCCATTTCATTTTCCAAATCGTCAAATTCCAGTAGCCCTTCAACCGCATCAACATCGTATTTAATCAATCCTTTTTCTGCAAGAGCTTCTTCAATGTCAGCCAGTTTATCCAATACTTTCTCTCGCTGTGGAGTGTGCCAGAACTTAATGGCTTGGTCAAGCATACTAATGAACTGGTCAGGGTTCTGTATATGAGCCATCTTACCTTTATTCTCCTTGTTTTTAAGTAAGAAGTTACGGGTTCGTTTGAGGTAGTTTAATGTGGCTGCATCCGGGTCACCAAGTCCGTTGACTGTATCTTCAAAGTCAATACCGGAAACAATGGCCATAAGGTCAGCATCATCATTTGCCATGCTTCCCCCGGCATAATCAATTCCTGATAAAGCATAAATTGGTAAGCCCAATGAAGTAGAACCTGTTAATCCATCAATACCATGAACACCTGCAACCATTTGAAGAGGTGACATATTAAAGTCAGACTTCTCAAAGCTGTATGGCTTCTGGTAATCAAATTTGGAAAGTACTGGGTCGATGATAATCTCATCTTCGCTATCGCCAATGGCAGGAACAAAAACATAGATATGCTGAAAGTTCCTTTTACCATCGTATTTGGTAATTCTAAACTTGAATGGAATACCCAGGCATTTTAGGATAGAACCCACAAAAATGCTGTAATCATCGCAATCAATGCCGGATGATGTTTTGCCCTGCTGCTTGAACCTGATTTGACCATCTAGCCAACTGCGGGCAGGTGTACGAAGTTGTTCCGTTCCGTTTTCATCTTTGTGATATTGCAGGTAGGAGTAGGAAAAATTAAAGATGTTCCGGCAGGTACTTTTCAGTGAATCGCCTTGCAGCATTTTAGCCAAGTCTTCAACTTCGAGGTAGTGTTCGGCAACCAAGTCAATACAACTTTCAACGGTTTCCAGAACATTACCGTTCTTTACAAATACATCTTTGCCGGATGCTTTTTTTATGAGGTGATTGTATCTGCGACCGTCTTTTGTATTACGAGGGCCGGAAACAATACCCAATTCTCCCAATGCTAATCCGCTCATATTATCGTCTGTTAAATTTTGAGTAGTGGTAATAGTTTCCCCATTCACGCTGATGGTTAGCGTAAAGGTCATATCGGCTTTAAGCTGCTGCGTGTTCTGAAGTGCAGCCATAGTCAAGCCTTTACCCATTAGATTCAGGTAAGGCACTTGAAATAAGATTTCCGGTTCTTGTGATTTGCCTGCCGGAATGGTCAGACCTTTAATATCAGGGGTGGAATAAGCGATTGCCGAACCTTTGTATTTGGCTACAACTTGGTTAACAGCTAACGTGATAGGAGCTTTTGTAGGGTTATAACAGCGAAGTTTTACAGCAAACTGAACTTCCTGAAAGTCCAGTTTATGAATACGAAAACCAAGGAGTGCAAAGTTCATTTTTGCACCGGACAGGAGTTTCTTGCCTTTTTTAATCAGGTAAAAACCACCGCCAACGGCTGCTGGATATTCCGGTCATGCTGACCCCCTTCTCCGGATATTGACCCCTTAGACATTGGATATGGTCAAAGAGCGTGATG
>NZ_JBNGOZ010000009.1:68272-184647 GCF_050589825.1 Carboxylicivirga longa | reverse complement strand
TCGGGGTTTTGTTATACTTTTAAGATAGTAATAATTATCTAGATATCAAAGATATAAGTCAACTTATGAATATCCCTAAATAAAGGAAAGACGAATAGCTGGCAGATTATACCAAAGGAAAACACATGCCATCAGGAAAGAAATAAGGCACAAAACAGGCTACCCACCATACCGTTTTTCACCAGGTGTTCCTTTAAAAAAGATAATGCCTTTGTCATTTGATTCTCTACCGTTTTTTCGGAAACACCAAGCTGTTGGGCAATAAGCGCATTGCTTAAACCCTTTTTTCTACTTAAAATAAATATTTCACGCCGGCGTTGGGGTAAAGCCTCAATTAAGGCTTCATACTGCGCTTCAAGAAAATTATAATCACTTATTTCCTGGGTACCGGCATTATTGGATAGACTGGCGACGGCCAAATAATCGAGGTATTTTTTTTCAGAAGCACGTTTCCTAAACAAGGACAGTACGGCATTTTTGGTTACAGTAAAAACTAAAGCATCAAGGTTAGTAGCCGGATCCAGCGTAGCACGACTGGTCCACAGCTTAATAAATACCTCTTGCACCAAATCGTAGGCATCATCTTCATTCTTCAGATACGAAAAGGCGAAACTAAAAATTTTTTGATGGTATAAGGAATACACCTCCTCCAATGACTTTCGCTCGCCATTTAGTAATCCCTCACACAATTTAACATCTTCCATAACCTACCCTTTTTGCATACTCCGTAAGAACTAGGCGCACCTCCCTGATTTTGGGTTTGCAATATTAACATTTTTTTACTTTTTCGCCAATAAGTGTTACTTGCCAGCGAAACAAAACGAACAATACATGCTTATGCAGCATAATATTCCGGTATAATTCCTTCAAATTTTAATTGTAATACAAACTCTGAAGGTGGACATTGGCGAGTTTTTCTATAACTGAAAAATAAAGCCATTTAGAAATATTCAATGACCAATCACAAGCGGCTGAGTACAATACGCAGATACCTGAAGAAAGGGACAGCTTGGGCTAGGCTATCAACAATTTTTGTTACGCCGGTTACATAAACAGAGAAAAACGGCTAGATATTTTCTAAAGAGAAGCATCCGACTTACTTTCCGGCCAATATTTAGAAATGAGAGAAGTCTACTAAACGGCAGTAAAAAAGAAATGAATTACATCCGAGAATCTGCGACAACGCGCGATAGCTGGTCAGGGTGGGAAGCACTCCCACATGACAATTTGCCTTGGGTTAAATATGAAAAGAAAATTGATAAAGCGTATTAACAAAACTGCTGAGCTTAGTAGCAGCATGTGCTCCAACAATATACTAGGGCTAATAAAGAGGAATATCCAAAGATATGAATACCACCCAAAAACATAAGTTAGTAACTCAAATTATGGATATTCCCCCATTTAAAAATTCGCTTACAAAAAAATTACTTCCCCCAAATCACTTCATGTATATACATTGTTGAGCCAACACTTTCAAAGCTGATTTTAGCAATCGTTTTGTCGTTTGTATTGCTTAGCTTAGAGTAGGCCACTTTGCTGCCATCGGTAAAATGAACCGTGGCACCCTCAAAGTCACCCATTATATAGACAAAATGAGCGGATGACTGCTCAGGACAGGTAATTACCAAAGGCTCATCTTCCTGGTAAGCAAAGTAAGTATCCATATCACCGTCGTACATCATGGCGGGCGCATTCACACGGGCCTCACCCGGCACATCCAGCTTAAACAGATCAATTTTGATTTCCAGCTTGCTGTCAGATGTGTTTCTCAAACGGGCATAACGCACTTGATCTTTAACCGACAAACGCGCCTGCATATTATCTTCCTTGTTAGTGGTTTTGATAGCTTTCCAGCTTTGGCCGTCGCCTGACACCTCTACAACACCCTGTGCAGCAACCTGATCGTTACCCAGGCGCAGATGCACATAATTGGCAAAGATTCCCTCGGGCAAAGTAATTCCCACATACTTTCCGGGCTGAAGACCAATCACCTCAAGCATCGGATTGATGCGCACATACTTACCTTCGCGTGTTACCTGCGCTGCCTGCAAAGCATCCACATTAGTGAACACACGGTAATAGTCTGCGGCAGCATCATTGGCCGAACGCTCCTTACCCGAAACCGCAGTATAGAAAGCGGCCGCTTCATGGTTCAGAAGGGTTTTTACAAAAGGCGTAACCACGGTGGCTGCCGTCTCGCAACCTTTAGCCCATGGATCGGGCTCACCTGACTTCTTCTGCTGGCGGCTAAAGTCGTCCATTTGATAAAGCTGCGACAAGGTATGATTAATGGCTTCCAAACGTGCTTTAGGTGTTAAATCCTGGTCGATGAGAGCAGCCATCAGTTTTTGTCCCGCCTGTCCCAAGGCCTCGAAGGAGGCAATCCAAAAACGTGTCTCTTCATAAAAGGCGGGGTTAACAGTAGGCAACTCTTCGCGCAGTGTTTTACCGGCCTGAGCCATTTCATCAAAAGCTTTAACTATGGCCATATAAGCCTTTGGGTCGATATTACCGTCTTCCAAATAAGCCTTTTGAAAAGCTTCCATGGCAGGACGTATGGCTACTGATTCCTCGCGGCGGTAACCGTGCGTATTAAGTCCCTGGTCACTGTTATGTGAGGCAAAGCATAGCATGGGCTCAGCCAGTGTTGGGAAAAGTCGCTGAATACCGGCTTTCCATGATGCTTCTGACTCAAAACCTTTCATATTCCAGGTATAGTCAGCCACACCAAACAGGCCAATCTTAGAAGCTTCCGGCTTGTCCATAGGATTGGAGGCAAAACCCGATAGGGTACCCTTATTATCTACATCGAGTCCGTAGGTGCGTCCCAGCAAAAGGCGCGTGCGCACATAGTCACTCACCGGCCAGTTCCACCAGATAAAAGCCTTGCGTTTAATACGGGCATTAATCCAGTCCATGCTTTCGCGGGTAATATCGGCACACACCGAATTACCAGTCCACATAATGTCAATATCCTTATCCAGCTCGTTACCCAATATATCCAGGTAATCGCCTCCCGACCAGGCACGATTATACTGCGTGGGACACATTATCAGCGAGGTAACATCAGGTTTCTGACGAATAAAATTGGCATTCAGGTAATTCAACATCTCGGCCTGACGACGGGCATCGGTACCTTCACCGGAAATATCATCGAAGAATACGGCGAAAGAACGCACACCCAAATCATACATCAACTCAAACTTGTTCTTACAGGCCACAAAGTCGTCGATGATACCGTCGCCATCGCTATCGTTCCAATGAATGTCACGTCCAGGGTGAACAGCCCACACATAATTAACATGGTTAGCACGTGCCACATCCACCAGCTCCTTAATCTCAAGCGCTTTTTCAGAAGGGTAAGGCTCGCGCCATTGGTCAGAAAATCCATGATAGGGATCATCTTTGGGACCGTAGATATAGGTGTTTAATTTATACTCACCATAAAAACGCAACTGACTGAGCCGGTTGGTATGACTCCATGGCTTACCGTAAAAACCTTCCACCGTACCACGATAAACCACATCGGGCCAATCCTGCACTTCAAGGCTTGGCATACGCACTTCATCGCCGCCTTGATTCATCAGCTGACGAAGTGTTTGCCCTGCGTAGAACACACCTCGAGCGTCGCGTCCGGCCAAAACAATTTTCTTTGGTGATACCTTCAGGTAATAACCCTCGGCGGCCTCGGGTATATCATAGCCGCCCATCTTTTTATCGTCGGCAGTACCGGCCACCACATTTACTTGGAGTCCATCGAGCAGAGACTTTAATAATGTTACGGTATTGGCGTCAACACCTTTTCCAATTTTCCACTTGGCAGCTCCTTTAGCAACAACAAATTCATCGCCCTGCCCCTTTACTTTTTGGGGCGTAGGATAAACAGCCTGATGCTCACTTGCCTTAACACTGCCCACCAAGAATAGACTTAGGCAAAGGGCATAGCAAGTACGTAAAAAAAACTTTTGAATCATGTTTGTGTATTTGATAATAGAATTTAATAATTGCAAATTATATGCTTAGGGCTTAATTAAGGTGGCAAGATGCCAAAAATAAAGAATTATCTGAATTCTTTTCCTAATTTTAGAGCGGTAAACAAGAACATAACAAAGAGAAAATTCTGCTAAGCTTAAACAGATGAATTATTTCGACATTATCACCGGTATCATTTTGATATTGGCCATAATAAAAGGCCTAAAAAACGGCTTAATCATTGAACTCTCATCTTTAGCAGCCCTGGTGCTGGGGTTGTTCGGTGCCATAAGGTTCAGTAGCGTCACCGAATCATTTCTCAGTGAACACATCGACTCATCCTATATTGGCATCATCGCCTTTGTATGCACCTTCATTCTTATTGTCGTCGGTATTCACTTACTGGCCAAAGCAATAGACAAACTAGTGAGCGCCATTGCCCTGGGCATGATTAACCGCGTGCTGGGTGCTATTTTCAGTGTGCTCAAATATGCCTTTATTATTAGTGTGGTGATTGCCATACTGGATAGTTTTGCGCGCAGCTATAGCATAATTCCCGAGTCAGAGAAAGAATCATCGCACCTGTACGAGCCCCTGCGCAACATAGCCCCCTCGGTATTTCCCTACCTTCAGTTTGATGATGTAAGAGAGCAGATTGACAGTGCCCGTAAAGGCATTGATGTATAGCATTACACGGGGACACCACTCAGCGCCTCGTTAAAGGCGTGCAAAAGACGATCGGCATCCACGGGCTTCTGAAACACATTGCTAAAACCCATGCGCAGGTATCGGTTTCGCTCCTCCTCAGAGAGCGGCTTGCTGGTTTGTCCGATAACAGGCACATAAATGCCGAGTTGGCGAATGTCCGAAATAAAATTTGACAGCTCCAGACCCGGCATTTCCAGGTCCATTAGTACAATATGAATATCATTGCGCTTGAGCAGCAGCTCGCGTGCCGACTTTTGTGTACGTGCCGATATTAACGTAATGCGTGTACGATCCAGTACCTTGCGCATTTGCAGTTGAGCCGTACTGGTGGCATCTATCAGTAACATCATTTTATTGGGCCAGGTATAATTGGCGCGCGTCACCACACAGGTTTCCACACTTATGTCCCCCGCGGGTCGTTTCTTCCCCTCGGACACTTCCTCCATAATTTTTTTGGAGGCAAGAGGTGTCTTCTGCAGGGGCAGCGTAAAGTAAAATTCAGATCCGGTCTCCTCTTCCGAAACAAGGCCAATGGAACCGCCATGGGCCGATACTAATCGCTTACAGATAGACAATCCCAAACCGGTACCTCCATAATGCTTGGAAGTACTTTCATCGGCCTGTCGGAAAGGCTCAAAAACAAACGACTGCTTAAGTCCTGGAATGCCAATACCGGTATCGCGCACATAGAAACGAAGCTCATGATCATTGGTTGTATAGCCAAACTCTATAAATCCCTTTTGAGTGAATTTAAAGGCATTAGCCAGCAGATTATTAAGCACCTGACGCACCCGACGAGGATCGCAGTTAAGCGACTGTTCAACCTCGTTATCGGGCAGGTTGAGATAAAATTTTAAATGATTTTTTTGGTCGAGGGCCATGCGCTTCTGATAAATATGATACAACTCACTCATCAATTGCCCAATATTCACCATCTCTTTTTCCAGGCTCAACTCACCACTCTCTATCTTAGCCAGATCAACAATATCATTAATAAGATCCATCAGGTTCTCCGAACTTTTATTAACAATATCGATATACTCTGTCTTCTCTTCTTCCGATATGCCCTCTTCCTTCAGGAGATTGGTAAAGCCCACTATGGCATTAAGAGGAGTGCGTATCTCGTGACTCATGTTGGCCAAAAAAGCTGACTTCAGCTTATCGGCACCCACTGCTTTTTCTTTGGCCTCCAACAGTTCCTGCTCAGCTTTCTTCCGTTGAGTATAGTCACGTCCCACAATCAGAAGAGATGAGATATGACTGTTGTCTGTTTCCGGGGTTAGGGTCCAGTCAAAGGTGCGTATAGTATCTTTAAAACGATATTCTATCTCTACAGTGGAAGAGCAGCACGCCACTAGTACATGATCAACGGCTACCATTAAACCTTCCACCAATTCTTTGGGCAATGCCTTGATGGATTTTAGCTTATGCCCTACACAACTACGCTCATCCAGCTCAAAATCCTTCAAAAAGGCAGCGTTACAAAAAGACAACTCAGCGTGATTATTGATGCGCAGAATATGGTCGCGCGAATTTTCAGTGAGCGCCCTAAACTTCTGCTCACTACTGCGCAAGGAGGCTTCATTATTTTTACGCTTTGTAATATTATGCACCGATACATAATAGTGTAGCTTACCTTCAAGGTTAAGGGTGGTAACATAAATCTCGGCATGCAGCACCTGACCTTCCTTACCTATCAATTGCGTATCTCCTTTATAATCGTCACCCTTCTTCACCCTCCCAAGTGTATCAATAAAACCCTCCACAAAAGTGGTATTGGGAAATACATCGTTGATGCACAGCTTAAAAATCTCCTCATGGGAATAATTGAGCATTTCGCAAGCCGACATATTGGCATAAACAATGTGTTTTTGCTCATCGATAATAAAAATACCATCAATAGTGGCTTCAATAAGCTTACGGTTACGCTCTTCGCTTTCGCGCAGATGATTTTCGGTCTTCTTCACCTGCGTAACATCCTCGCCAATTAGCAGATAACTATTATCACCATTGCCCTTGGGTGCCCTTGTTCCCAATACGCGAATAACCATCTCACCACCATCCTTACCCCGCATTCGCGCTTCAAGACTGGCAACACCTAGCCGGTCAATGTCATCATAGAATTGTTGCACCTCCGCCGGATTGCGTTTACCCTCATAATACAAATTAGCAAGCGACTCACCCTCCAGCTCATCCTTGCTGTATCCTGACTGTTTCATGGTAGCATCATTCACATATTGAATAATGTGATCTTTTACAAGAATAATACCGATGGGCGCAGAACTCAATAAGTTTTGCAGGAATTGCTCCTTATCCGCCAGTTCACGATTTACATTCAGTATCTCAGCGTGGCTCCTTCGCAAGTCAGATGCCACCTCTTCGCGTTCAAATGCATGAGCGATAAGGCGCGAGGCCATTTGCAACAGATCTGTTTCGTGGGGTAGCCATTCGCGCTGAAAGCTACATTCATCAAAGCCAATAAAGCCATAATAACGCTCTTTGACCCACAAGGGGTAGGCCAACACCGATTGGATACCCTGTGAAGCAAGTTTTTCGGTGATTTCGCGAGGCAATGTGTGTATGTCACTTGCCTTTAAATAACCATCATCTATTAATATCTGCTTCCAGGCCTTAAAATTATCATACGAAAGCTTTTGAAGACTCTCTTTTGCGGGTAGCACCGCCTCGTTACACCATTCGTAAGTATTAGAAAAGGTAAGCTCATCAGCATGGTTTTCGAAGATATAGATGCGGCTTACATCGGCAAATCGCCCCAAGGCCTCTAAGGCCTCGCTGATGCGTTGTTCAATGGCCTTATCACGCGCCAATAAAGAGGACAAGTAAAGCGGCAGATAACCCGAGGATACAGCTTTATCCTTCGTGTCGGGATGAAAGGGCCCACCCCACATTCCCTCGTACATCCGCTTCATCATGCGCTTCAGGCGGGTATTCTCGGCCAATAGTAGCTGTTCCTTGTTTATGCTCACCGGGTTAAATATCTGATTCGTTGATCAATGCAATACTACAAAAATAGATATTTAAGTACCATAAACACACACCTTACTAAACAAAACAAGGCCGTTGGTGTAAAAATCAGAACTATTCATCAATACATGCGTGAAAATGATAAAAATAAAATGATAAAAATGAGCCAGGCAAGCATATTACCGACTAAATATGGATGCTTTATAAAACGGCCTTTAGGCGCAGAATAAAAAGATAAGCCTGACATTAAGAATATTTGGATTCAATAATGTATTTTTGAAGAAAATGAATTTTGGATGGTTCAACAGAACGGTTTAGTAATAAAATCTACCGGCAGCAGATACTCCGTACTCACCGAAGACGGGGCAGTAACAGTTTGCCGCATTCGTGGTAAAATACGCCTACGGGGCATTAAAAGTACAAATCCTGTGGCAGTGGGCGATCAGGTTGTTTTTGATGACGATGGGGCTGGCGAAGGCGTAATATCAGAAATTAAAGAACGTAAGAATTACATTATCCGCAAGGCCACCAACTTGTCCAAAGAATCGCACATACTAGCCGCCAATGTTGATCAGGCGGTATTGATCGTCACCATTAACTACCCCATGACCTCCCGCGTATTTGTCGATCGTTTTATTGCGGCATCCGAAGCCTACGGCATACCCGTTACCCTAATATTTAATAAAACCGACCGCTACGACAATAAGCATCAGGCCACATTGAAAGAGTGGCGTAACTTATACGAGGGCATTGGCTACCCTACCCTTGCCGTGTCGGCAAAAAAACAAAGCGACTTAAGCGAGGTAGAAGCATTGTTGAAGGATAAAATCACTGTATTAAGCGGTCATTCGGGTGTGGGTAAATCCACGCTGATTAACCGTATAGAGCCCGAGCTCAATCTGAAGACAGCGGAAATATCAGCCCTCCATCACGCGGGTAAGCACACCACCACTTTTGCTGAGATGCATCCGCTCAATATTGGCGGATATATTATTGATACACCGGGCATACGAGGCTTCGGTCTGATCCATATTGAGAAAGAGGAGCTATACCATTACTTTAAAGAGATATTTGAATATTCACAAGATTGCCGTTTTAATAATTGCAGCCATTACAGCGAACCGGGCTGCTCAGTGAAAAACGCCGTAGAAAAAGGGAACATAGCCCTTTCGCGTTACGAAAGCTACCTGAGCATCTTACTGGATCGGAACGAGAAATACAGGTGAAAATCCTGTATCTTGAGACCTTTAAAACATGAGAAAAGCTTATGTCATAGCATTTATCAGCATTGCCTTCTTGATAACCGCCAACGTCTATTACTATGTTGATACCTATCACTGGCAACTCAATATGCAAAAGGACATACTTCACAAGCAGTCGGTGATGGTGCGCGATAAACTCAGCCAGTTTACAAACAAAACCAACACCAGCATCTCCATACTGATTGCACAAAACGAACTCAGCAAACTGTTTACAAAGGGCGGCAAAGACATTGAGGTACAAAAACGCCTTGAAATATTATACACCAGCTTTAGCGAACACCTGAGTCAACTAAAAGTGTATGACGTTAAAGGCAACAGCTTTGAGCTGCAACGAGCCGAGAATGGCACCTTCATCTCTGCATTTAACAGCAACGATTACATTGACCTACGATCGGCCAACGTACTGATTAATCCACAGGGCACAAGCATTATATACCTTCAACCATTGCTCGATGATGATAATATAGTAGGCTATGTGCGCTTCGATATGGATCTGGATGCCTTTTTCACGTCGGTATTTCACAACTTCCATCTAGAGGACATTCATTTTCAATGGGTAGTAAAACCTAATGGCACGGTGGTATATAATACCCTTCACGCCCCCAATTTTACTCCTCTTATGGATCATGCCACTCATTGCGGTATTGAAAAAGACTGGTATGCTTCAGTGCATGAGCTAATGATTAACAATCGGTCAACAAAAGTACTCACGGTATTCAGTCGTCTTTACCTCAATGGCATTGGCTACCATCTGGCATTTTCTATGCCCCTCAAAATTATTACGGCTTCCATTGTTCGCTACTCATTCCTGGTAGGTGGTATATCCCTAATTATTATCTGCCTTATACTATTCATCTTTAGCCTTTACCAACATCGCTACCTAAAAGACCGTGAAGCCATAAAGAAATCAGAAGAAGCACTTCGTAAAATGGTATATTACATGCCGGTTGGTGTAGTATTAATGGATAGCAGCAACCGCATAAGACAGGTGAACAAAGCAGCATTAAGACTCTTTGCTTTTACTGACGAAGATCAATTGATAGGCCGCATTGCGCGTGATGAAATTCTATTTGAAAACAAGATAAGGCTTGACAAAACATCCTATTCCAACCAATCGAATAAATATATTCTTAAGAGCAAGAATAACGAAGAGTCCGTCATCCTGCACGATCAAATCCCTTTCTATCTTTTGCATGAGCGCTATACCATTCAGGTTTTTGTAGAGGTATCATCGCTGGAAAATGAGCGTAAGAACGAAGAGCTGACCCACAAAGCTAAATCCACATTTATTGCCAATATCAGCCACGAGTTACGCACACCCCTCAATGGCATCATTGGCATGACCGATATTTTACTTACCTCGGAAAAAGATAACCACGACCGCAAACTACTGAGCGTTGTCAAACGATCGGCCGACACATTGCTGGCACTTATCAATGACATACTTGATTTCTCAAAAATGGAGGCAGGCCGTTTTGAAATCGAATCAGTGCCCTTTAACCTGCACGAGGAGGTGGAACAATCCATTAATGCTTTTCTGCCCCGTGCGCATAAAAAAAACATACAACTTACCTGGAATACTTTTGTAAACCTTCCTGAAAACTACATCGGAGACCCCATACGCGTGCGCCAGGTACTTAACAACCTACTGGGCAATGCCATTAAATTTACTGAAGAAGGCCGGATACACCTTAGCATCAAGGAAAGTAAAAATCTAAACGGCTCACCTGCCATTCTGTTCTCCATCAAAGATACGGGCATTGGCATACATGCCGATAAACTTGAGAGTATCTTTAATTCATTCTCACAGGAGGACGAGAGCACTACACGCAAGTACGGTGGTAGCGGCCTGGGCATCACTATTTCAAAACAACTGATTAATATGATGGGGGGAGATATACAGGTTAACAGTCCATCGGGCATCTCCGATAACCCACAACAGCCAGGGGCCGAATTTACTTTTACCCTGCCTTTTAAAGCTAAAACACAGCAAAAGCATTATAACTACAGCCATATCACATCTTTAAAAAAAGTACGTGCTTTCATTATCAGCGATGAACCCATGCATGTAAATATCCTAATGAAGAACCTCGACTCGCTGCATATCGACTATAAAATACTACCTCCCTCCAACGAAAGCATCGACATTATACGCACCGACAGTAAGCACCACCTACTTATTGTGGATCAGCGACCGGATTTTAACGGTCTTGATTTCTTGCAAAACATATACAACCACCGCCTGCATAAGCGCATGCCCATCCTGCTGCAGAGCTCCGATTTTGAGCCCTGCAACACTTCACTGGCCAAGCAATTGGGCGTCGATGCCTATCTGCGCAAACCCATTGAGCTAAAGCAATTAACCGAATTTATCCTGCGTTTCCTTCCCAATGTGGAAACACCCAGACCCGCACTCCCTGATAGCGAAAGGGAACCCCTAAGAGTATTACTGGCCGAAGATAATGTGCTAAACCAACGTATTGCACGCAATCTGTTTGGAAAAATAGGTCATCAGATAGACATTGCCAATAATGGTATCGAAGCCCTCGAAAAGACACAGAACAATCCCTACGACATAGTCTTTATGGACGTACTAATGCCGCGTATGAACGGATTGCAAGCCATTGAGCAAATGCGACGCAACCAGGTGACATGCCCGATAATAGCCCTCACCGCCAGTGTTGAGGAATCGGAGCGCGAAGAGGTACTAAAGGCCGGCATGGACGATTTCATCACCAAACCGACAAAAGTAGAAGACCTCTCGCGAATGATTGCCAAATGGTGCAATGTCTAAACATCATCAGTAATAAAACCACCTTAGCTGCGTTAGTAATGCAACACATCAATGTAATCATCAATGAACTTTTACACCCACAAACGCGTCTGGAAACTATTCCTGCTCATTGCAGCTGTTACCATAGGCTTGTTCACCCTTATCTATACCGATAACCTCACGAGCGAACTCAAAGAAAAAGAGCGCAAAAGTGTGGAGATATGGATGCAGGCAATCAAACAGATTACCCAAAGCGGTGCCGGTGAAGATGAGTTGGCGCTCACACTGGAAATCATCAGCCAAAACACAACCATTCCCATTATCATTATTGATGCTGACTCCACCATTAATTCGCACCGTAACCTGCAACTACCTGAAGGCAACGAGAAGGCCGCCATAGAAAAAGAATTGAAACGCCTGATGGCGCGAATGGAGCCTTTGGTCATTGATCTGGGACCTAACGAGCGTCAGTATTTGTATTTCGACGACTCCATACTCATTAAAAAACTGGGATGGTTCCCAATTATACAGCTGGCCATTGTAGGCTTATTCATTACCATTGCATACATTGCCTTTAATGGAGCACGCAAAGCCGAGCAGGATCAGGTATGGGTGGGCATGTCTAAGGAAACAGCTCATCAGCTGGGTACCCCTACCTCATCATTGCTGGGATGGGTCGATCTACTAAAGCTGAAAGAGGAAAACAGTGAACTGGCGCTTGAACTGGAGAAAGACGTCCGCCGCCTTCAAGTAATTACCGATCGCTTCTCAAAAATAGGTGCCAAACCCGAGTTAAGCGAGCAGCCCCTGATACTGGCCATCGATGAAATTATCGATTACCTGCGCCGCCGCACGGCCTCCAACGTAAATATAACAATAGATACCGGCAGGGAACCCTATCTGATGGTGAATATCAATAAAGTACTGTTTCAGTGGGTAATCGAGAACCTTTGCAAAAATGCGGTCGATGCCATCAAGGGTAAAGGCAGCATACACATTGCCATACAACAAACCAACGGTCATGTACTTGTTGATATTAGCGACACAGGCAAAGGTCTTCCGCGCAATCAATTTAAAACTATATTCAGACCAGGATACACCACCAAGCCAAGGGGCTGGGGGCTCGGCCTTTCCCTGGCACGCCGCATCATTGAAGGTTATCATGGCGGCAAACTATTTGTTAAAGAGTCGATTCCCGGCAAAGGCACCACCTTTAGGTTAAGTCTACCAAAAGCCTGAAACATTATGACTTATTAACAAACAAAAAAAAGCACATTCCTTTTCTTACTTGGGTTTATTTTATACTTTTGCACAGTTTTTAGAAAGGGAAAAGTGGACAGATTGAAAAACTACAGTATTCCATTTAAGGGATTGAAAGAAGGCAAACACCTGTTTAACTATGAAATAGGTGACGAATTCTTTGCGTTGTTTGAACAGCCACTGGTAGAAAAAGGACAGCTAAAAGCCTGTGTCGAACTAAGTAAAAGCTCGGCCCTGTTTAGCTTGAATTTTACGATTGAAGGTCAGGTGGAGACCATTTGCGACAATTGCCTGGGAACACTAACCATTCCATTGAGTAACACCTCACTGGTGTATATCAAATTTGGTGAGGAATATGACGAACCAACGGAAGAGATTATTGTTTTACCACATAATGAACACGCGGTTAATGTGGCGCAGTTAATCTACGAACTTATTTGCGTAGCTTTACCAATCAGACACCTGCACCCTGAAGACGAAGATGGCAACGTTACCTGTGATGCTGAGATGCTAAATCAACTGAACGATTATTTGGTTGACGAAGAAACGGAGGAGGAACAGGACGATGATACGGATCCGCGATGGGCGGCTCTGAAAAATTTAGTTGATAAATCAAATAAATAGGTTGAAAAATGGCACATCCTAAGCGAAAGATCTCGAAAACGAGAAGAGACAAAAGAAGAACACACTACAAAGCAGTTGCACCTGCCTTGGGCGTTTGTTCAAACTGTGGTGCTACTGTTAAGTTACACACAGTATGTGGTGAGTGCGGTTATTACCGTGGAAAATTAGCTGTAGAAAAAGAAGTAACAGCATAGTTTATTGAATCCGCATTCAATAAAATTTGCCCTCAAAGAAATTTGAGGGCAAATTTTGTTTAGCCCCAATCCTCCCCTTTTCCAAACAGACACTGACCTTTAAGTGCTTAAAGCCATATAGATTTTCAAATCATTTGTTTACTATTTCGGTTTTCTTACTTTTGTACTCGCTCATATTGAGCATTTCTTTAGAAATATTTTAGAAGAGTATTAATTTTAGCAGATGGTATGTGTGGTGCCATTTGCAGGTTATTGAAAGATACGGAGACAAAGAAAGAAGTAGTTCGGGAGTGAATTATTAATTCGATTAAGTTTCCAATCTGCTGCTGCGCAAAGCGCAAGCAAAAAATTGAACATCAAATGAAAAAAACCAGTGCAGTTATTACAGCCGTTGGTGCATACGTGCCTGATTATATACTGGATAATCAGGAGTTAAGTACAATGGTAGATACCACCGACGAGTGGATCATGACCCGCGTGGGTATTAAAGAGCGTCACATCCAAAAAGGCGAAGGCCTGGGTGCTTCAGACATGGGTGCTGAGGCCGTGAAGGATATTTTCAGAAAGACAGGGGTGAAACCGGAAGAGATTGACTTGGTGATTTGCACCACTGTTACGCCCGACCACCCATTCCCGGCAACCGCCAATATTATTGCCGACAAATGCGGTATTAAAAACGGCCACGGCTTTGACATTAATGGAGGTTGCTCTGGTTTTATATATGGTTTGGATGTAGCCAGCCGCTTCATCGAATCGGGTGCTAAGAAAAAAATACTTGTAGTGGGCGCCGAAAAAATGTCGTCCATCGTGGACTATACCGATCGCACAACTTGCGTATTGTTTGGTGATGCCGGTACAGCCGTATTACTTGAGCCGACAGAAGAAGAAATCGGTATCCGCGACCGCATCCTTAAAAGCGATGGCTTTGGTCGTGTACACCTTCACATGAAGGGCGGCGGATCGGTATATCCGGCCTCACACGAAACTGTTGACAACAAAATGCACTACATCTACCAGGAAGGACAGCACGTGTTTAAGCATGCCGTTTCAAAAATGGCTGATGTATCGGTGGAAATTATGGAGCGCAACGGCCTGTCACATGAAGACATTAACTGGCTGGTGCCACATCAGGCTAACCTGCGCATCATTGGTGCTACAGCAGAGCGCATGAACCTGGCCAAAGAGAAAGTAATGATCAATATTGAGCGTTACGGCAACACCACCTCGGCTACTATCCCTCTATGCTTGTGGGAATGGGAGAAGCAACTGAAAAAAGGCGATAATATTGTGCTGGCTGCCTTCGGTGCCGGCTTTACCTGGGGCTCAATTTATATTAAGTGGGGCTACGACGGTGATAAGTATGCCAAATAATATAGCTGACCCATTGACGATCAGCTCAAAAAAACGGAGTAGCCAGTGGCTACTCCGTTTTTTTTATAATCTCAGGCGCTGCGCGTAAAGCCATCCATATAAACCAGCACCTGATACCTAACAGCTAATACCTAACAGCTAGTACCTACCCCCCTACTTATAACTATCCATCTTTTCGGCCAGCTCATCCACATCATCCAACTTAAAATTACCGAAGAAAGACAGCAAAACACCGTTGGTCTCCCCTTGAAACAGGATATGGCATTCTGATACCTTTCTTCCGGATCGTAATATTCTGATATCAACATCCTCATCCGGCTCATCCTCTTCCACTTTGTCATAGCGACTCAGCGGCAGATAGTTCAATGTAAGCTCTTTAAAGTCGATGCTTTCTTCATTTTCAGGTGCATTGTAAATCATTAGCTTCACCTCGGTAAGATCGCCACTTACATTGCCTTCGCCCTTTTCATCATCATCAAAATTCAGATTAACGGCTTCCAGCATGGCTTTAGAGAAAGACATAAGAGTGATGCCGGGTTTCAGTGCCATCTTCTCAAATAAGCGATCAGAATGACGACTCTGCGCACTCATACTATATGAAAATGCAGCGATAATTGTTATTGCTAAAAATTGTTTCATGTTTTCTTATTTTTATACCAACAGCAAATTACATTATTTGATAACACCATTTTTTTTTCGTTGATGAATTGTATGAGCACTCCCCTGCAAATCAACCTTACTCTTCACCTCTTATAACTCTCTACTCATCGCTCATCTCTTCTCTCACAACTTACCACTAACTAATACTCATCAATAAAGCGATCCAGGTAGGGACTCACTTCCAGACTCTTGCCATAGGGTATCTGAATAGTTACAATCACACGCTGCTGCCGCACCAGAGCCTCATCGGCAATCTTAAAGCTACGATCCAGGTATATAACTGAATCCTTTTGCGTCCATTCATAGCTTGTGTTCCGCGCATTAAAAGCTGCATCCTCATCATTGAGGCCACGGGCACGACGATCAATACTCAGCGCGAAATCATCGCCCCGGCGAATATTGATAATAGGTCGCCCCTCCACCTTAAAGGCACCGTCCTCGGAGTAGGCACTAAGCGGATCCATGTCCATCAGAAAATCGCGCTCTGCACCGTGCTGCTTCACCTCACTGGGGCGAAGGTAAATGGTTTGAGCTGTGGTACTCTTCAGAGCGTGTTGCTCACTCAATGTTTCTGTTTCTTCAAAGCTGCGGGCAATACGAATGCCGGTGAAAAAGACCAGTACAATACCAGCCAACCAAAGTATAAGAGCAGAGGTGCCGACTACCTTGCCATGGCTATTAAAACGGAAAATCAACTTTAAGCCCAGATAAAGAATCACAATAAAAGGAATGCCAATTACCAGCAGGGCAGCAGCCATCATTAGATTTTGATCCATCTGCGACAAGAAACGATCGGGAATGGATGCAATAAAATGATTGCCGTCAGTTAGTGCCAGACTCAGAAGTGTATCTTTAAAGGCAACAAAACCTACCAGACCCATAATTGACAACACACTCCATATAACGATGCCTACGCCCAGAATTATCCCAAAGATATTCAGAAGCTGATACAGGCCTTTGGCCATGGCATCACCTGTTTTATTCGCTTTGTTTTGCATACGTTTATAACTTGGTTTGTTTTTATAAGCCTTAAATCGTGAGGTTACGGCAGCATACTCCTCCTTAATATTGTCACTCACAGTATTAAAAGTAATGCCTCCCCGCATCTCCATGCGTTGCGCCAATGTTTGCGCCTTGGGCATCACAATCCACAGCACCACATAAATGAAAGCTACCACGCCAAAACTCATCAGGGCAGTCACCACGGCGATGATGCGAAACACCAGCGGATCCACATCAAAATAGGCACCCAATCCGGCACATACTCCTCCAAAGATACGATCATCAGGATCGCGATAGAGGGCTTTCTTACTGTCATAAATGGTGGAAGACGATCCTTTCGCATCAGCATTTGCTGCCTCCTCTTCATCCACAATATCATTGGGCTCGCCAATGGTATCAATAATCTCATTCACGGCTGCCAGCTGTATGGTGCTCCCCGCACATTTGTACTGAAACAGCTCGGCTATGCGTGCTTCTATATCAGTTATCACTTCCTGTGCTTCCCCATCCTCACCCAAACGTTCTTTAAGGGTGTCCAGGTAATTCTTAAGGCGCTCATAGGCGTCCTCTTCAATTTTAAAGGCAAAGCCATCCAGGTTGATATTAATTGTTTTATTCATGGTTAAATAATCACTTAGGGTAAATAATATTTGCAATTAACACACGAGCATAAACCCGCCAAACATCCAGAAGAGAACTTTAAGGGTTAAGCTACCCAGCAGGATAAATGCAATAAGGTATAACACGATTTTCAGGATGGTTTTAAAAACAAGTCCAATCACCAAAAGCACCAGTACCAGAGTAAGTGCACCCGGGAAAAAGATATGACTAAACATAGGTACTACATGATGCGAAAAACCTGTGAATACAGCCATTGGAGCATGCATAAAACTACCTGCTTGTGGCATATTAAAGAGCATCCAGCCGCCCACAATAGCTACAACAATCAGCAAGGCCGACTTATCGCCTTTGCTAAAACGACTGAAAAAACTCTGACCCTTTTTATAGGTGGCCGACTCCTTAAAAGTGCCAAACTTCCTGCGCACCTCATCATACTCATCACGGATGCTGCGCTCTATGTTTTCAATGGTGATACGCTCGCCGCGCATGTGTAGCTTTTGCGCCGTGGTGCGCGCCGGTGGTAGGGCAATCCACAGAATGAGATAGATGAGTAAACCCACACCCGTAAAGATAATAAAAAGTGCCGTGAGTATTCTAACGAGGGTAACGTCAATACCAAAATAAGCAGCTATACCGGCACACACACCTCCGAGCACGCGGTTATCAACATCGCGGTAGAAACGGCGACTAGGCTTGCGAAACACCAATGTGTTTGGCGGCGTATAACTTTTCTTTTCATCGGACTCTCCCTCGTCGAACTGCTCGGGCTCTCCCATCGTGGCAATCACCTCATCAACCATTTCAAGAGTAACAACACCCGCTTCCTTATCAATCCGCTCATTAAATATTTCGGCCACGCGACTCTCAATGTCCGCAATAATCTCATCACCACTATCCTGCGATCGGAAAGTAGTTTCAATCTTATCGAGATAAGCCCTTAGGCGAGTGTAGGCATCCTCATCGATATAAAACATTTGCCCACTTATATTTATACTTACTGTTTTTTTCATGACTCAGCTTCTTTATTGGTTTGATGTATCAGTTCAACGGCACTGACCAGTGCCTGCCACGAGGCATCCATTTCGCCCAGAAAAGCTCTTCCATCATCGCTCAGTGCGTAATATTTACGCGGTGGCCCCTGCGTTGATTCTTCCCAGCGATAGCTCAACAGCTGAGCGTTCTTAAGGCGCGTAAGCAGCGGGTACAGCGTGCCTTCCACCACAATCATACGGGCCTCTTTCAGCTGCTTAATGATGTCGGAGGCATAGGCATCGCCCTTGGACAAAATAAGCAGGATACAATATTCCAGTACCCCCTTCCGCATTTGCGCTTTGGCATTTTCTACTTTCATTATCTCCGGTTTATAAAGTTATACATTCAAAATACTATCCTAAACAATGAATTAGGCATTACAAATATACGGTCATTGTATGGTTCTATGCAATACATAGTACCATATTTTTTCTAGTGAATACTCAACTCAATCTTCAAAAGCCGCACCAATAAACGGATGCAGCGCGAAAAAAAATCTTGCCAAACCCTTAATTTTCTTACTTTTGCAGGCTAAAACAAGATCAATGCTATTTGAATCAGGATATTTGGCACTTTTCCTGGCCTCCTTTCTGGCGGCCACAGTGGTACCCTTTAGCTCGGAGGCTCTCCTCTCGGGTATGTTGGCTTCCAACTACAACCTCTACTGGTGCCTTACACTGGCCACCCTGGGCAACTGGCTGGGGGGTATGAGCTCCTACGGACTGGGTTATCTGGGCAAAACCCAGTGGATAGAGAAATATCTGCGTATTCGCCCAAGTCAAATTGAGAAAACACAAAAGCGCATTGCCGGTAAAGAAATGTGGATTGCCTTTTTCTGCTGGCTACCGGGCATTGGCGATGTTATTGCCGTACTGCTGGGCCTGCTAAAAGTAAATGTATGGCTGGCTGCCTTTGGCATGCTGATTGGTAAACATATGCGTTATGCTATTTGGGCACTTCTCACCCTTGAAATCATCAATTGGTTTCGGTAAAGAAGTAGTAAGTTATAAAAGTATTGATACAGCAGAAAAGGCTAGTCGCCGCGAAATTATAAGCAGTCATCTGCATCATATTTTTTATCTTACTCCATATTAATCATCTCGGTTCTTGAGCCTAAGTTAAAGTACTTCCCACTTAAATAATTTTCAAGTCATCACAATTTTCGCCATTTTTGCAGCTCTTTATTAAGAAATTAGATTACATATCGTTGTTTAAATAAGTCCAGATGGCAGAAGAAAATATAACTGAAGCAATCAACGCATCGTTTGAACGGGCCGTTGAGAAGAGTAAGGCATTGGAAGCAGACTTGCAAATTAATCCTGGTAAACACCGTGTATTAACGGGCGACCGCCCCACCGGTAACCTTCACATTGGCCACTATTTTGGCTCCTTGCACAACCGTGTGCGCCTGCAAAACTTAGGCGTTGAGACCTATATTGTAATTGCCGATTATCAGGTACTTACCGACAGGGATGTATTTAAAGACATTTCGAAATATGTACTGGAGCTAACCATCGACTACCTGGCATGTGGGCTAGACCCGCATCAGTTTAAAACGCACATATTTCCGCACAGCCATATTCCGGAGCTAAACCAACTATTGGTACCCTTCCTGTCGCTGGTATCCAACGCTGAACTGAGCAAAAACCCAACCATTAAGGAAGAGATTCAGGCATCGGGGCAAAATGTAATTAATGCAGGCATGTACACCTACCCGGTTCATCAGGCGGCCGACATCTTGTTCTGTAAAGGCGATGTGGTGCCGGTGGGTAAAGATCAGCTGCCCCACATTGAACTGACACGTAATATTGCCAAGCGCTTCAACAAGAAATTTAAAGCCCGTGTTTTCAGAGAACCAACTGGTTTGTTAAGTGAAACACCCATGATACTAGGGCTGGATGGTGGCCAGAAGATGAGCAAGAGCCGTAACAACACCATCATGTTAAGAGCTACAGAAGACGAAACCATGAAAGCGGTAAAGTCGGCCAAAACTGATTCAGAACGTTTGATCACTTACGACCCCATCAACCGTCCTGAGGTAGCCAACCTACTGCGTATTGCCGGCCTTGCCTCAGGGCAGTCACCCGAGACACTGGCAGCAGCCATAGGCGATCAGGGCGCCGGTAAGCTTAAACAGGTAGTTACCGAGGCCATTAATGAGCATTTTAAAGACATCCGTCAGCGTCGCACACAGCTCGAAAATGATCATGATTTTGTGAGAAGCATCCTGCGCGAAGGCATTGATGTAGCGCGCAACATGGCGCAAAACACACTGGAAGAGGTACGCGCTGCCATGAACATGAATATCTAAAGCAGATCAAAAAAGTATAAAGATGAGGGAAGCGTTGGCTTCCCTTTTTTTATTAACGAAAAATTAACGCGACGTATTTTTACGTCATTTTGATTTGACGTATTTTTACGTCAAAATTAAAAGCATGTCACAAGCCAAAACAGAACTTTTTGAAGATCAATTGCAGGATCTGGCCCAACTGTTTAAAGCCCTGGGTCACCCGGCGCGCCTGCAAATACTTCAGTTTTTAGGCGCACGCAATACCTGCTACTCAGGCGATCTGTCGGAAATTATACCCCTAAGCCGCACAACCATTAAGCAACACCTCACCGAACTAAAGAAAGCCGGTCTTATTAAGGGCACTACATGCGGAGCAAAAACCAACTATTGCCTCAATCCCAAAGGCATAGAGCAACTTCAGGCACAAGGCCTTAGCTTCTGCAATTGCCTAAACGAGTTGCCCCTTCAACAAAACAAATGTTAATAGATTAATAAACAACACAATGAGAGTTTTAATTTTATGCACCGGCAATAGCTGCCGCAGCCAAATGGCCCATGGCTTTTTACAGTCATTTGATAAAAACATCGAAGTATATTCAGCCGGTACCGAAGCATCGGGTAAGTTAAACGCCAAAGCCGTTGAGGTGATGCAGGAAATTGGTATTGACATCAGCGGCCATTCTTCCGATTCAGTCAATAAATACCTCAATGAGAAATGGGACTATGTAATCACCGTTTGTGGCGGTGCCAATGAATCATGCCCGGCCTTTACAGGCGATGTGAAGCACCGTGTCCACATTGGCTTCGATGATCCGTCTCATGCCCAGGGAAGCGAAGAATTTATCATGAGTGAATTTCACCGGGTTCGCGATGAAATCAAGGAGGCTTTCTTCCAGTTTTATACCGAGAATATTAAAAAATAATGTAAAGCTAAAAACGTTGATCAGCCTGATGCATAGCCTTTTGCGACCATCGGGCTTTTCGCTTTGTAATTCTTCGTTATGACACAAGAAAAGAAACAAATCGGCTTCTTCGAAAAATATCTCACCCTTTGGGTAGCGCTGTGTATAAGCGCAGGTATTTTAATCGGCCATTTCTTTGGCAAAACTGTAAGCCTCCTCAGCGGCCTTGAAATTGCAGGCGTTAATATTCTGGTGGCGCTACTCGTGTGGCTCATGATTTACCCCATGATGCTGCAAGTCGATTTCTCAAGCATCAAAAATGTGGGGAAACGCCCCAAGGGCATTATCCTGACACTGATCGTTAACTGGCTGATTAAACCCTTCAGCATGGCCTTTTTCGCCTGGGTTTTCTTTACAAAATTATACGGAGCATTTATTGCACCGGAGCAGGCCGGGGAATACATAGCCGGTGCTATTCTTTTAGGGGCTGCTCCCTGCACGGCCATGGTCTTTGTATGGTCGTACCTGACCAATGGCGACCCCAACTACACCCTGGTGCAGGTATCTGTTAACGACCTGATTATTCTGGTGGCCTTTGTTCCTTTGGTGGGTTTACTGCTCGGCATTACTAATGTGATCATCCCCTATGATACGCTGGTAAGCAGCGTGGTTATTTTTGTGGTGGTACCCCTATTGGCCGGTACCCTAACCAATCGCGCACTCATTCGCAGGCGCGGAGAGACCTGGTTTACCGAAAGCTTTTTACCAAAATTTAAACCGCTTAGCATCTTTGCCCTACTGGCCACACTGGTGCTCTTATTTGCCTTTCAGGGGCATAACATCACCAGTCAGCCCTTTATCATCCTGCTCATTGCGGTGCCTCTGATTATTCAAACCTACTTTATCTTTTTTATTGCCTGGATAAGCGGTCGCCAGCTAAAATTACCACACGCGGTATGTTCACCGGCCGCCATGATTGGTGCCAGTAACTTTTTTGAACTGGCCGTGGCGGTGGCTATTGCCCTATTCGGTCTTCAGTCGCCTGCTGCCCTCGTAACCGTGGTTGGCGTGCTGGTTGAAGTACCCGTTATGCTTTCGTTGGTAGCCCTGGCTAACAAATGGAAGTATTAAATAATAAACTGTTGATTAAGGGTCAGTAGTCAGTGGTAAAGAATGTTAAACTACTGACTACTGACCAATAACTTCTGACTTATTTATATTTTTGCAGCATGATTTACTTACTGGGAGCTATAGTAGTAGCCTTAATTGTGGCTTTCATTTTTACCCGAAAGTCCAAAGAAGGCGAGCAGGATGAAGAACCTGTGGTGATTGCTGACGATTGCTGTGGGGCACACGAGGTGTGCGAAGCCGACAGCTTACTAAGTAGCAGCGACAAAGCAGAATATTACGAGGATGAAGAGCTGGACAGCTATGCCGGACGTGCTGCCACAAGTTATACTGACGAGCAGATTGAACAGTTTCGCGAGATTCTGTTTACCCTGAAAGAGCGTGAGGTAGCCGGATGGCTTAAGAGCCTGCAGATCCGTCAGATTAACCCGCCCGTAATTATTCGTGAAGAAGCCCTGATGATTGTAGCCGATCGCCGGGGACTGTAGATGTATGACATGTAATACTTCCAAAATAATCATCAAAATGCTTTGATGACGCAGCAATTACATCCCCACTGATTAATATTACCTACTTTTGTCATACAAACTTTCCGGGTAATCTTTTATCTTCGTGCCGAACAAATCCTTAATAAGATGAATCCAGCACACATTGCAGCTATCATTGGCGGATACTTCGGCCTACTCATCCTGATTTCATTTGTAACCAGTAAAAAAGCTGATAACGATACCTTTTTCAGGGGCAATAAGCAGTCTCCCTGGTACATTGTGTCCATTGGCATGATTGGCGCCTCTCTGTCGGGCGTTACCTTTATTTCGGTGCCCGGATGGGTCGGCTCAACAGGGCTCACTTACATGCAAATGGTAATGGGTTATTTTCTGGGTTATCTGGTAATTGCCCACATCTTACTCCCCCTTTACTACCGTCTGAACCTCACTTCCATTTATACTTACCTGGAAGATCGCTTTGGCTTTTGGTCTTATAAATCCGGTGCTGCTCTCTTCCTCCTGTCGCGCACCATTGGCGCTGCCGCCCGCCTCTACCTGATGGCCAACGTACTGCAAATAACGGTCTTCAATGCCTTCAATATATCTTTTGAAATCACCGTATTGGTCACCATATTACTCATCTGGCTCTACACCTTTAGGGGCGGTATCAAAACCATTATCTGGACCGATACCCTACAAACCCTATTTATGCTGCTTAGCGTGGGCATCACCGTGGTGGTGGTTGCACGAACCCTTGACCTTTCTTTTGGCGGCATGATCAAAGCTGTTGCCGGCAGTGACCTGTCGCAGGTATTTGAGTTTGAAGACTGGTCGTCGAAACAGCATTTTGTGAAGCAATTCTTTTCCGGCGCTTTTATCACCATAGTAATGACGGGGCTTGATCAGGATATGATGCAGAAAAACCTGACCTGCCGCAACCTGAAAGACGCACAGAAAAACATGCACTGGTATGGCCTCTCTTTTGTGCCCGTCAACCTCTTGTTCCTAAGCCTGGGGGTGCTGCTGTTTATGTTTGCCGCCAATCAGGGCATTCCATTACCGGCCAGCAACGACGATTTATTTCCCATCATTGCCACAGGAGGCTATCTACCCAAGGTCGTTGGCATCTTTTTTATGCTGGGGCTGGTAGCAGCCGCTTATTCCAGTGCTGATTCGGCCCTCACCTCTCTCACCACTTCATTCTCGGTGGACATACTGAATGTGGAAAAGAAAAGTGCAGAAAAAGCCAAGAAGACCCGTTTCCGTGTTCACATTGCCTTTAGCCTGGTGCTAGCCGTCGTTATTCTTATCTTCAAAGCCTTTAACAACGACAGCGTAATCAGCACGGTATTTAACCTGGCCGGCTATACTTACGGACCACTGTTGGGTCTTTACGCCTTTGGACTCTTCACCAAATGGAAGCTGCGCGATGCCTGGGTGCCCCTCATCGCACTGGTCTCACCAATTATCATTGGCTTTCTGGATGCTCATTTCACCATGGGATTCGAAAAGCTGATATATAACGGGCTAATCACCTTCATCGGCCTTTTGCTGATCAGGAAGCGAAAGCCTTAATGCAATAGTTTCCTGTTTGGTATTTAAGCAGGAAAAGAAATCATGCAGGCATTCTGTACTGTTCCGGCTATAATAGCGAAGGAACAGCCACTGTAATGACAGGCAAATCAAGTCCGCGCGTCTGCAAAATCTGCTCAAAGGGCATATAAAAATCACCATCATCATCAAATACAAGACGGTGGTTAAGCTCCGGGAAATCCATTCGGGTAAGGTCGCGCATTTTATACACCACCGCTTTGCCCGCATCATAAAAGGTACCATGGCCACGCTGCTGGCGAAAGGCATGCACCTTGCCCCGCACAAAAGAGCCGTCGCTGTTGGTCCATATCTGCACCACAGGCGACAGACCATTGGCGCCGCTAATATTAAAACGGCTATAGGTACAAAAGTTACTAAGGCTATAAGCGATAAAACGATTATTGTATATTTCGATAGCCCTTGGCACATGCGGCCCATGACCAAAAACCATATCGGCACCAGCATCTACAACCGCATGGGCAAAGGCATACACATTACCACGATTCTCACCGTAGAACATTTCTGTCTCGCGCGTAACATGCTGATGATCCTTCCCCTCAGCTCCCCCATGAAAAGATACAATTACATAATCGCAGCTTGACTCAAGCGCTTCAACAATGCGCACAGCCCCTGCCACATCGCCGATCTTAGCCGTTCCCGTATTGGGAGCAAAGGCACACATACCAATGGTTTTACCATTGATCACCTTCACCACTGAAGGCTTGTCCACCAGGCCGGCGAAGGCAATATCCAGGCTATCCAGCAAGCGGCGTGTTGTCATCAGGCCGGCCGGGCCAAAGTCGCGGATATGATTATTGGCCACACTCAAAAAATCAAAACCTACACGTTGTAATACAGGAGCATAACGGGTTGGTGTTTTAAAGGCATAGCATTTACTCAGATCTTTGCAACGCTTAAATACCTCACCTTCATCCAGAAAGGCACCCTCCAGGTTACCAAACACCACATCGGCATTGGCAAATACAGGTACCACAGCTTCCAGCAAAGGCCAGGGATCATCGTTGGGTGGAAGGTAGTGCTCCTCGGGGAAATGGGTGCCCAGCATCATATCGCCCACACCAATAAAGGACAATCCATCGCTATGCTGCGCACGTAAATGAAGGCTAAATACAATGGATATAATTGTGATAATTGATAATCGGAACATACCTGTATTGTTTTGCCGTTAAAGATACAATTTTGAACCACGATGGTAAATTGTCACAAGGGTAAAATCATGGAGGACCGAATTTAGCCTCCAATAGACCAGTTGGTAATTACTATTTACGCAGTTTGACGCACACCATCACCACGCCCTAGGTGAAGGACTTGAGGTTGCCTCAACAGATGTTAGCGTTTTCATTGATTATACAATTTACAACCATGAACGCAACAACACCACAATAGCCCCACACCATTTGGCTTTTCGCCAAAATACCGCTATTATTGTAATACGTCTTTTCCGTAACCAGCTAGTAAATAAAATATCATGCCTTACAAAGAACAAAAAGTAGAAAGATTGTTCTATTCCATTGGTGAAGTGGCGGCCATGTTTGATGTCAAAACCTCACTAATCCGCTTTTGGGAGAAGGAGTTTGACATTATCAAACCCCATAAAAACAAAAAAGGAAACCGCCTGTTTACACCCAAAGACGTGGATAACTTTCACCTTATTTTTCACCTGGTGAAAGAAAAAGGCATGACGCTGAAAGGCGCACAGAAAAAACTAAAAGAAAATCACGACGATACCGTTAATAACTTCGAGGTGGTGTCGAAACTAAAAGACATACGCGACTTATTGGTGGAGATACGTGATAACATTGACTAACAGAAGTAAACGTGCAAATTCAAACCATAATAAACGAATTGGAGCATTTTGCTCCATCAGCGCTCAAAGAAGATTTTGATAATGTAGGACTGCTCGTAGGCAATGCCAGGGACGAAGCTAAGGGAGTATTGATCACCCTGGACATTACCGAAGAAGTAATTGACGAAGCCCTTGAGCGAGGCTGTAACCTGGTGGTGTCGCATCACCCCATTATGCTGGGTGGACTAAAAAAAATTAATGGTCACAGCGCCACCGAGCGCATTGTTATCAAAGCCATACAAAAAGGCATCGCCCTGTATGCTTCACACACCAATGCCGACTCGGTAATAAACGGTGTGAGCGGAAAGATGGCGGATAAGCTGGGACTTGAAAACTGCAAGATACTGGCACCCAAAAAAGAAAGCCTGCTGAAGTTGGTTACTTTTGTGCCCACCGATCATGCCGATGACGTGCGTAAAGCGCTGTTTACAGCCGGTGCCGGTCACATTGGCAACTACGATGCATGCAGCTATAACCTCGAGGGCAAAGGCACTTTTCGTGCCGGAGACAACACAAAGCCTTTTGTGGGACAAAAAGGGGAGATACACAGCGAGGAAGAAACGCGCATTGAAACTGTTCTGCCCGCCTACCGAAAGAGTACGGTTTTAAAAGCCCTAAGAAATGCTCACCCCTACGAAGAGGTGGCCTATGACCTGTATCCACTGGCCAACGAATGGAATACCACCGGACTGGGCATGGTGGGCGATTTGCCGCAGGAGATGGATGAAATAGAGTTCCTTCATCAACTAAAAGAAACCTTTAAAACGGGTTGCGTGCGCTATACCCAACCCTTGGGTAAACGCATACGGCGCGTGGCCCTCTGTGGTGGCTCGGGCAGTTTCCTGCTGGGAAAGGCCATTGGAGCACAAGCCGATGTATTTATCACCGGCGACTTCAAGTACCATCAGTTTGCCGATGCCGAAGGCCGGATTTTAATTGCTGATATTGGCCATTTTGAGAGCGAACAATACACTAAAGAAGTTTTTTTTGAGATACTTACAAAAAAATTCTCTAATTTTGCAGTCCATTTATCAAACGTGAATACGAATCCCGTAAATTATTTATAACAGCATGGCAAAAGCAGATTCTAAAGCAAATGCACAAGAGATGACGGTAGAAGAGCGCCTAAAGGCACTTTACGACCTTCAAAGTGTAGAGTCATCAATTGACAAAATTCGCACCCTTCGTGGTGAGCTTCCTTTAGAGGTTCAGGATTTGGAGGATGAGATTGAGGGGCTTGAAACTCGTATGAGTAACCTTGATGGGGAGGTTAAAAACTTAAATGACGCCATCCTGAGTAAGAAAAACGAGATTAAAGAAGCTGATTTATTAATCAAAAAATACGAAGCTCAGCAAGGCAATGTGCGCAACAACCGCGAGTTCGACTCTTTATCCAAAGAAATTGAGTTTCAAAAGCTGGAGATTGAGCTGTGCGAAAAGCGCATTAAGGAGTTTACCGCTGAGCTGAAAAATAAAAAAGAGCTGAGTGCCTCATCAAAATCACTTATCGATGAGCGCAAGGCCGACCTGGATGCCAAGAAGAAAGAGCTGGAAGAGATTGTGGGCGAGACACAGGTTGAAGAAGAACGCCTGATAAAAAAATCGGAAGAGATTATCAACATCATACCCGAGCGTTTACAGGTGGCCTTTAAACGCATCCGTAAGAATGCCCGCAATGGATTAGCGGTGGTAACCGTTGAGCGCGATGCCTGCGGAGGTTGCTTCAACAAAATTCCGCCACAGCGTCAGATGGATATAGCTTCGCGCAAGAAAATTATCGTGTGCGAGTATTGCGGTCGTATCCTTGTGGATAGTGCCATTGGTGATGAAGAATAGCAATACACTTTCAACAATATTGATAACAGCCGGACACGTTCCGGCTGTTTTTATTGGTGCCTTTTGCTATTTTTATAACAAATAAACAGTATGAAGCACCTCCTTACCCTTCTCCTATTACTTAGCCTGCACGGCATCCTTGGGGCACAGGTAACCCCCTTTTTATCCAACACCGGACAAGATAAGCTATACAGCATCTATCAACAGCCGCTAAAGCAAATAGACCCTAGCAATAAGCCTGACAGCATTGAGGAGGACTACCTGCATTTATACGCTCTCTTTATTGCTTATCAAGGTAGCGAAAACCATTACCTTGCACTTGAATTTACCAAGGCATTAGATGCCTTTGAACAAAGGTACAACGAAAAGCCCCGCTATTCCCTTATGCACAGCACGCTGCTGATACAGCAAAGTCTGCTGCACTGGAGCCTCGGCGCCTTTACGGAGGGTGCACGCAACTTTTACCGTGCCCATCGGCAGTTTAGCAATATCAAACAGAGCCCCTACCCCATTCAATACAACAAACTAAAAGGCCTCTTCGAGGTATTATTTAGCCGCATACCCCGGCAATTCCGCTTTTGGGCCGGGCTATTGGGCATGAAGGGCGATAACGATAAAGGATTTACCCTGCTTAGCAACAATACCAAAGCTTGCCGCAAACTCAAGGGGGAATACCTGGAAGCCCGCGTGCTGCTGAACTATTGTCAGCTGAAATTTGGCGAACCCGATACAAGCTTTATTCAAGAACAAATAAGGCAGACCGATGCTGCGGAGTCGCCACTGCTTACCTTTGTATTGGCCTCGCTCACCTTTAGCCACCGCATGGGTGACGAAGGCTTGTCCCTACTCGACAGCTGCCCGGCTACTGCCTTTGAGTACTTCCCCCTGCTGCACTATGCCCGCGGACGACTGCTCCTTAATGCACAAAACAAAGACGGCATCCACGACCTTAAACGATTTGCGCAGCTTTATACGGGCCAATCCTTTCAAACCGATGCCCTGCTGCGCCGTGCCCGCTGGCATCATCTGAACGAGCAAGCTACAATGCGCGATAGCTTGATTACTAGAATTAAGAAGGCCACACAGCTACCCACAAGCAACGACAAACAGGCAAAAAGAGAGGCTGAGTCCCTGGCCCAAACACCACCCAAGCTGTTACAAGCACGCTTACTCTACGATGGAGGATACTACCAACAGGCACAGACTCGGCTTACACAAAACAATTCCAATGCACTCACCAACTATTACCGGGCAGAACATTACTACCGAAGCGCACAAATAGAACAACAGTTGAGCCACTTCGCAACAGCCCTAAGTCATTACGACCGGGTGATTGCCCTCACAGGCGATGACACCCGCTACATAGGTCCCTACTCAGCCCTGGAAGCGGCAAAAATACACTTGCACATTTACCACAACACAACTGCCTGCCTCCATTACCTACAACAGGCCGAAGCCCTAAATACGGGTGCCTATAAAAAGAGTATCGCCCAAAAAATAGTCGACTTGCACCCTTAGTTGATAACACAAAATTAACAAACAAGGTATTTTCAGGATCGCACCTTTAGTTACCAGAAGAAAGTTCAGAATGCATTTACGGAACGGTTCTTTATTGGCGTATTACGAACGAGAACCCTTCCTTAAAAACTTATTGATCGCTCTACCCGCATGCAGTTAAGCAGTCATCCTTCAGTAACGCTTATCATAAGCGCTACCCTACACGCTACGTGCCCTACATACAATAAGGAGACACGCACTTCGCCTGTGCGACCCGACAGTCTGTAAAAACTTAATATATACTTAACAATTAGGTTTTTATCATTTTCTTTTATAACTTGTTTTTGTTATATATTTGTATTGTTTACTAATTTACTTTTAACCTAAAATGATTGTTATGAAAAAGATTTTACTTTTATGTATTATTTGCACTGCTTTCCTTATCGAATCTTACTCCCAATTGGAACACTGGACTGTTGCGACCTCTTCCATTATGGTAGAAAAGGAAACTGTAGAAAAAACTGAAGGGAATACTTCCATCAAAGTGACTTGGACCAGTACATCTAATCAAGATGTGGAGTCTGAAGTTTTTAATGTAACACCTGATGCACCCTTTTCATACAAACTAGATGTACTGGACAATACCGATGCAGGCCGCGTAAGAATGGTTATCATTTGGAGCTCTGGCAACGACTACCAGAACATATATTCGGAAGATAATGCCAATTGGCAAACCTTGGAATATGCAGGCACAGTGCCAAGCGGTGCAACAACAGCACAAATCAGATTACGTTTTTATGATTCAAGCCCTGGCTTTGCAGCCAATGGAAACTCAGCAACTGTCTATGTTGACAATGCAAGATACACAGAAAATGGAGGCTCCAACCTTATAACAGATGGAGGGTTTGAACTTTGGTCAGCCGTTGGAACACTTGAGGTTACTGCACCAAACGGTGGTGAAAGTTACACTGCCGGTGAACAAATACAACTTGCATGGAATAGCACTGGCGTTAGTAATGTCTATTTTGAAGTATGGACCAGCGATATGTCTTGGGAAAAAATAACAGACAATATTCCGGCTGTCAATAGCACTTATGATTTCACTATACCGGCAAATGCATGGACTTGGGATGGTTACAAAGTAAGAATTGTTGATGCTGACAATACAAGTTTGTATGATGAATCGAACGCTACTTTTTCCATTACCGGACACGATACAGAAGTTTTTTGGGAAGACTTTGGTAGCGGTACATTGGGCAGCTTTGAAGCCATTTCTGCTAGCGGTGCGGAAGTATGGACTTATGGAAGTTACAGCGGTACTACTTTTGCCATGATCAATGGCGCAGGTGCTGATAACGAAGATTGGTTAATATCACCAGCTATCAATCTTGACAATACGAAAAACGAAACAATCGAGTTCGAAACTGCAGTAAACAATTATTTCGACAATTTAGTGGTTAAATATTCAACTGACTATAATGGTTTAGGTGACCCATCCACTGCCACATGGACAACTCTACCTAATTATGAACTTTCGCCTGGTAGTTGGGACTTTAAACGAACTATAGTTGACATTAGTACGCTGTCTGGTAATGTTTACTTTGCATTCATTTACACATCCTCTGCAACTACAACAAACACATGGGAAGTTACAGGAATATATGTTTCCGGCGTTGACGACACCTCAACAAGCATTGAAGATGCTGAAACAGCGAAGGTGATAGTTAGCCCCAACCCCTTCAACAAGGAATTATTTATCAGCACCACAAAGGCCATACAGCAAGCGGTATTGGTGAATACGGCAGGACAAATGGTGAAGCGCGATGCTTCGGGCAGTAAGCGTATTAACACTGCCGATTTAGCCAAGGGTCTTTACATACTGAAGATTGACTTTGTAGATGGTACATCCAAAACCCTTAAGGTCATTAAGAAATAATACCGAAGGAATAAGAGTTTTCGTTGAAACAATAGTAAAGCTGTCCGACAAATATGCCGGACAGCTTTTTTTATGCAGTGCTCAAACTTTTCCAAAGTTTAAAACTTTGGAAAAGGTAGCACAGGCATTTACCCTCCAGGGATCGCAGCTTAATAAGCGCCATGTAAAGCAAGATGCGAGCCCACTAACCCAAAAATACAGCACTGTGCAAAGCAAGGAACGTAGCTGGAAAAGCAGTTTGGCTATTAAGCTACATTCCTTTGCTACAGCCTCCGCTTTAAAAGGCAGAATTACAAGAGACGGCTTTATTTTGAAAACACTGCGCTCTTTGGGCTTTTCATTCTTAGCGCTCTTTACGAGAAAATTTTTATTTCAATTCCCAACACTTAGTAACAACTCAACATCCTCCATCACTCAAATAGCCCCTCGATCAGTTGATCATCGGCCATATTGGGAAGGGTTACTTTCAGCTTTGGGTTAGCGGCCATGGCACGCTTAATGGCAAAAACAGCCCCTTCGTTACGCGCCCAGCTACGGCGCGAGATACCGTTATTCACATCCCAGTAAAGCATATTGGTGAGTCGACGATGTGCCTCATCGCTACCATCGAGCACCATGCCAAAGCCCCCGTTGATCACTTCGCCCCATCCTACGCCGCCGCCGTTGTGCAGCGACACCCAGGTAGCGCCGCGGAAGGCGTCTCCAATAACATTCTGTACGGCCATGTCGGCAGTAAATTGTGAGCCATCGTAAATGTTGGAAGTCTCGCGATAAGGGCTATCGGTACCCGACACATCATGATGATCGCGCCCCAGCACCACAGGTCCGCTGATACGCCCCCCGGCAATGGCCTTGTTGAAGGCCGCAGCTATGCGCATGCGTCCTTCCGCATCGGCATACAGGATGCGCGCCTGCGAACCCACCACCAGTTGATTCTTACCGGCCTCTTTAATCCATAGTATGTTATCGGCCATCTGCTGCTGTATCTCAACGGGCGACTCCTGCATCAGCTCCTCCAACACCTCGGTGGCAATACGGTCGGTGACAGCCAGATCCTCGGGATCGTTGCTGGCACATACCCAGCGGAAAGGACCAAAGCCATAGTCGAAGCACATGGGTCCCATGATATCCTGAACGTACGAGGGATATTTGAATTTCTGATTCTCATCAAGTATATCGGCTCCGGCACGGCTCGACTCCAACAGGAAGGCATTTCCATAATCAAAAAAATACATACCCTTGCTGCAGCATTTATTAACCGCTGTTACATGACGACGCAGACTCTCCTGTACCTTGGACTTAAACAAGGCCGGATCATCAGCCATCATCATATTGGCTTCCTCAAAACTAAGTCCTGCCGGATAATAACCCCCGGCCCACGGATTATGCAACGAAGTCTGGTCAGAACCCAGATCCACCTTGATATCCTCCTCAGCCAGGCGTTCCCACACATCCACCACATTACCCTGATAGGCGATAGATACCACCTCTTTGGCAGCCTTCGCCTGCGTTATGCGTTTCACCAGGGCATCCAGATCATCAATCACCTCATCCACCCATCCTTGTGCGTGGCGCGTCTGTGTGGCCTTAGGATTCACCTCCGCCGTAACGCTGATCACCCCAGCTATATTACCCGCCTTGGGTTGCGCCCCCGACATGCCGCCCAGTCCGGCTGTTACAAAGAGCTTACCGGCAAGGTCGCTTCTGCCACCCGATATTTTACGTCCAGCATTGAGCACTGTTATGGTAGTACCATGCACAATACCCTGCGGACCGATATACATAAACGATCCGGCCGTCATCTGGCCATATTGCGTAACACCCAACGCATTGTATTTCTCCCAGTCATCGGGTTTAGAATAGTTGGGTATCATCATACCGTTAGTCACCACCACGCGCGGCGCATCTTTATGCGAGGGATAAAGTCCCATCGGATGACCCGAGTACATCACCAGGGTCTGCTCATCGGTCATCGTGGCCAGGTACTGCATGCAAAGGCGATACTGCGCCCAATTTTGAAATACAGCACCATTGCCACCATAGGTAATCAGCTCGTGTGGATGCTGAGCCACGGCATGATCCAGGTTATTATGTATCATCAGCATGATGGCCGCTGCCTGTCGCGATTGGTGAGGAAACTCATCCAAATGACGCGCCTTTAGCTTATAATCAGGGCGCAGGCGATACATGTAAATTCGACCATAGGTATTTAACTCTTCCAGAAACTCAGGTGCCAGAGTAGCATGATGCTCCGCCGGAAAATAACGCAGTGCATTACGCAAGGCCAGTTTCTTTTCCTCCTCATTGAGTATATCCTTACGCCGTGGTGCGTGGTTGACACCTCCATCGTAGGGTTTAGGCAACGGCAATATTTGTGGTATCCCCTCTAAAATAGCTGCCTGAAACGCTTTCGTATCCATCTGATCGATTTTTATATGTTCTGTTTTTAGCGAAAGTACAAGCATATTTATTTTCATTACATGACAAAAAACAAATTGCGCAAAATCAGTTTTTGGAAATAAGCCCCTGGCTATTAGCGATCAGACTTTAGTTTTATTAAGTTACTTAAGGCACTGATATCACCTCTTCCCTTTTTGCCTGAGTAAAAGGGGAAGTACCGTGCCAAAGGAGTGGGGATGGGGATTAGGAGTTCGATATACTGGATAAAACCTCGTTGACTGCAAGGAAATCAGATTTAATGATTGAATCCCGGCAGGATTCCAAAATAATATCCCACTAATATGCCCAGGATCACATCCCGGGCTATTCAAATTAAACCACATTCGTGGTTTGAATACAATGAATCCTGAAAGAGTTAAAAATGAATAGCCAAGTACGAGGTGCCGGGCCTATGATCCATACATAATATTTACAAGCACAGTGGGGTTGAATTTTAAATACGAATTACCCTGCCAGGTTTTCCTCTTCCCTTTTTGCCTGAGCAAAAGGGGAAGTACCGTGCCAAAGGCACGGGGATGGGGATCAGGAATTCGGTGTACTGGATAAAACCTCGTTGACTTCAAGGTAATCGCATTTGAAGATTGAATCCCGGCAGGATTCCAAAATAATATCCCACTAATATGCCCAGGATTACATCCCGGGCTATTCAAATTAAACCACCTTCGCGGTTTTGAATGCAATAATCCTGAAAGGGTTATATACAAATAGCCAAGTACGAGATGCCGAGCCTATGATCCATACATAATATTTACAAGCACAACGTGGCCGAATTTTAAATACGAATTACCCTGACTGGGTTTTCCCTTCCCTTTTTGCCTGAGCAAAAGGGGAAGTACCGTGCCAAAGGCGCGGGGATGGGGATCAGGAAAACTTTAAACAGGCCTTAAGCAGGTGGTAAAATATAGCTTCTCAGCAAGCATCTCATCAATCTAAGATGATAAATATCGTTTTCCCTTTGCGTTTAAAAACTGTATCTTGAAATCCAATTATTAAAAATTAATGCACTATGTTTTCAAAAGAGACGTATATAAACAGGCGTAAACGCCTGGCCGAAAAAGTAGAATCAGGACTGATACTGATGCTGGGTAACCGCGATGTACCCATGAACTACAAGGACAATGTGTATCATTTCCGTCAGGACAGTACCTTTCTGTATTTCTTTGGCCTCGACTTACAGGATCATGCCGCCATCATCGATTTAGATAACGACACCGAGTACCTCTTTGGTGACGACCTTACATTGGGTCATATTATTTGGATGGGACCCCAACCCACCATGGCCGAGAAGGCTGCTTCCGTAGGTGTGGCTAACACGCGCCCCATGTCCGACCTGGAGAAGATGGTTGCCGCTGCCTTAAAGTCGAAACGCCCTATCCATTTCAACCCGCCCTATCGTGGTGAGAACATTATGTGGCTGGCCGACCTGCTGGGTTGTCGCCATAACGAAGTGGCTGATAAAACCTCGCTGGAGCTTACCAAGGCCTGCATTGAGCTACGTTCCGTAAAGGAAGCCTGCGAAGTAGAAGAGCTGGAGCGCCAGATGGCCGTAGCCTATCAAATGCATACCACAGCCATGCGTATGGCACAGGAGGGTGCCTCGGAGCAAGCCATCACAGGCGCTATGGAGGGCATCTCCATGAGCGGAGGCGGCATGGTATCTTTCCCCATCATCTGTAGCCGACGGGGTGAGACCTTGCATAACCACAACCATGGCAACATACTAAAAACCGGTGACCTCCTATTGGTTGATGGCGGTAGTGAATCACCATTGCATTACGCTACGGATCACACACGTACATCGCCCGTGGGTGGTACTTTCTCGCAACGCCAAAAAGAGATCTATCAGATTGTGCTGGATGCCAATAACATCAGTCGCGAAGCCACCAAGCCAGGCCATACATACAAAGAAGCACACCTGGTGGCAGCACGTGTTATTGCCGCCGGCCTTAAAGACTTAGGGCTAATGAAAGGTGATGTGGACGCAGCCGTTGCTGCCGGTGCCCATGCCCTCTTCTTCCCGCACGGCCTGGGGCACATGATTGGGCTCGACGTACACGACATGGAGGATTATAACGATACCCTGGTGGGTTACATGGATGAGATGGAGCGCAGCACACAGTTTGGCCTCTCAGCGCTTCGATTAGGCCGTACACTACAACCGGGCTTCTGTGTTACCAACGAGCCGGGCGTCTATTTCATACCAGCGCTGATCGACACCTGGAAAGCCGAAAAGAAACACAAAGACTTTATCAACTACGACAAGGTGGAGAGCTACAAAGACTTTGGCGGCATTCGTCTGGAAGATGATATACTGGTAACCGATACGGGTTGTCGCATACTGGGCGAACGCATCCCCATCAGCGTTGATGATGTGGAAGCCACCGTGCGTGAGGGGCTAAAATAGAGGTGAGTAATGAGTTGGGAGCATGACATACACCCGATTCACACACCACAAGAGAATTATACTTCAATGCTTATATATTCAAATAATTAAGCATTTGCCAGATAATAAAATGGTGGTCAGTAGTAGCCTTCTACTGACTACCTCACTTGGACGAATTTTAAAAATAGACCATGAAAAGAATACCTTTAATACTTTTGGCAGCAGGTCTTTGTCTGGGCGCAGCAGCACAAGAGGAGGCAAAGAGCAGCCTTAAATTTACACCGGTACACAACCTTGAGACCACCCCTGTTAAAAGTCAGGATCAGACCGGCACCTGCTGGTCCTACGCCACCACCTCCTTTCTCGAAACAGAGATTATACGACAGGGAGGTCCTCAAGTCGATCTGTCAGAGATGTATTTCGTTCGCCATGTCTACCCTGAAAAAGCGCGCCTGTATGTGATGGCACATGGGAAAGGCAATTTCAGTCAAGGCGGTCAGGCACACGATGTCATCAATGTGGTACGCCAGCATGGTATTGCCACCGAAGCGGCCTATCCTGGGCGCCCCGACACCAACAAACCCCATAATCACAGCGAACTGGCAAGCACTCAAAAAGCCTTGCTCGATAACTATATCAAGGGACGCAAAGCCAGCCCATCGCCCCAATGGTATGCGGTACAGGAAGCCATACTCGATATTTACATGGGACCACTGCCCAATCATATAGAAAGCAAATCGCCTGAGGAATATGCCCAAAGCATGAACATCGAGGCGGATGATTATGTGGAGCTTACCTCGTATATGCACCACCCCTACTATAAGCCTTTTAACCTGGAGGTACCCGACAACTGGAGCGATGACCACTACTACAACCTGCCGTTGGATGAGCTAATGGCCGTTATGAACAATGCACTGGCCCAAGGCTATTCCTTTGTGTGGGATGGCGATGTGAGCGAAAAGTTTTTCTCTCATAAGCTGGGGGCTGCACTGGTACCAATGGATACAGAAAAGGGATTCGCGCCTCAGAAAGAGAAAGTGATCACTGCCGAAGATCGTCAGGATGCTTTTCTATCATGGCAATCAACCGACGACCACCTGATGCACATCACCGGCCTGAGCAAAGACCAAAACGGAACGCCTTATTACAAAACAAAGAACAGCTGGGGCACTGAACGCGGCGGCTATGAAGGTTACCTTTACATGTCGGAGAGCTACATGCGTTTGCACACCGTGGCCATCATGGTGCATAAAGATGCCATACCTAAATCGATCAAAAAGAAACTAAATCTTGAATAAGTGAAATCGATCTTCCCGTTGCGCTTGAGTGCAATGCTACAGCGCAGGGATAGTAATTACTTTTCTCTTTTGAAAACACAGTTTCTCAATCGAATAAAAATAAGAAAAGCCCCACAACTGTAGGGCTTTTTTATTTTGTTCATGGGCATTAAATTCCCAAACTATTCATCTTAATCGAAGGTCTGATTAGAGTTGGAGGCAATCTGAATCATCTTATCATACTGCTCAGCCGTTAGGTCCTCCTGGAAATAATAATGCTGCGGGTTTACTTTACGACCTTTCACATGCACTTCGTAATGCAGGTGTGGCGCCGTACTACCTCCTGTGTTACCTACAAAGCCAATTACATCGCCCCGATTAACACGCTGCCCCTTGCGCACATTAAATTTAGTAAGGTGAGCGTAGAGTGTTGTGTATCCAAAGCCATGATCAATCTCGATGCGGTTACCATAACCGGTTTTTTGTCGTGTTATTTTCGACACCACACCATCGGCCGTTGCATAAATATCGGTGCCCTTAGGTGCTGAGAAATCCATCCCTTCGTGGAATTTCTTCACCTTGTAGATAGGGTGAATGCGCCAGCCCCATCCGGATGCTGTACGTTTAAGATCCTTATTGGCAATGGGCATAATGGCCGGTGTACAGCGCAGCATTTCCTCTTTGCGCATGGCCAGATTAATAACCTCATCAAAAGAAGTGGATTGTACATAAAGCTGCTTCATCACCACATCGAGTCGCTTGGCCGTTGAAATAACCAGGGAGGCATTGTCCATGTCTTCAAGATGACGATAACGATTAACACCACCGAAACCGGCGCGACGGATACTATTGGGGATGCTATCTGCCTGAAAGATGGTACGATAAATATTCTCATCGCGCAGCTCAATGTCCTCCAGCACTAACTCCAGCTGATCCAGCTTCTTATTCATTATGTCGTACTGCGATAGTAACTGCTGATTCTCCCGCTCCAGACGTTTCTCAAGAGGACTCTTAAAAACGTATGGATAAATGAGGTATGTAAGCATACCCACCAGTAGAACAAACAAAAAATAAATGGATGCTCGGGAGATATAGTATTTAAAACCTTTATTTATTTTATCGTAGCTAAGCGTTTCTGGATTATAACGATACTTAACTTTTGACATAGTCCGGATGTTTTACTTTTAATTCGAAAATTTGGGCACTAATCGAGCCAAAATTACTTAAATAATCTAACTTTGCAAGGCATTTTTTATTTACATAACTCCGAAAATACAAAACTAGGCAATATGATGACGGCGTCTGAAGTGAGAAAAAGCTTTCTTGATTTTTTTAATTCGAAACAGCACAAAGTGGTTTCGTCGGCTCCAATGGTAATAAAAAACGACCCGACATTGATGTTTACCAATGCCGGCATGAACCAGTTTAAAGATATATTCTTAGGAAATAACAATCCTGACAGCAAGCGTGTTACCAACTCACAAAAATGTCTGCGGGTATCGGGTAAGCACAACGACCTTGAAGAGGTAGGGCATGACACCTATCACCATACAATGTTTGAGATGCTGGGTAACTGGTCCTTTGGCGATTATTTTAAAGAAGAAGCCATTGCCTGGGCCTGGGAATACCTCACCTCGGTGCTTAAGATTGATAAAGACCGCCTTTACGTTACCGTATTTGAAGGCAGCCAGGAAGATAACGTGGGGCGTGATGATGAAGCTGCCAAAGCCTGGAGGGCCTGGATTGCCGAAGACCGCATCATCAACGGTAATAAAAAAGATAATTTCTGGGAGATGGGCGAGACTGGACCCTGTGGCCCCTGCTCGGAAATACACATTGACATGCGACCCGACGACGAGCGTGCCAAGGTAGATGGCAAGTCATTGGTAAACATGGATCACGATCAGGTGATTGAGATATGGAACCTGGTATTTATACAGTTTAACCGCATGGCCAACGGCGAGCTTGTGCCACTGCCCAACAAACACGTTGATACGGGCATGGGATTTGAACGTCTGGTGCGTGTTATTCAGGGTAAATCATCCAACTACGACAGCGATGTGTTTACACCCATCATTAAAAAAATTGGTGAGCTATCGGGCTTCGAATATGGCAAAAAGGAAGAGACCGATATCGCCATGCGTGTAGTAGCCGACCACGTGCGTACCATTGCCTTCTCTATCACCGATGGTCAGCTGCCATCAAACAACAAAGCAGGATATGTAATACGTCGCATTCTACGCCGTGCCGTGCGTTACAGCTACACTTTTTTAAACTGTAAAGAAGCTTTCGTGCATCAGCTGGTGCCCGTGCTAATTAACACCATGGGCGAGGCTTATCCGGAGTTAAAAGCACAGCAGACACTGATAGAAAAAGTGATCAAGGAAGAGGAAGAGTCTTTCCTGCGCACTCTGGCCACCGGCATCAGCATGTTGGATAAGATTATTGCCGAAACAAAAGCCAAGGACTACAAGGTGGTAAGCGGTGCTGTGGCATTTGAGCTATACGACACTTTTGGCTTCCCGCTGGACCTGACAGAGCTGATACTTAAAGAGAACGACCTGGTGGTTAACCGCCGTGAGTTTGAGGGCGAGATGCAGAAACAAAAGGACCGCGCCCGCAATGCCTCAGCCATTGAAACCGATGATTGGGTAGAACTGCAACACGATGATCACGAGGAGTTCATCGGCTACGACTACCTGGAGGCAGAAATATTTATAACACGCTACCGCAAGATCAAACAAAAGAATAAAGAGCTGTATCAGCTCGTATTTAACATCACACCTTTCTATGCCGAGAGTGGTGGCCAGGTAGGCGACAGCGGATATATTCAAAAGGGCGATGACAAGGTTTCTATCATCGATACCAAGAAGGAGAATAACCTTATTGTACACCTGACGAAGAAATTACCCGCCGAACTCAATGGTAGCTTCAAGGCCGTTGTTAACAAAACAGCGCGCCAGAACACTGCCAATAACCACACTGCCACCCACCTGATGCACGAGGCCTTGCGCGAGGTGCTGGGCGAGCATGTGGAACAGAAAGGATCGCTGGTACATCCTGATTATCTGCGCTTCGACTTCTCACATTTTCAAAAAGTGAGCAGTGAAGAGATTGCTCAGGTGGAGAAACTGGTTAACCAACGGATCCGCCAAAACATAACGATAGAAGAAATGCGCGATATACCCCATGCCGAGGCATTAAAGATGGGTGCCATGGCGCTTTTTGGTGAGAAGTACGGTGACCTGGTGCGCGCCATCAAATTTGGCTCTTCAGTAGAGCTGTGTGGTGGTACACACGTAAAGGCCACGGGTCAGATGGGATTTTTCAAAATCATCGGCGAATCATCGATTGCCGCAGGAATACGCCGTATCGAAGCTGTGACTGGTGAAAAAGCTGAGGAGTTTATCAATCAACAATCAGCGCTATTGAAGGAGCTGGGCGAGATGTTTAAAAACCCGGCCAACCTGAAGAAGAATATCGAGAACCTGATGAGCGAAAACAGCAAGCTAAGCGCCCAAACGGATGGCATGCTGAAAAATATGATGGCCATCGAGAAACGTGACCTGATAGACAGCGCTAAAGAACATGGCGGCATCAAAATCATTGCCACGCGTGTGAAACCTATGCTGGCAAACTCATTGAAGGATCTGGCCTTTCAGATAAAACAAGAGTTGGATGATGTAGTAGCTGTGCTGGGCGCCGATGTCAATGGTAAGCCCCAACTGGCCATTCTGGTTTCGGATGCCTTGGTAAAAGAAAAAGGACTGAATGCCGGTACTATCGTTCGCGAGGCTGCCAAAAAGATGCAAGGTGGCGGAGGTGGGCAACCCTTCTTTGCTACAGCCGGTGGAAAAAACCTGGCCGGCCTTGATGTAGCCATTGAAGAGGCTGTGGCCATCGTAAAGAATACGTTGGATAGCTAGTTTATACGCATATAAAATATCTAAAAGCTCGCCAATGGCGGGCTTTTTTTTTCAATCAATAACTCCCCTGGAAGAACATTATAGTATTTATACTCGAGAACTCCTTTGCACATAGCAGTGTTGAAAAATACTATCGACAATAAAGATATATGCTAATTAAAAAAAGCCACGCTAATCACGTGGCTTTTTTTACATTTTTGCTTTCTTATTTATCAAAAAATAGCATCAACCTATGATAACAGACCATTTAATAATTTACGCATAAAAGTTTAAATGCCTTTGATAAACAAGCTATTGATTCAAAACTGCCATTCTTATTGTTTTGCAGTCTCTTCTAATGGACATTCATCATCGATATTGATAACATATTTGAAATCATCTGTACCAAGTTTTTGAACACCTCTTCCCTCAACAGGCCGATACATAGAACCTGTTGCAAAATCAACAACCAAGGGTACAACACCAGTTATCACAATATCAGAGATTAACCAACCAACTCTCAGCTCGTTCATATACTCCTTTTTAACCTTACAATCACCATCTACAACTTCAACGTAAACTGATCTATTTCTCGCTTCTAGCGTGGTAGCTTCTCCGGTATCAGAAACTTTATGATCATTTACGTAAATTTTTGCATTAGGTCGATTCTCTACTTCATAATGAGCATTATACTTTGCTCCTCCAAATAATGTTGCACAAGATTGTAAAACCAAACTGCTCATGACAATTACTGCCAGACTTAACTTTTTCATGTTTTAATAAGTTAGAATAATAAATATGCTCATAAATTATTTATCAGCATGATAATAATTAAAATTGAATATCTTCAGCACGAATTAAGCTTGTATTTACGAATAGAAATATGATACTGATCATTACTCATAATCATTTATTATAGTACAATATACCGAAACCTAATATCGACTTGGTTTTAATTACTTTACGAAGGTAGAGGGGGATAAAAAAATATTTAAAAAATACATAGATTATCGCACAGAGATAATCAAAACCTATTTTACCGGTATAAACCTAGTAAGAAGCGAGCCAATTGCAGTAAAATAATCAGTTATACGTACTACATAGAATATAGCCACGTAAAAATAGCGGGATACTTTGCTCGGGACGAAGGGGTTGCAGGTTCAGATCATGTCATTACGACAAAACCTTTCTATTCTATAGGAAGGTTTTTAATTTGCAATTAACTCGCTTATTTTTACCTATGATTCAATTATCTCATTATTTCCCCAATGGCTCTTTCAATGCCTTCCTTATCGAAACCACAAACGCCGTATAATTCGGTTTGCGTGCCATGTTCAATGTATTTATCAGGGATTCCCAGGCGTTTGATCCGCGCTGCATAACCCTGATCGGCCATAAACTCCAGCACGGCACTTCCCATGCCACCCACAATGGTACCATCCTCGATGGTAATTACCTTGTTGTGCTTCTGAAAAACAGCATGTAGCAAGTTTTCATCCAATGGCTTCACAAAACGCAGATCGTAATGGGCAATAGACAGTCCTTCCTGCTCCTTCTTAGCGATTACCTGCGCCGCCTTAAGTCCAATGGGACCAATGGTGATAATGGCAAGGTCATCACCTTCTTTAAGCTGACGCCCTGTTCCCACAGGTATTTCCTTCATGGGGCGCTGCCAGTCGATAAGCGAGCCATTACCCCGCGGATAACGGATTGTAAAAGGACCTTGATCGGGCAGTTGCGCCGTAAACATCAGGTGGCGCAGCTCTTCCTCATCCATGGGCGATGCCACCGTCATATTTGGGATGCCTCGCATGTAGGAAAGATCATAAGCGCCATGATGGGTAGCTCCGTCGGCGCCCACCAATCCACCACGGTCGAGGCAAAATACCACATTCAGGTTTTGCAGCGCCACATCATGTATCACCTGATCGTAGGCACGTTGCATAAACGAGGAGTAGATATTACAGAATGGCGTATATCCTTCCATGGCCAGGCCGGCTGAAAACGTTACCGCATGCTGCTCGGCAATCCCCACATCAAAAGCTCGATCGGGCATCTTCTCCATCATAATATTCAGACTACATCCCGATGGCATAGCCGGTGTTATTCCAACTATCTTATCATTCTTCTCAGCCAGCTCAACAATGGTATTCCCAAACACATCCTGAAACTTAGGTGGCTTGGGAACCGATGATTTCACCTTCAGACTCTGCCCCGTTATCTTATCAAAGCGATCGCCCACAGCATGCCAGGCGGTTTGATTTTCTTCGGCCAGCTTAAAGCCCTTACCTTTCTTGGTAATTACATGCAACACCTTTGGCCCCGGCAGTTCTTTCAGGTCACTCAGTACCTTGCGCAAGTGATCTATATCGTGCCCGTCAACCGGGCCGAAATAACGAATATTAAGTCCTTCGAATATATTGGTCTGCTTGGTCAGCAGGTTTTTAAGCGAGTTATTCAGCTTGGTAATCATCTCCTTAGAACGAGGACCCGTCAACTTCATCTTTTCCAGCACCTTAAAAGCTTCACTGCGCAACTTATTATAGGTTTGCGAGGTAGCAATGTCAACCAGGTATTCGCTGAAACCGCCCACGGCCGGATCAATGGCCATATTGTTGTCATTGAGTATCACCAGCATATTGGATTTCAGCGACGACATATTGTTCAGGCCTTCAAAGGCCATGCCAGCCGTCATAGCGCCATCGCCAATTACGGCCACTACGTGCTTATCCTTATCCTTATTGAGCGTGGCAGCGGCGGCCATTCCAAGGCCTGCCGAGATAGAGGTGGATGAGTGCCCTACTCCAAATGCATCGTACTCGCTCTCGAAAATATTGGGAAACCCACTGATGCCTTTAAATTTACGGTTGGTATGAAACACATCACGCCGACCGGTCAGTATCTTATGACCGTAGGCCTGATGCCCCACATCCCAAATAATTTTATCCACCGGTGAATCAAAAACATAATGCAACGCCACCGATAGTTCAACCACACCCAAACTCGCGCCAAAATGACCCGGGTTACAAGACAAAGCGTCAATAATAAATTCTCTAAGTTCATCGCAGACCTGTGGCAATAGCTCGGCCTCTACCTTTTTTAGATCGGCAGGCGAATTGATTTTGTCCAACAAGCGGCTTGACCCTTCGTTCATATTGGTAACTCTATGAGCTGATTAAAATTATGTATTTCGTACAATCTAAAAACGAAGCAAAGATAATAAGAATGACCTTATAAGTACGCACGAATTTGATTTTCTGAAGGGACACGGGAACCCTTCGCATTTCATAAGGAACTAGGGCATTGTTGATCCAGCTTTTTTTTCAATCTTTGAAATAAAATTAAGCGATACAATATGAAACGACCATGCCAATTTGATTATCTAAACTAACACACAAGTGGATGATCAACTTTATTGGGGGTTCCATATGGCAATTGAAAGAAAATACTATCATATGAAAAATGTCTTATATAGCTTATTAGCCCTTGCCCTGATGGCGGCCTGTGTCCCGTTAAAGCAATACCAATCACTGGAAGCAGAAAATGAAACACTGAAAGCGGAAGCCAACAAAACCAGCCGTGAAAACAATAGCCTGAGCGTTCAAAACAAAGAACTAAGTGCCAAACTAAAACGCATGAGCGATAAGGTATCCGCACTTGAGAAAGAGACCGCATCATTAGACAAAGAACTTAGACGGCTGCAGCAACGCTATAATGACATGAATACCCGCTATTCCGAGGCACTTCAAAACCTAAAAAATGCCTCATCGAACGATGTTGATAACCGACGATTACTGGAGCATCTGCAAGCACTGCAAAATGATTTGCAGAAACGCGAAGATGAACTGATAGCTGCAGAACAAGCCCTCGATGACAAGAAAGAAAGCCTGGAAAAGGCACGATCTGAGCTGTCGCAAGCACAAGCCACCCTCGACGCACAAAAAAAACGTCTCATTGAGTTAGAGCAGCTACTCACTCAGAAAGATGATGCCATGCAAAACCTGAAAAGAACCATCAGTGATGCCCTTATCGGTTTTGCCGATGATGAGCTACAGGTACACACTAAAGACGGCAAGTTATATGTATCGTTGGAAGAAAAGCTACTTTTTCAATCGGGACGTTACGAAGTGAACCAGCAAGGAGTTAACGCCCTTAAAAAAATTGCCGGCGTACTGGAACGACATACCGATATTGACATACTAGTGGAGGGGCACACCGATAAAGTACCCTACAACGGACAAGGCGCCTTGAAAGACAACTGGGATCTGAGCGTAAAAAGAGCCACCTCAGTGGTGCGCATCCTCCTTAATAACAGCCAAATTGATGCCAGTCGCGTTATTGCGGCAGGTCGCAGCGAGTACCTGCCCCTCATGACGGGCAACGATGCCATGGCACTACAGAAGAACAGACGCACCGAAATCATTCTGACACCCCGTTGGGTAGAAGTATTTGAAATACTAAATGTTAAGCCTTAGGCGAGTCATAAGAACATGGCTGTTGGAGGCCTGGGCAATCCTTCGCACTCTAAAGCTTCGTCGCATCGTTAATGCGGCGAAGTTGGTGCTATCTTACCTCTACAGCCTCGTTACACAAAGGGTGGTATTGCGCGGAAGCCCCATGGCCTTTGCCATAGAGCCCACCAGTATTTGCAATCTGCACTGCCCTGAATGCCCCACGGGTACCGGCCTACTCAAGCGCCCAAGAGGTATGATGGATCTACAAGACTACCGACATGCCCTGAAACAATTGGCACCCCGGCTGATGTACCTGAACCTGTATGTGCAGGGTGAACCTTTTATGCATCCGCATATTGGACAGATGATTAAAGAAGCCTCGTGCTATGCACTTTACACTTCCACCTCAACCAACGGGCACTACATCACCAAAGAAAATGCACGTCAGCTGGTGGAAGGGCGCCTCACCCGGCTTATTTTTTCCGTAGATGGCGCATCGCAGGAAAGCTATGAACTATACCGCATTGGTGGAAAACTGAATCGTGTTAAACAAAGTATTATTGATGTGATACGGGCACGACAAGCGGCGCGCACACCCTACCCCATTGTTGTCATGCAGTTTCTGGTATTCAGACATAACGAGCATGAGCTAGGTGCCATAAAAAAACTGGCGCGCACCCTAAGGGTTGATAAGCTAGAGATAAAAACGGCACAACTAAATGAATTTGGCACCCTGCAAGCACCTACTAATAGCCGATACAGCCGCTATGCCGATACCAAAGAGCATATTATGAAACAAGCCACCCACAACCGCTGCTGGCGTCAATGGCATGCCATCACCCTAACCTGGGATGGTCGCTTAGCACCTTGCTGTTATGATAAGGATGCGGAACACAGTTTTGGCAATCTTCAACACCAAACGCTTCATTCGCTATGGTTTAGCCCTAGGAGCATAGCATTTAAACAACAAGTGCTTAATGATCGACATAAGATTACGATGTGTCGCAACTGTCCGGAAGGTGCCCACTTATTCTGATTGCCCCTTCTTCTGCCGCTACGCATGCCAAAATCAAGGTTTGTCAGGCCCTGACAGTCATTGATAAAAGGCAGGGCAAAATTTCATCAAAATAAATAGCTTAAATATTATATTTATTTAACTTTAACATGAAATCGTTAATCAACCATTGACTAACCAATACGCATTAATGCCTTAAGCGATTTATGGGAAAAGTTACCGGGGCAAGGCTATATAGAAAATTAGATGTATTTGTACGAAGGAGGTTAGGTCCCACCGCCCTGCGTTCGGGTGATGGTCTGCTCTATTGGCGTGAAAGAATATTTCACTATTTCTCGTTGGGCTTTCTGTTTATCGGCCTTGTTGTCTATCTTTATTTCGGCTTGTCTTTTCTAAAACAGGCGGCTTATGTACATACCATCTTTGCCTCCATCCTGTTTTTCTCAGCTGTTTTTGTCACTACCGTGCGCAGCCTTCCTTTAAAATTCAGGGTGTCGTGGCTGCTTTTTCTCCTTTACCTCATTGGTGCTTATTTACTACTGGAGGCAAGCAGCCCAGCACTGGGCTATGCCTTTTTGATTGCTAATGCCCTGCTGTCAGGAATTTTGGTAGGACCCAACAGAGCCTGGATGTCGGTACTTATCATCGCAACCACCCTTACGGTTATCGGCATCATCCACTACGCTCCTTTCCTACATTTACCGTTTAAAACTAGCCTTTCACAGGATGAATACATTCAATCGTCACTGCTACTTTTGGTCATAACCCTACTCACGCTACTGCCCCTAATAAGCCTACTGAAGGGTCTAATTTTCAACCTGGAAAAAGAGACGCGATACAGGCGCTTGCTGCGTCGTGAGCACGAAGACCTGGCACTGGCAAAGCGGAAAGCCGAGGAGAGTGATCAGCTGAAGACCTCATTCCTATCCAACATGTCGCACGAGATAAGAACGCCGATGAACGCTATCCTGGGCTTCTCCAACCTACTGTCGCACCCTGATATCAGTCCTGGCGAGAAAGAGGAATTTGTTAATCTGATACGCATCAACGGCAAGAACCTGATGACACTGGTGGAAGATATTATTGATATATCAAAGATAGACAGCGGCCAGCTACAGATTAAGAACGCACCCTGTAAACTGCACAATATTATGATGCAGGTGTATGAATCGTTTCTGGATGACATCAAACGCCGTGGGATATTTAACCTTAAGATTTACCTGAAAGAAGGTGTGAGCGATAAAAACATACGTATCCTCACCGATGAGCACCGTCTTAGGCAGATACTGGTAAATCTGGTAGGCAACGCCGTTAAATTCACCGAAAGGGGCTTCGTGGAATTTGGTTATACCCAAGAGGACGATCAGTTCTTACGCTTCTATGTAAAAGATACCGGCATAGGACTGCCCAAGGGCAAAGAAAATGAGATTTTCAAACGCTTTTCGAAATTCAACAGCGACAAAGAGCGTTTGTATGGAGGAACCGGCATTGGTCTGTCCATCGCCAAACACCTGGTAACCCTAATGGGTGGTGATATATGGGTGGAGTCGGAACCCTTGGTGGGTACCACATTTTACTTCACCCTACCCTACCATCGACTGGCGCTGACAGCTGATATGACGGATGATGAGGCAACAGACCACAGAGACTATAACTGGGAGGGAAAAACCTTTTTGGTGGCCGAGGATGAAGAGGATAACTTCCGTTACATTGAAGTGGCACTGGCGCTGTCCAATGCCAGCCTCATATGGGCACGCGACGGGCAGGAAGCCGTGGATGTGTTTAAGCGCGTTAGCGGCATCGACCTAGTGCTGATGGATATTAAAATGCCACAGATGGACGGCTACACAGCCACCCGCGAAATAAAAAACCTGAGCAAAAATACTCCGATCATTGCCCAAACGGCTTATGCCATGAGCGAAGAAAAAGAAAAATCCCGGGCCGCCGGATGCGATGATTATATTGCCAAACCCATTGGCTACGAGGACCTGCTTTCGACCATCAACCGCTATGTGCCGGGCAATGGGCAATAAAGCACAGCAACTCTGTATTGGACAATACAGCCTGAATGCATTTAACAACATCTTCCTTCCTACTACGTGGCACTCCTCTTTTGAAAAGAGAGCACTCCAACTCCTTTTGCAACTGAATTTTAGGAGGCCTATCAACGGACTGAAAGATTTATTAAAGATTAAATGCGTTTGCGCTGATTGGCTGAGTTCATACTGCCATCATTCTTACATTTAATCGTATCTTTGCCAAAAATACACAGCAGATGAAATTTGAAGAGTTTGGTTTACACGAAAAAATAACCCGAAGCATTGACCAATTGGGCTACAAGCGCCCTACCGACATACAGTTTAAGGCCATTCCGGCCATACTCGAAGGAGAAGATGTATTGGCCATTGCACAAACCGGTACCGGCAAATCAGCCGCCTTTGTGATTCCTATTCTTCAGCTACTGCAAAAAAAACGTAAGAATCGCGACGGCGTGCGCTGTATTGTAATGGTGCCAACCCACGAACTGGCACGTCAGATCACCGATGTATTCAAGCAGATTGGCAAAAACACCGCCTTGAAGTTTACCGCCATCTACGGCGGTGTCGACCAAACAGAACAAGTGGAGCGTCTTAAGAAAGGTACCGATGTGCTGGTTGCTACTCCCGGACGCCTGTTCGACTACATCAATCAGGGCGTAGTAAAAGTGTACAATGCAGAAATGCTGGTACTCGATGAAGCAGATCATATGCTGGATCTGGGTTTTTATAAAGACATACAAGACCTTATTAAATACCTGCCTAAGAACCGACAGACCCTCTTCTTTTCAGCCACCATCGATCAGAAAATTAAGAAACTGGCCTATTCGCTGGTACGTCGTCCCATACGCATTCAGATATCGCCTAAAAACCCGGTGGCGAAAAACATCGACCATTCGGTAGCCTTCATCAAAATGGATGACAAACGCTTTTTCCTGGAGCGCATCGTTCGTGCCAACGAAGATAAGAAGATACTGGCCTTTGTACGCACCAAAGTACGCTGCGAACGCGTGCTAAAAGCCATGGAACGCTTAAAAATAGAAGCCGTAAGCATTCACAGCGACAAATCGCAGGAGCAACGGGATGCCACTATGCAGCAGTTTAAGGATGGAGAAGTAAAGCTACTGATTGCCACTGATGTGAGTGCCCGTGGCATTGACATACCCAACGTAGATATTGTAGTAAATTACGACTTACCCGAACAACCTGAAAATTACGTTCACAGAGTAGGGCGTACAGGACGGGGTAAACAAAAAGGAACTGCTATTGCCTTTTGCAGCGAGGAAGAGAAACCCTTGCTTGAGGCCATCGAAAAGTATACCGGCCATCCTATTCATGTTACTGAAATAGACCATGATGAATACGCCGATACCATCGATTTCTCAACTGAAACGCATGCCGACTGGAAAACGCTGATGCGTCAGGCCGAGGAGGATGAAGCTGAGTTTATGGCCATCAAAAAGAAACGTGCCAAGAAAAAACGTAAATAATTACAAGGAGTTGTAGTACTCAACCAACTCGCGTACACTTTCAGGCTTGCGAAATTTCAATTTCTGTTTCTTTATGAAACGGGCTACTTGTGCCTGCTTATCGGGTATCAGGTTTAAAAAATCCTTTTTGTTATAAACAGGGACCAAATAGTCGGTATTTAATCGGATAAATGACGTTGCGGCCTGCTGCTTAAATTCTGCCGGTCGTTCTTCCTGAAAGGGCTTGGCAGGCTCAGCTTCTTTTAATAGCATGTTATGCCGTAAAAATAAACTACACTTCTCATCTTTAAGTATGGTTTCGAAATACCCCTGCGCTTTGCTTTTACCCGCTAAGAAGCGCATTACCGCAAATTGATGGTCATCAAGATGAACTTCCTGAACACGTTCATCAAGGGAAATATTATAATAAACATCTCCGTTCTTTAACTCCATCCGATCATTATAAACGTTGTAACGGATGGTTAGGCCTTCTACCCTTTTATTTTTATCCAGCACAATCGCAGCATCTGTAGTCTCCAATATATAAGGCTTTCCTTTGTAGCTGGCATACTGATGACTTCCATCTTTAATTTGCTCGCCTTTAAAATCCCACCATAGTTCTTCAAGCGATCCGCTTATAACGGCTTGTGAATAACACAGCCCGGTAGCCAGGCTAAAAAGGATAAAAATAAGAATTCTCATGATTTAGATGTTTTTGGGTTAATTTGCTGTTTTTTAACAACAACCATGCCAATATGTCCCTATCCTGAGGACATGAAAAACACAAAGTATCACGAAATAGGCTACCTGTCGATTGAAATACGAAATCAATAACAGCTTAATTAAGCTCTTCGAAATCCACGTATTCGCCCTCCTCCTCAGGCACAATCTTAGTCCCCTTCTGACGGGCATTTTTTTGCACTTTCACTTCACCTTCGGGGGTACGACTGCGCTGCTGATAATAAGTCCCACCCTGCTGGCTCTGCATACGTTCCAGTCCTTTCTTCATAAGATAAGGAAGCAGTAGACGACCAATGATTTTAAAGAGATAATAGAAGGTTATTAGAAAGAATATGGTTTTAAAAAGACCAACTAGCATAAGTCATAATTTTTAGTCAAACACATGATCAACTCGCAATAACCGTGCTAAAGCCACATGGCTGCCAAAACGACGGTAAAAGTATTAAGGAACGGTTCTCTGGCACAAGGCGCTGATAAAAGAACCGTTCCTTAATGATAAATTAAAATGGCACTTCCCAAACCTACCCTTAGTCTGTCATCAGCGCCGCCTCTTTAACCGCCCGCTGAAACACATCATCCACCTTATGGAATATGGGAAAGAATCCTTCGTTATCTATAATATTACGTGCGATGGTGGCCTTAATCTCTATGGCAATCAGGTCGCGCGACAAGTTATATTGCTCACGATTAAATTTCACACCCTTATCTTTGGCAAAACGAAGGAAATCGGGCAATAAATTTTGCTTATCGAGGTACTTCTCAATCTCATCCGCAGTATTCAAAGTTTCCAGTTTCTGTCGGTTGTTATCGGTATATTCAAGGGCATAACGATACATGATACCATTCATGCGCAAGCGCACAAAATAATCACTGATCATTGAGGTATCGCGGGGCACAAAGATATCGGGCATGATGCCCCCGCCGCCATAGACGATACGTCCATTTTTGGTAGTGTATTTCAGCGCATCATCGAAGTGTATGCTGTCCTGATTATAGAACTCACCATGCTCAAGGCGCTTGTACAAATCCTCATAGTAGTCATCCACACCCTGGTCATAAGGCTTCTGAATACAGCGTCCGCTGGGTGTATGATAGCGCGCCACGGTAAGACGCAGTGCTGAACCATCGGGTAATGGAATTTGCTGCTGCACAAGACCTTTACCAAAGGAACGGCGCCCAATCACCAGCCCCCGGTCGTTATCCTGTATAGCACCGGCAAATATCTCGCTGGCCGAGGCTGAAAACTCATCGATCAACACAATCACTTTGGTATCCTGACAGGTACCGGCTCCGTTGGCATGTACATTCTGACGACGCTGTGCTTTCCCTTCGGTATAAACGATCAGGTCTTTGGCCGGCAAAAATTCGTTGCACAAACGGATGGCTACATCAAGTAATCCACCCGAGTTGCCTCTAAAGTCTATGATTACATTCTGGCAATTATTGGCTTTTAACTTGGCCAGCGCCGTCAGGAACTCCTGATAGGTATTCTGAGCAAAACGGTCGACCTTGATATAACCGGTGGTTTCATCTACCATGTAGCTTACATCCACACTATAGATCGGTATGCTACCGCGTGTAATGTTAAAATCAATCAAGTCTTTATTGGGGCGACGTAAAATCCCCACCTTCACCTCGGTACCCATCTCACCGCGTAAGCGCTTCATCACCTCATCGGTGGGCAGGTCAATGCCGGCAATAGTGGAATCATCAACTGCCACAATACGGTCGCCGGGCAGAATACCTACTTTCTCAGACGGTCCTCCCTGAATCACCTGTATCACCATCACCGTATCATTCTGCATGCTAAACTGCACGCCAATACCCCCAAAATTACCCTGCAACTCCTCGTTCACTTTATTCAGATCTTTGGCAGGTATGTACACCGAGTGCGGATCCAGATCCTTCAGTATCTCGGGGATAATACGCTCTTCTATGGCCTGTCGATCCACCGTATCCACATACTCCTCTTCAATCAGATTCATCAGGGCATCCAATTTATTGGCCTGCGGATAAATCATCAATGGGTTTCCTTTGCCCATTGGCGTACTCATAAAATTACGTCCAATAAATACCCCCAGTGCTACCAGAAGGGCAAAGAGAAAGGGCATAAATATTTGTCTGCGTGTATTTGATTGCATCATGTTATGCGTTTTTTCAAATTCTTAACTACTTGCTTATTTCGGTGTGCTCCCTATAATTAAACCATCTTCAAGGCTAATCAGTTCATCCTGAATATGCACCACTTCAATATTGGCTCTTTCCAGCAAATCCAGTCCTTCGGTATTGTGGTATTTTTCGGCAAAGACCACCCGCTTAATACCGGCCTGAATAATCAGCTTGGAACACTCTATGCAGGGCGAGGCAGTAACGTACAGGGTCGACTCGTCGGAGCTATTATTGGAACGTGCTACCTTGGTGATGGCATTGGCCTCGGCGTGCAGCACATACGACTTAGTTTGATTATTACAATCCTCACACTCATTTTCAAAACCCGAGGGCGTACCGTTATAGCCATCACTGATAATCATTTTGTCCTTAACAATAATGGCACCTACCTGACGGCGCTTGCAGTAGGAGTTTTGCGCCCATATGCGTGCCATGGCCAGATAGCGCTGATCCAGTAAAAATTGCTTTTTGCTTGTTGTATTATTTTGTGCGTCCATGCGTTTTGTTTCCTAATATCCTTTTTTCTGACGTATTACAACTATGATAGCACCCATGATGAGCAACAATACCAACAATGAGCTGATACCCGCCACCGTTTGACCTATAGCAAAGGAAGAAGGCTCAAAACGGAATTCAATATCATGCTGACCAGCCGGTACCATAAGCGCCCGTAAAAGATAATTGGCCCTGATAATATCCACCTCATCACCATCGATGTAGGCTTTCCAGCCCTTCTCGTAGTATACATCACTAAAAACAGCCAGCTGCTGCTGTGGCGTACTGGATTCAAAAATCAGGTAATCAGGTTCATAATGGGTCAAACGAATGTGCCCCTGTACCGAATCAGTGGCATAACCCTGCACCTTATCCATAAAACGCTGATCAACCACAGCTGTAGCTCTCAGGTCGGTTTCGCCAAGGGCGGCAATCTCAGCATCGGCATCGGATACCGTTTTTACACCATTAACAAACCAGGCATTGCCCATATAGGAAGGATTAAAAATGGGGTCTGCACCAGGGTTATAAATAATGTACTTGGCATTTAGCATGTTAAGTACCGGCATCTTCTCCAGTGCCAGCTCTAGGTCGCCAGGTGTTTGAGCCGATTGCAGCACCTGCATCAGGGTCTGCCAGTCGTTAATCAGATAACGATCGGCCAAATCCTGAAAGCGGCGTAACTTGGCACCATGAAAGCCACCCACCGACTTATGCCAATAAGGTGTAAAACCATCTTTGAAGGGATCGCGATAGATAGGGAAAACACGGTAATAGTCTTTGTCCTTTAGAATGGCCTGATCAGCTTTGGACTGCGCCAACTCTTTTCGTGCTGTCGACGAAGTCACAAAATCATCGTTATTGAGATAACGCTTTGAAACACCCCACAGATCAACTAATACCAGTATGGCCATACCCCAAATCAAATAACGCTTCTGCAGCTTACCTTTGGCAAATAACCATAAAGATGCCGAACCCAATAGGATAAATACGAAGGAACGCCATGCATCGGCCGTCATCAATGCCGCACGGGCAGCAATCAGACTGCTTTCGAGCACCTGAAACATCTGCACCTGATCGCCCCCCTGTCTTATCTGAGCACCAATCTGCTGCGCTTCCATAGGCGACAGGAAAGTGTAAAAAGATGTTGGAAAAAGAGCGAGCACCAAACTAACACCTCCGGTAAGGGCAAAGGCAATGGCAAACCACTTACTGTCTTTTGTAATGAGTGAAGGATTATCCAACAAGCTTTTTAAACCTAAAAAACCGAGCAATGGCATAACCATGGAAGCTAGCACCAAAGCCATCTCCACCGTACGAAACTTATTATAGAGCGGGAAATTATAGAACATGAAATAGTTAAAGGCCGGAAAATTCTTGCCCCAGGCCAGCATTATACTAAGCACGGTAATAGCGATAAGCCACCAACGCTCCTTTCCTTTATAATAAAAGGCACCAATAAAAAACAGGAAGCAAACCAAAGCGCCGGCGTACACGGGACCGCTGGTAAATACACGACCGCCCCAGTACTGACTCGACTGTCCCACATACTCTTTCAGGCGCGGATCCACCTGCTGCATGGCCGCCTCGGCATTGGCCAACGGTGCCGACTCACCCCCCACCACATTGGGAATAAGCAACGTTAATGTTTCGTGCATGCCATAACTCCAGCCAAAGGCATAATCCACATCCAATCCGGCCGATTGATCCTTCTCGCTGTCTTGCGGTGTTAGCTCTGAGGCACCACGAATGGAGTACTGACCATATTCGTAGGTCGTCCAAAGGTTGGTTATATTGGGTAATATGGCCAGCATGACAGCCACCAGCAGTACTGCGCTACTTTGCAGAAAGGGCTTAACAGCTTTCTCTTTAATGGCATAAACACCTTGCGCCAACACAATAAAAGCCACCATAAAAGCCAGGTAATAGGTTATCTGAACGTGGTTATAAGCCACTTCCATACCCAGTGCAACTGCCGTAATAACACCCCCAATAAAACGATGCCGGTTATAGGACCACAGCACCCCGGCAACCACCGGCGCCATTAGGGCAATGGCATAGGTTTTAGTAATGTGACCGGCAATAATAATTATGAGGTTGTAGGAACCAAAAGCAAAAGCGATGGCTCCAATGACGCTAAGCCAGTGATCGACCTTCATGCTTAAAAGCAAAAGGTAGAAGCCCAACATGTATAAAAAAACGATGGCCACCGTTTCGTAGGGTAGCCCCAGGCGCGTGGCCTTATTCAGATAGCTAAAAATATTTTTACTGGCATCGCCTTTTATCTGATAGGCCGGCATGCCACCAAACATGGAGTTGGTCCACATGGCTCTTCGGCCGGTTTCCTGCTCATGGTCCTTTAACTCTTTGGACATGGCCTTGGCATGCGTATTATCCAGCTGGGGTAATTTTTTACCTTCCAGCACAGGCGAGAAATACACAAAACTTAAAATGATAAATAAGACAAAAGCACCCAGATAGGGTATATAACCTTTCAATTTGTCAAACATGGTAAAGTATTTATTATTCAGTTTGTGAAAATACGCAATGTAATCGGAATACGAAAAAATAGGTCTGTTGGCTCAGGACAAAGGGATTTACACTTTAACAGATCTTGAGACCTTCGGCACCCCTCCAAACCAGGACAAGCAAAAAAAGTACAAAATCTCCGGCAAAGGAAAGGGTCAGTTCGCGTTCCTTATTTGTGGTCCGGGCATATTTTCCGGATTATTCTATTAAAAGAAAAAGCCCGATTGAATCATCAACCGGGCGATATCATAATGGCAGGTGACTTTAACCGCCGCCGACCTGAAAAACTTATTTACAAATTTTTGAAGGCCTCACGCATACTTACTTTCTTACCAATGATACCCTGCAGCTCGGCAATCTTCACACGCTCCTGCTCCATGGTATCGCGATGGCGGATAGTCACCGTATCATCCTCCAGCGACTGGTGATCAACCGTTACGCAGAAAGGTGTACCAATGGCATCCTGACGACGGTAGCGTTTACCGATACTATCTTTCTCATCGTACTGACAATTGAAATCAAACTTCAACTCATCGATAATGGCACGTGCCTTTTCGGGCAGTCCGTCTTTTTTAACCAGAGGTAGCACCGCTAGTTTAACAGGTGCCAACACTGGTGGCAAGTTCAATACCACACGGGTTTCTATCTTTCCGTCTTTACCCTCAACTTCCTCTTCGTTATAAGCACCGGCCATAATACTTAGGAACATACGATCCACACCAATGGAGGTCTCCACTACATAAGGCACATAGCTCTTGTTCAGCTCAGGATCGAAATACTGAATTTTCTTACCTGAGAACTCCTGGTGCTGCGACAAGTCAAAATCGGTACGTGAGTGGATACCCTCCACCTCTTTAAAACCGAATGGCATTTTAAACTCTATATCGGTAGCTGCGTTGGCATAGTGCGCCAATTTTTCATGATCGTGGTAGCGGTACTTCTCCTCGCCCATGCCCAGCGACTTGTGCCAGCGCAGGCGCGCATCTTTCCAATACTCAAACCACTTCATCTCCTCGCCGGGACGCACAAAAAATTGCATCTCCATCTGTTCAAACTCGCGCATACGGAAGATAAACTGACGGGCCACAATCTCGTTACGGAAGGCTTTTCCAATTTGGGCAATACCAAACGGCAGCTTCATGCGACCAGTCTTCTGCACATTCAGGTAATTGACAAAAATACCCTGTGCCGTTTCCGGACGTAAGTAGATTTTTTGTGCACCATCGGCGGTGGATCCCATTTCGGTGGCAAACATCAGGTTAAACTGACGCACATCGGTCCAGTTTTTAGTGCCGGAAATGGGACAGGCAATTTCATAATCGATAATAATCTGGCGTAAATCCTCCAGGTCGTTGTCGTTTAAGGCTTTTGCAAAGCGGGCATGTACCTCATCAATCTTCTTCTGATTGGCCAATACACGGGGGTTTGTTTCCAGGAACTGCTGCTTATCAAAGCTATCGCCAAAGCGCTTCTCTGCTTTTTTCACCTCCTTATTAATCTTCTCCTCAAACTTCTGGATAAGATCCTCAATCAACACATCGGCACGATAACGTTTTTTACTGTCTTTATTATCAATCAGAGGGTCGTTAAAGGCATCCACGTGGCCCGAGGCCTTCCAGGTAGTGGGGTGCATAAAAATCGCCGAGTCGATACCCACCACATTCTCATGGAGCAGCACCATGGCATCCCACCAATATTTTTTTATGTTATTTTTTAGCTCAACACCATTTTGTGCGTAGTCGTATACCGCGCCCAATCCATCATAGATTTCGCTCGATTGAAATACAAAACCGTACTCCTTACAGTGAGCCACCAGTTTCTTAAAAACGTCCTCTTGTGCCATATTATATATTTTATCTGATTGTCATTGTTAATAAGTGGCCTCTTCAAAAAAAGGTATTCGTCAAAGGCCGGACAAAAATAGTTGAAATTTAGTAAGTAAGGAAATCCTTCTACTCTCATCTGCCCACAAAAGAGCGGGGATGCAATCTTGAATGACTGCATCCCCGCTTATTAATCTGTCTATTCAGTGTTTAGAATCTAAAATTGAGGCCGCCCAGCACCATGCCCGGTATCTCATCCATATAAGCAAACTCGCGACCTTTCATATTCAGGATATTGCGTCCATTCACATAAAACTTGAGGTTTTCGCTGACTTTATAGCTCACCTTGGCATTTAGCAGGAATTTACCATTAATTGATTCTGTGGTGTATTGTCCCTCATAAGTTTGATTGCCATAGAAGTATGCTTGTGGGAATATTTCCAGCTTATTACAAGGACGATAGGTTAATGAAAAACCGCCAAAATATGATGGGGTGGCTTTGTGTTCATAGTCATCCATTGTATCAGTTGGCCAGGACGAAGACTCTCCTTTAACAACTGCAGGAACGTCTCCTGGCAAAATCTCTCCATCTGCCAATTGATTCCCCAGATCAGTTAATGCACTCATCGTGGCATCAACGGCTAAATAACCGATTAACTCATTACGGTTATAAGGCATGTAATTATCCAATTTCGTTTGCTGCAGAGTTAAGTGACCATGTGCTACCAACTTTTCAGAAACTACCCAGTCAATATTTATACTCGCACCTAATTGTTTCGATTCCATATCTAGATTAGCATAGCGAATATTTACCGAATCGGGCGCTGCAATTGGCATTGTTTCACCAGTTGGGTCGCCAATAACATCCAATGCATTGTCTATATTAACATCACTATAAACAGGGAGTAAAGCTCCAAAACCCTTCGAGATATTGTAGAAGGCCTCAATATCCACCAATAAGCTTTTGGATGGACGGGTGCGATAACCCAACTCAAACATATCCATGGTTTTTAAATCGTGATTACGATTCCCATCGAACTGCATAACACGTGGGTGAGGCAGGTTGACGATGTTCCAGGTGTAGTTGGAGTAGGTGTTAACTAAAAAGCTGGACTGATTAGCTCTGGAATAAACCGCCCTAATAATTCTATTATCATCAAATTTATAGGAACCCACCAACTGCCAGGAAGCATATACATCATCTGGCTGATTGTATTTCTCAGCTCTCAGAGCAGCTACCAGTCGCAGCTTATCAAAGGGGCGATAATCGAAGCGGGCACTCCCGGCTACAATATTAATCGTTTGCTTCTTATTTAGGTAGCCGTTACCCCACTTGGCAATGTGTTTGGAATCGTCATATGACATGGACTGATAGCTCACACCCGGACGCACATTCACTTTACCCAAATTCCAGTCATATTCGGCCTGAATATTAAACTGCTCATTATCGAGCTCAAACCCCTCATTGCCCAACATGTAGTCGATGGTTCCACCATTGTAGTTGGCTTGCAGATTGAGGCCCTTATGGTTGGCTCGTACATCCACATACGATGTAGATGCTTCTTTGGTTGTATAAGGCGTTGGCACATCGCCCATGCTCGATGTAATGGCCTGCGACTGCTGGTGCCCTGCCATGATGTTAATGGTTGTGCTTTCTCCCGGCTTAAAATCTAAATAGGCATTAACGCCTTTGCGTTCTTTTGCCAATTCAGGATTTGGAAACGATTTATAGACATCATAACGTTGATCCTTCACATCATATGGAGGCCATACGGGCAATATTCCGTTCATCAGGCGGTCAATTTCACCAACTGAAAAGTAACCTGGTTCAACTGGCTTGCCATCTAATGTATATTGCGAATTATCGCGATCGTAAATCAAAAGCTCTTCGCGTTCGCGGTCTCTGGTTTCAAAATTACCGGTGATTCCCAGGCTCCATTTCTCATTTATTTTCTCACGGAAGGCGATGTCACCAATAAGGGTATTTAAATTACCCGCCTGCACGTTTCCGCTTAGCATGGGCGAATCATCTGTAATATCTTGAGTGATAATATTGATCACCCCAGATAAAGCATTCGGACCATAAAGAGCGCTGGCCGGTCCACGCACCACTTCAATCCGATCGATATCTTCAAAGCTAACCGGTAAGGTTTCCCAAAGAGTTCCTCCATGCGAGTAGTTAAATACCGGACGCCCGTTAATCATCACCAGGGTATTCATATTTTCAGAATATAAGGTCATGTTTTTTGCAGGCAGATTGTCGTTACCCCGAATATGAACGTCGAAGTTGCCATTGGTTTTTTCGCGCACAATTAAGCCCGGTACCAATCGCAAAGCTTCCTCAATAGACGTTGCTCCTGAGGCAAGTATCTGGTCGTGCGACAGCACGGTTGTTGATAAAGGTGAGTCAAACAGGCTTTCCTCAGCTTTCGAAGCCGACGTCACATCTTTGTTTAATAATAATTCGTACAACTCCTCTAATGAGGATACCCCAACCACATCAATAGCTGCCATTAAATCTTCAAGAGGCAAGGCACTAAGTTCTTCAGTAGTCATGGAGAGGACTTTCTCTTTTGTAAGAGTGGTGTTTTCACCTTCCTGCGCCAACACATTTAGGCTAAGCACTAGTGAAAACATTATGGAAATAAAAGACTTTGTTCTTAACATTTCTAGGACTTTAATAGTTGTTGCTATTGGACTTCAATGCCCAAACTAATTATTTTCTGGGTAACTTTCAGTTGATGCTTAGCAATGGACGAGGGACTAATCTCATAGCGCAGCTTACCATCAACAGTCATAAAGCTAATACCGGCACCCTGCTTACACAGTCCGCTCTTATCGCCCACAATCAACACCGGCTTATCCCGCTGCTCATAGCTTAGCGTACTCATCAGCCCGCTCTTGGCCGATCCCACGAAGAGAATGTGGCTTTGCCTGATCTCTTTTAGACTGTTCACTGAAAGTACCTTAATGGTTTTATTGCCCGCTTTTTTCACTTTGGCAATCTTCCCCAATTCGGCACTAATTTCGTCATCACCCAACACCGTAATGATCAATTCTTTTGACCCTTGCGAAGCCGGCCAATCAATGTTTTTGGTAAAGTTGTACAAAAACAGCGCTTTAAAAGTAGCCGTTTGCCCCTTCGCTTTACCCATCGCCAGGCCTATGCATAAAATACATAGCAGCAAAATTCTTTTTCTCATCTTTTAAGTTTGTTAAACATACTACATTGCTTTGCAGAAAGCATCAATGTAATGGTACGATCATGCACCCCAGCGATAGTTCTGAAATTAACGACATAAGAATCCCATTGGTAACCACTTATAAGTAGTTGTCCGATGCTGCTGTTTACACAGATGGCATCCATTATCCGTTAATCCCAATGAGTATATCGTCCGAGGTCAATGATCTTCCCCAAAATATTGACCTTCTAACAGGACGCGAAAGTAGATCGTTCGGACTTATTGGCCAAAAAAATATGATAAAAAAGCCATAACTTATGACGAATAACAGCTGCCAATGCGCACATATTATTCAAAAAAAGCCCTAAAACCACTGACTCTCAATCACTAAATTATGTTCACAATGAACTTTCTAGAATCTAACTCCTTATGGTTAAGGTACTATATCCTGAAGCATCTTTACTAAGCTCTATCTGCGTAGTTACACGTTCTTTCAGAGCCGGCACATGGCTGATGATACCAATGGTACGGTTTGATTCGCTCTGAAGGCGCTCCAAAGCAGACAGTGCCACATCCAATGTATTCTGATCCAGGGTACCAAAGCCCTCGTCGATAAACAAACTACCGATTACGGTATTTTGCCCAGCCAGGTCGGACAAGCCCAAGGCCAGCGACAGGCTGACCAGGAAACTCTCGCCGCCCGATAGTGTTTTCACCGATCGCTGTGCATCGCCATGGTAGCGATCGATTACAAAAAGCTCATCCAGGCGATCAGCCCTCACATGCTTAACACGATAGCGGTCACTCAGCCTTTTCAAATGTCCATTGGCCAAGTGCAAAACCTGCTGAAGGGTTAGCTCCTGAGCAAAACGCGAAAACTTATTACCGGTGGCATCACCGATTAGCTGACTAAGGGCATCCCAACGACCCAGTTCCTTCTCCTGCTCGGCAATACAACGAACCTTCTCGGCCTGTTTTGCTTTGTTCAGCGCATCGGCCTTCAGGCGCTCTTCCAGGCTACCTTTTTTCCCCAGGCAGACTTTCTGGCTTTGCTCCTTCTCTTTTATTTCATTGGCCAAAGACTCACTGGATTTGGCAATTTTAAGCACTTCAGGGCGCTGCTTTTCTGCCGCTCTATTGAGCTCCTGCCGGCTATGATTAAGCGTGGTTTCGGCATTCTGTAATGCCTGTTTTTTTTGCTCCAGTTTACTTACCTCCTCATCATCGAGCAAAACCTCACGAGCCTGCTCCACTCCCCCTAAACCACGCTCCTGCAGTTGTATATTAAGCTGCTCTCCGGCAACTTTATAATTTTGCGCCTGCTTCTCCAACAGCTTCTCATTCGTCGCCAGACGCTCTGCATGACTTGCTATCAGTGTCTCCAAACCACTCAGCACCTGCTGCTTATTCTGCACCTCGTTTTGCAACTTATCTGCCGCATTTTTCAGCTCCTGTTCAAGCTCATCGCACGATTGTGTACCCAGCAATTCCTTTCGCTGAGTAACCAGATTCTCCAGCTGCCCATTCATTTCTTTTAATGCCGCATCACATCGGGCAAAACCTGTAAGGCGCGTTTTCAACTGCTCACTCTGTGCCTTCCAATCGGCTTGCATGGCCACCAAAGCTTTTTCTATACCTTGCTGCTCTTCCTGCTGTTTCTTAAGTTGCTGATACGATCGCTCTATACTTTTGATATCTGCCGATAGCGAGTTCTCATCACTACCTGCTCCATAAGGCTTTAGCAGCTGCTCCAACAGCTCTTTGGCAGTCAAAAGCGTGAGCAGCTGTTCGCGAAGCGCTACAAATTCTTTATTACGCGCCCGCGCAACACTCAAGCGTTCGTGCCATTTTATCTGCTCCTCAGCCTTCTTAATCTGACTCAGCAAATCCTCCCGTTTTTCAGGTAAAAGCTCATCATTGAGCTGTTCGGCCATTAATTGACTCTCAGGAAGAACCCGCTCGAGAGTAGCACTCAAAAGTACTTTCCTTTCCGCCAGTCGTTTTGCTTCCCGCTCACTACTTTCGATGGATGCACTGAATGCCGTTGACTTTTCTATCAACTGTCTTTCCTTCTCTTTCAATTGCTTACCCTCTTCATTTCGCTCTTCCAGAAGTAGACTCGTTTCATCAACCTTGTTCTCATAGTGCTCCACATAAGGATGCTGATCAGAACCACACAGAGGACAGGCCTCATTGGGTTTCAACAGGCGACGTGCATCTTCGTATTTTGCCTCCAGTAATTCACGCTGACGGCGGCTATTCAACTCGTCCAGATATTTCTGGTTCATCTCCAGCGCTTGACTTAGCGTTTTTCTCTCAGCTACACAAACACTCCGGGCAGCGATACTGTCGGTCATATTTTGTTCCAGCGTATTTACTTCCTTTTCCAGGGACTTTTGCTCGATCAGGGTCTCTATCAGCTTCTCAACAGCCCTTAACTGTTTTTGCAATTGCTTTAGCTCCTCCTGTCGCTGTTCGCCATTCCGCTGATCGTTGTTAAGTAGGTGAGATTTTTCCCGGATAAACTGCTCACTCTGCCCTATGGCCTCATCCAACAGACGGGCACGCTCACGAGAAGAAGGGTAGTCCATCAGGCATTGCCGCGTTGGCGAAGGCTCAAGGGCCTGCAGCTTATCCTCAAAAGCCTTATCACTGCTAAGAACAGTTTCTCTTTGCTGCCGCATCAAGGGCAGCTGCTCACCAGCCGGTTCATAATGTTTATTTTTGTTGATAAAAGTCTGTACTGCACTCAGCGCCTGCTCCTGCTCACTGATTCCCAAGGCAAGCTTCTTCACCGCATTATGCAGTTTCTCAATAACCTTTCCCTCTTCGTCACAGGTCTCTTTTTGCCGGCTGATGGCCCCTTGCTGCGCCCGAATATTTTCATCAAGCTGACGACATTGTTTGATCTTTGGTGCCATAGCATCCCGTTTATTGGCATGCTGTTTTTGCTGTGCCCCAAGTTCTTTCAGTTCCTGTTGGGTAAGTTTCGTTTCGGTTTTTACGGACTTCAGTGCCTCCGTGGTTTCATTGCACTCTTTCTCAATTTCATCGAGCCTTTTTTTCTGATATTGCAGTGCCTCCAAATCAACCTTTAAAGGCAATACCTTGGCGTGCCTACTCAAGCGCTGCTCATCACTGGCAAAAGCTGCTTTTTGCCGGGTTAGCTCCTGCTGCTTTACCTCCATTTCCTTCAGACTTTCCTGCAATGCGGCATATTCCTTCAATAACTGATACTGTTGCCGCCCTTGAGTGATGGCACTCTCCAGCTGAGTCGACTGTGTATTCATCTGTGCTACCTCATCCCTAAGGGTTGCCAATTCCTCATCCGACATAATCTCAATGCCCTCCAGTTGAATCTTCAGGTGTTTAAGTTTTTCCTGTTCATCGCGCCAGCGCTCAAAACACTTACGCCCTATTCGACGATAAATACCGGTGCCGGTAATCTTCTCCAGCAATTCACCTCGCTCGTTGGCATTGGACTTTAAGAAACGGGCAAAATCGCCCTGCGATAATAATATGGAGCGTAAAAACTGATCAAAACTAAGTCCGATAAGGCGGGTATTTTCTTGTGGCACCGCAGCCCGACCAATATCGAGTGGCACAAAGCTACCATCACTGTCTTGCTTTGACAACACCAGCGAATAATCGCGCAGGTTACCGTTACGGTTTCGGGATATGCCCCACTGCGAGCGATAGGTGGCATCAGCAATCTGATAATCGAGCTGAGCCCACGATTCGTTGGTATTGCGCGTGATGATACTACCCAACTGGGCAATGTCATTTTTTGATACAGCACCACTCCGCGGCGTCTGGTTATATAAAGCCAGGGTAATGGCATCCAGCAGAGTAGACTTACCGGCACCCGTCGGTCCCGTGATGGCAAACAATCCGGTGTGACCCAGTGCGCCATTGCAAAAGTCAATAGTATGCTCACCTTTCAGCGAGTTCAGATTCTTGATATATAACTTCAGTAATTGCATGCATTAATCGTTTTCGCCCTGATGATAAAGGCTGTCCATAAGTTCGGAAAATGTTTGTTGTACTTGACTTTGGTTCACCACCTGTCGGCTGTCCATCAAGCGTTGAAAAACATCTTCCACCTGCAGGTCATTGAGAGAGTCGGTGCTTCTTGGCTCATCATCCTGAATTGCTCCGGTAAAACGCAGGGTAGGTTTAATTATTTGCAGACGGTTATCGGCCGTATTACTTGCTTCCACCAGCTCATCAAAAGAACTGCGCAAACTTGTATCCATCACCGCCTCTTCTATCTGCACCTCGCCCCAGTCATCCAGCTCGTTGTCTCCCTGATACTGTTGCACCTTTTCGGCCACATCGGCATAGCTGCCTTTAAAAGAAACCAATCGTCGCCAGGTGGGCACCCCAATCACTCTAATGACCTCTACGCCACTGCGTTCTACATCCAGCAGTATCACCTGCTTATTATCCCTTCGCTCGGAGAAACTGAGCGGCAGTGGCGAGCCCGAGTAACGTATGGTACCCTCTTCATTAAGTTTCTGTGGACGATGAATATGCCCCAGCGCCATGTAATCGAAGGAAGCAGGGAAAGACTGAACACTCAAGCCGGCCAGGTTACCGATGTGCACATCGCGCTCACTATCCGACAGTCCGGCACCCTGCACATACAGATGGCCCATGCCAATCACCGGGCAGTCAAATGCACGAGCCTCCTCAGCGACTGCCTCATAATGCTTTACAATTCCCTGGTTCATGGCATTAACACGGTCGGCATATGACTCACCCGCTACGGTCTGACGCAGGTCTTTATCCCGTAAAAAAGGCACAGCAGCCACCACACAACGCGTGTCATCCTGTCCGTCTATAATCACCAGCTCATCGGCGAGCTCCTCACGGGCACCGCCAACCACCCTAACATTCAAAGCTGCCAGTATTTCCGAAGGCGCCTCCAGGGTACTGATATAGTCGTGATTACCACCGGTAATAATCACCTGCTTACAATGCGAGTCAATCAGCGAAGTAAGAAAATTATAGTACAATTTCAGTGCATTGTTAGACGGAAAGCCCACATCAAAAATATCGCCGGCCACCAACAAAACATCAATATACTGCTCATTAATCAACTGCTTAAGCCATTGGAAAAACAAACGATGCTCATCTTCCCGCTCGTAGCCATGTAGTTTCTGTCCGATGTGCCAGTCAGAAGTATGTAATATTCTCATTATTCAATTTTAAAAAGATCCTCAAGGATGGAAATAGCTGAAGTAATACACTTTGAGCAGACCTTGTCCTTCAAGTGATGATCTTTGAAGTATTGCCGGCCGGCCACTGTACGCAAGTCGCAGCCAATAAGGTGCACGCACTGGTCTGTTTGATGGTATCCGCGAAAGCGATCGCGAAAAAGCTGCATCATGCGGGGTGTCTCCTTTTTCCGCACTAACTCATCATCTATCACCTGTGTATTGCGCAAACCCATTACCATGTAGGCCCCTGTAACCGCTCCACAGGTAGTCTGCATCTTACCCATGCCCCCACCAAAACCCAGTGCCATGGCCATGGCCTGCGGCTCGTCAAAGTGAAGAGTGTCAAGATAAGCACATAACACCGACTGTGCACAGTTACGCCCATTGTAAAAGGCTTCAATGGCTTTTGCTATTTTCGTTTCCATTGCAGAGGTTTTTGAGATTCGTAAAAATAATAAATGATTCGTAATGATTTGTTAGAATCGATACTGTAATTGCACCTTCCACTCAGTTAACTGATTACCATCGATACGCTGATACCCCGACCCGATATCATCACGATTAGCATAACTCGTATGCGCCAGGCGTCCCCAAATACGCAGATTTTTCAAAAGCGACACATTCATATTAAAAATAAGCCGCGTTCCCCTGTTCATATAGGCCGGTATGGTAAAAGCATAAAGCACATCGGGCTCGTAACTGTAGATGCGACTCTCATAATCATCAATGGCAAAGAAAACATAGCGTAAGGATGCCGACAGAAAATCATCATGCTTATACCGGATGTCCTGAAAAGCCATCCAGCCCTCACTGCGCTCCTGGCGACGATAGAAACTTTGCTCCAGCTGCGTTTGAAATCGCCACTGTTCATTGGGCTGAAAAGCATAAAACAAACGCACATTCTCCTTCTGATAATCCACCACCTCATATACCGTTTTACTATGACTGCTGTTAATGGCTTTCTGGGTTGATTTATACCTGAGGTACATGGTATGCTGTGCATTGATGCGGTAATCAGCCTGCGAAAACCATTCAAAACCTTCGGAAGGACGATACACATTGTAGCGTAACCAGGCATAGCGAAAAATATCGGCGTAGGCCTTAAGCGTCAGACCGGCGGCGGGCTTAAAGCTTATGGCGGCAAACACACCTGATTCACCACCACGGGTCGATGACTCTGAAAAAGGGTTGGACAAGATGGCCGTATAACCTTTGCTGTAACGTCGATAAGCCAGGGAGGCAAGCACATCGCTGCCGGCATTGTAGGTGAGGCCTTGAAATACACCGTATTCGCCCTGACTCTGCACGGCTACCTCGCCAAACACCATCAGCCGGTTCAGAAAAAGAGAATGCGATAGCCAGGCCGTTGTCTGCTTATCACCGCTAAACCGGTATTTATCGCGCAGATGATCCTTGGGAGCTATGGGCTGATCTACCTGCCAGTTGACATAACCGGCATCCAGATGAAGCAGCTGATTTTGCCAGGACAGCTGTGTGCCATAAACCGTTTCATTGATGGTATATCGTCCTTCTACTTCACCTGCGGTACGATGATACCCTGTTTCGCGCAAGGCACCAATCTCAGCATCCAGGCTGTCGGGTGGCAGGGCGGCATCGCGCTTCTTGTAGGACACAAAGGGCGACACGGACCAGCGCCCATAACGAAAAGTTACGGCGGTGCCCCGCAGAAAAGAACTCTCATTGACCGAGGTGTAAGGCCTCACCCCCCGAGCACGCCGACGCAGCTGATTGGTTTCGGTGGATTTAGAGAAGGCCATATCGGTCCATACGCCTAGCCCCTGACCGAATGACAAACGATAGTCTCCCACTATCCAGATATCGATAAATGGCAATGGTTTGCTGAACTGCACAAAGGCGGAACTGAAATCGGCAGCCGGAAAATAGTGAGGGAAGGCTTTTTCTCCCTGATCCTTCTCCAGGGTAAAGCCGGCCTCGGCACGGTCGCCAAAATAAACACGCCCACGCAACATCCATTTTGCCTTATCGCCCACGTAAGCCGGTGCCACACTATCATTCTTTGGCCGATACCCTTGGGGTTTCTGCACCGTGCTTTGCCAACGTCCCATCACATTGCCATAAACGCGCATTTTACGTTTATATTCCAAAGGTTTTACCTCCACAAAAGGCAGCATATAGGCGATCGTCATGCTGTCCATCTGCTCCACCGCCTGCAACTCATAAACGGAGTAGAGCGGCCCATTGACATAGCGATAATATAAGAGGTTTTCGATCTGATAATCGCTGAGGAAGAAAAGCTGCTCCAGGTCTTCTTTTTGAGCCTTATTTAGATTGAGCGGATGCTGGCTCAAACGAATCAAATCATTCACCAGCTCCTCATAATCGGCGTTTAAGGGTTGCTGCCCGGCCATGGCCTCTACCATATCGGCCATCATCTTCTGCAGATCGTCCACTTGCTGTGCCCGACCCGTAAAAGCCATTAATACTACTATTGTTATTAATATAAAACGCCGCATCGCATCATCGTTTTTTGTTGAAACGATAACTTATTCCGGCACCCGAGGTAAGTCCCAGTTGCTGATGATGGGCAAAACCTACATCGATGCTCAGCCCGCCCAGCTCATAGCCGCCACCAAAGGTCATTTCCACCGGCTGTGCATTGATGCCGCCCCTGACAAATAAACGATCGAGGAAACCCAATTGTAAGCCTAGCTTATAGGCCACATCATTATCCAAATCCTTCTCCACCTCCAAAACCAGCATTATACGTGATGAGGGCTGGAAGCGACAAGCTGCATTAAAAAAGGTGGGTAAGGCATAGCGTTCATCGCCATAGTTAAGTTTACCTTGCTCGGGGTTATGCACAAATATGCCGCCATCTAAATTGGGGGTAATACTAAAAAGAAGGCCGGCGCTTGTGTATACGGCATTGCCACTGCGGGCTCCCTGCACCTGATGAGTGAGGTAATTAAACTGAAGACCAGCGGCGAGAAAGTCTCCAAAAAGGCGACTGTAAGAAACACCTGCCCTTGTGATATTACTCTTTGAATAACCACTTTGCAGAACAAGGCCTGAGAACACTCCATATTGCGTAGGCCAGGTAAGCACTGCAGCACGGGTACTAAGCTCCGTCATGTTAAAACGCAACTGGTAGCCTGCGCCCAATGAAAGATGGCTGTGATGTGCAAGGTTACTCACATTGTTCAAACCTGCCCATACCGATTCATCGAATACCCTTGTGTGCCCCAGGGCAGTGTTCACCGGACCATCATAGTCAGAAACCTGCGCCGACAGGACAAACACACAAGTGAGCAAACAACTGACTATTGAGACCTTTTTGACCATCTTTTATTGATTGATCAATAAAATTATTAAGCCCAGGCCGCAAAGTCAAGCATCTTACCCTGCCACGCTTATATTTCGTTGAAAATATCAATGATAGTTTGCTGTGCATCCACCTTACACGTTTGAAAACCAAGGCTGGCAGCAGCCTCCAGGTTTAGGGGCGCATCATCCAGAAAAAGAATACGATGCGGCGGTATAACAACATCATCCAACACATAATTAAAAGCAGCCACATCGGGCTTACTCCGTTTTATCTCATAGGAATAGTAGGCTTTGGTAAAGACCTTTTCAACATTATCATAACCTTTGGCCATGCTCACATAGGCCTTGCGGTGCAATTCGTTGGTGTTGCTCAGCAAATAAACGGGGCGCTTTTTTGCCAGGCGTTCCAGCAATGCTACGCGTTCACTGGGCAGGTTTACCAACATGGCCTGCCAGGCAGCGACAATCTGCTGCGGATCCGCTGCTTGCGGCAACAGACGCTGCACCGCATCAATAAAACCTTCGGTGCTGATCTCACCCAACTCATAACGCTTAAAAAGCCCCTGATGATGACCGTGTGTTATCTGCGACTCCAAATCGCTAAGCCCCAAGGCAGCAAAGGCATCAATGGCAGCCTGCGGACTTATATCAACAATAACACCGCCTAAATCAAATAAATAAGCGTCAATATTGGAAAAATCAATGGTGCACATATCGGAATTGTTTTTAACAAATGTAGCCCTTATCGTTAATTTACCGCACATCTGACGAAGATATAATAAGCAAAATGCCAAATTCCATGAAAACCATTATCTTTGCAAAACTTTTTTCTCTTTTTATAAGCGAAAATATAACGGTTGGCAGATGAATCTGTCATTTTAGTAATGTTCTAAAAATAGATTAATAGAATGAGTACCTTGGAACTGAGCGAACAGGAGATTATCAGACGAAAAAGTTTAGAGGAGCTAAACAAGTTGGGTATTAACGCATATCCGGCAGCAGAATTTAAAACCACTCATCTGTCAACTGAGATAAAACAGGAATTTGATCCGGCGAAAGATAACCTGAAAGAGGTGGTGATAGCCGGTCGTATCATGAGCCGCCGCATCATGGGCAAGGCTTCCTTTGCCGAATTAAAAGATGCGGAAGGACGCATACAGATTTATCTGAACCGCGACGATATGTGTCCGGGCGAGGATAAAACACTTTACAATACCGTGTTCAAAAAGCTTTTGGACATTGGTGATATCATTGGCGTTAAAGGATTTATCTTCCAAACGCAGATGGGCGAAACCACGCTTCATGTGCAGGAAATGACCATATTAAGTAAATCGCTTAAGCCATTGCCCATCGTTAAAGAGAAAGATGGTAAGGTGTACGATGCGTTTAGCGACCCCGAGTTACGCTACCGTCAGCGCTATGTTGATCTGATTGTTAACGAGGGTGTGAAAGACGTATTCATCAAACGCACCAAGCTGATGAACAGCATGCGTCAGTTCTTCAACGAGCGGGGTTACCTGGAGGTGGAAACACCCATCCTTCAGTCCATACCAGGTGGTGCTGCAGCACGTCCATTTATTACGCACCACAACGCCTTGGATATTCCATTGTACCTGCGCATTGCCAACGAGCTTTACCTGAAACGATTAATCGTTGGGGGTTTCGATGGTGTGTATGAGTTTGCCAAAGATTTCCGTAACGAAGGAATGGATCGTACCCATAATCCCGAGTTTACGGTGATGGAAATATACGTGGCCTATAAAGATTATAAGTGGATGATGGACTTCACCGAAGAGATGGTGGAGAAAATTGCCCTTGACCTGCATGGTAAAACCGACCTTCAGGTGGGTGATAAAACCATTGATTTCAAGCGTCCTTTCAAGCGGATCTCCATCCTCGATGCTATTAAGGAACACACCGGCATTGATGTGTCGGGCATGAACGAAGAGCAGCTGCGTGCTGTGTGTGGCGAGCTGGAGATTGAGATCGACGACTCCATGGGTAAAGGTAAACTCATCGACGAGATATTTGGCGAGAAGTGTGAAGGCAACTACATACAACCCACATTCATCACCGACTACCCGGTTGAGATGTCGCCACTGGCCAAGCGCCACCGCGATAATCCGGAACTCACCGAGCGTTTTGAGCTGATGGTGAACGGCAAGGAAATTTGTAATGCCTACTCGGAGCTGAACCACCCCATCGACCAGAAAGAGCGCTTTGAGGAGCAGATGCGCCTGTCGGAAAAAGGTGATGACGAGGCTATGTTTATCGATCATGACTTTGTGCGTGCCCTCGAATATGGTATGCCCCCCACATCGGGTATGGGTATTGGCATTGACCGCCTTACCATGCTGATGACCAACTCGGACTCCATTCAGGATGTACTATTCTTTCCGCAGATGCGACCCGAGAAACGCATTGTGCCCGACAGCGATGAGAAATTCACCGAGCTGGGCATTGCCCCCGAATGGGTAGAAGTGATTCGTAAGATCGGCTTTAGCAAAGTGGATGCTCTCAAGGAAACAAAACCTTCAAAATTGTTTCAGGATCTTTGTGGATATAACAAAAAGAATAAACTAGGCTTGAAAAATCCTTCGCAGGATGATGTAGCCGCCTGGTTAGCTTAATAAATTATAGTAAAACGGATAAGACAAAGAAGGCAATGTTCCCTTTTTTGTCTTATTTTTATTTTTTAATCAAAACTTTAGAATTTATGGATGAGTCATCGAAGGTAGGTATTATCGGTAGCGGAAGCTGGGCAACCGCTATTGCTAAAATGCTATTAAACAATGTTCCATCCATCAACTGGCACTTTCGCAACCGGGATCATATCGACACCTTTAAGCGCTGTAAGCATAACCCCAACTACCTTACCAGTGTTGAGTTTAATCCCGAGCGGATCAACTTCTCCGATGACATCAACGAAATTGTACGCCAGTCTGATATTCTTATCTTCGCTATTCCTTCGGCCTTTATTAAGGTACCACTGGAAGAGTTGACAGAGCCGCTGCACGATAAGTTTGTAGTATCGGCCATTAAAGGTCTGGTGCCCGATGAAAATCTGATTATCGGCCAATATTTCGCACAGAAATATGAGGTACCCACCACCTCCATTGGGGTGATCAGTGGTCCCTGCCACGCCGAAGAGGTAGCCTTGGAGCGCCTCTCCTACCTCACCATTGCCTGCCAAGACATTAAAAGAGCGCGTGCTTTTGCCGGTCTGATGAAGACCCCCTATATCATGACCACCATATCAGATGATATTTATGGCACCGAATATGCCGCAGTGCTGAAAAACATTATGGCGGTAGCATCGGGTATTTGCCATGGCTTGGGTTATGGCGACAATTTTCAGGCAGTACTTATATCCAATGCCATACAGGAGATGAAGCGTTTTGTGGATACTGTGCACCCCATCACACGCGACATAAAGAGTTCGGCCTACCTGGGCGACCTACTGGTGACCGCTTATTCGCAGTTTAGCCGCAACCGCATGTTTGGCACCATGATTGGCAAAGGCTACTCGGTTAAATATGCACAGATGGAGATGCTGATGATTGCTGAAGGTTATTACGGGGTGAAGAGCATCCACCAGATAAACGATAAATACAAGGTAAACATGCCCATCTGTGAGGCGGTGTATAATATTATCTATGAAAAGATATCGCCTTCCATGGAGATACGCCTGCTGACGGAACATCTTCGATAAAAGAGCCCTTAGAAAGCCTGCAGATTACGCAACGAGCGAATAGCTATCAGCCATTGGCTGACAGCTTATCAAAAAGACATCAATACAAACAAACAAATACAACTAACATGTTACCAGGTATTAATCCCACAACCACAAAGGCGTGGAAAGAACTTGAGGCATATTATGCCCAGTTCGAGGGCACGCATATAAAAGATCTTTTTGCCAAGGATAATCAGCGCTTTGAAAAATACACTTTGCGTTTTGAAGACATCCTGGTGGATTACTCCAAAAACCGCATCGATGACAAGGTGATGAGCTTATTGCTTCAACTGGCTGAGGAATGTGGACTGAAAAGTGCCATTGACAGTGTTTTTGCCGGCGAGGCCATTAACGTAACCGAAGGACGCGCCGTGCTGCACACTGCACTGCGTAACCGCAGCAATACACCTGTAATGGTGGATGGCGAAGATGTGATGCCTGCCGTTAACCAAGTGCTGGATCAGATGAAGGCCTTCTCGGAGAAAATCATTTCCGGCGAATGGAAAGGATACAGCGGCAAAGCCATTACCGACATTGTGAACATTGGCATTGGTGGTTCTGACCTGGGTCCCCTAATGGTGACCGAGGCGCTGAAACCCTATAAGAAGAATGTAAACCTGCACTTTGTATCCAATGTGGATGGTACACACATTGCCGAGGCCTTGAAAGTGGTTAATCCGGAAACCACACTTTTCATCATTGCCTCTAAAACCTTTACTACGCAGGAGACCATGACCAATGCCAACTCAGCCAAATCGTGGTTTCTGGAGGCTGCCCAGGATGAGGCTGCCGTAGCCAAGCACTTCGTAGCACTGTCAACCAACGCCGAAGCCGTATCAGCCTTTGGCATTGACACCGCCAATATGTTCGAATTCTGGAACTGGGTGGGAGGTCGTTACTCCTTGTGGTCGGCCATTGGATTGAGCATTGCCTGCGGCATTGGCTTCGACAATTTTCGCGAGCTACTGGAAGGTGCCCATGCCATGGATCAGCATTTTAAAACCAGCGCTTTTGATAAGAACCTACCGGTGATACTGGCCATGATTGGTATCTGGTACAATAACTTCTATGGCGCCGAAACAGAAGCCATACTACCCTACGATCAGTATATGCACCGTTTCTCAGCCTATTTCCAGCAAGGCAATATGGAGAGTAACGGTAAGTACGTTGACCGCAATGGGGAACGTGTAAATTACCAGACAGGACCTATCCTGTGGGGCGAGCCCGGCACCAACGGCCAGCATGCTTTTTACCAGCTGATACACCAGGGTACCAAGCTGATTCCCTGCGATTTTATGGCCACAGCCAAGAGCCATAACCCACTGAGCGATCATCATCCTAAGTTACTCGCTAACTTTTTTGCACAGACAGAAGCCATGATGCTGGGAAAAACTGAGGAACAGGTGAGCGCTGAATTGAAGGCAGCCGGTAAGTCAGAGGCAGAGATTGCGGCACTGTTGCCTTACAAGGTATTCCTGGGCAATATACCCACCAACTCAATTCTGATGAAGGAACTGAACCCTCGCACGCTGGGTGCCCTTATCGCCATGTACGAGCATAAGATATTTGTTCAGGGCATTATCTGGAACATTTACAGCTTTGATCAGTGGGGTGTTGAGCTGGGTAAGCAATTGGCCAATGCCATATTGCCCGAGCTGCAGAATGATGACGAGGTAAGCTCGCACGATGCCTCTACCAATGGTCTGGTGAATGCTTATAAGGCCATGCGTAAATAATAAATTACTTAGCCGAAAGTAGTCAGTACAGAGACGACTAACAGTATAAAGCAGGCCTTGGAAGCAATTCCAGGGCCTTTTTTAATACCGTTTTACGATCTTGAAATTACTTTCCGGGTCGAGGCTGCAAGGCAGTATATTTTTTCTTAATTTCATCCCCTGATAGAGGTTGATTTTTTTCTGTTAAACACTTTACCAACACAAGATCAAATACCATGGCCACCATCGATAGCTTTACCGTGACCTACATTGCCATTCCCCTGCTGATTTTCCTTTCGCGGGTGGCCGACGTAACCATTGGCACCCTGCGCATCGTGTTTATTTCAAAAGGGCTAAAGATATTGGCACCTATACTGGGCTTCTTCGAGATACTCATTTGGCTACTTGCCATGTCAAAAATCATGCAGAACCTGGATAACTGGCTGTACTTTGTGGCCTATGCAGGCGGCTTTGCCATGGGTAATTATGTGGGCTTGAAAATTGAAGAGCGGCTGGCACTGGGTTATGTAAATATACAAATTGTCACCCAAAAACCCGGCACCTACCTAATACAAAACCTAAGCGAGGCAGGCTACGGAGTAACCTACCTAAATGCCCACGGCAGTAAGGGCAATGTAAATATTATTTATTGCGTGCTCAAGCGCAAGGATTTACCGGAGGTAACCGGAATCATTAAAAAGTTTAACCCCAAGGCCTTCTACACCCTGGAAGACATACGACTGGCCAATTCAGGGGTGTTCAGAACACGCCATCTGGCACAGAAAAATCCAGTACCCCTGCGCAAGGGTAAGTAAGCGCCTCATCCTCCAAAATTTGATCAATAATAAGAGGCTATCCAATTGTGTTTGAGATATTGTTTAAGTCGATAACGATCCCCATCCCGCCGCCTGAGACTGCTTCTAATTCTCAGGCATGTGCGGCGTTTGCTTAACTGAACTTAATGGATCCTTTATTCTCTTCGTGCTCGTCGTAGTTATACATATCGCGCAGTACATCAGCATATTTTTTATAAATCACTCTGCGCCTTAGTTTTAGTGTGGGCGACAACTCGCCGGTGGGCGACGTCCAGGCCTCATGAACCAGGCGGAAACGCTTCACCTCTTCGTGCTTGCCAATCATCTTATTGAAGCGCATTACCTCCTTACGGAAAACAGCCGTCACCTTTTCATGCTGTATCAACTCCTGATTATCGCGAAAATGAACCTTATGATCGTGCGCCCACAGGTGCAGGAATTCAAAGTTGGGCGACAGCAAGGCGCCGGCGTATTTCTCACTCTCGCCCACAATAATGGCCTGCTCAATAAAATCCGACTCCTTCAGCAGGTTTTCTATGGCCTGAGGCGCAATGTATTTGCCATTACTAAGCTTAAACATCTCTTTTTTACGATCGGTAATCTTTAAGAATCTACCCTTGATAAGCGTGCCAATATCACCGGTATGAAACCATCCCTCCTTGTTGATCACCTCGGCAGTAGTTTTGGGGTCTTTGTAATAGCCCATCATCACATTAGGGCCTTTCACCAATATCTCACCGTCATCTTCAATGCGCAGCTCCACGCTGTCGAACACCGTGCCCACCGTGCCAATCATCAGGTTACCCGAACTACTTGTGTGGTTGGAGGCAATCACCGGTGCCGTCTCGGTAAGTCCGTAACCTTCCATCAGGGGAATGCCGGCCGCAAAAAACAAACGACTCAGGCGGGGTTGCAAGGCAGCACCTCCACTTACAGCAAAACGCAGCTTACCACCAAAGGCCTTCTGCCACTTTGAGAACACCAGCTTACGAGCCAGCTTTAGCTTAAAGGCATACAAAGGATAGTTTTTACCGTTAACACGATAACGCTCGCCCAGCTTCATGGCCCAGAAAAAAATGGCTTTTTGCAAGCCCGACAGATCATTACCGCGCGACACCAACTTATCATAGATGCGCTCAATAACACGCGGAACCGTAACAAAGGCATTGGCCTGTATGTCTTTCAAATCCTGGGCAATGGTACCCAAATTTTCGGCATAATAGATGCTACAACCATTATACTGATACAGGTAGTTGATCATTCGCTCGTAAACATGACACAGCGGCAGGAAGCTTAAAATACGATCGGATTGATTTAGCGGATAACGATCTAATGCATCCTTCATATTGCTGATGAAGTTTTTATGACTCAACATTACCCCCTTGGGATTTCCCGTGGTGCCGGAGGTATAGATAATCGATGCCAGGTCGTCCTCGCTAATGCCGGCGCGTATTGCTCTATACTCTTCCTTACGCAGGCTGCGTTCCTGTTCACCCAACTCAATGATCTCACTCCAATTGGGTGCCCCTTTAATATCGTTGAAGGTATAAATCTCTTTGATACTGTCAATGTCGGCTGCTATCTCTTTAAGGCGCCGGTAAAGCACTATGTCTGACACCAAAAGCATTCGCGCTTCGCTGTGCTCAAGTATGTAGCGATACTCCTCATCGGAAATAGTGGGATAGATAGGCACATGTACTACGCCAATCATCGACATACCCATGTCCACAAAGTTCCACTCAGGCCGGTTGTTCGACACCGTGGCAATCTTATCACCTTTCTTAAAGCCTTTGGCCATCAGGCCATAACCAAATGAACGAGCCTGATCGCCATATTCCTGCACACTAAACTTCACCCAGTCGCCATTGCGCTTGGCACATAGTATATCGTCTTTCTTGATGTTTTGCTTCAGGTTAGCAAGTAAATCAAAAGTCCTTTTTATCTCCATAAATCTGATTTGTTGGATTTTCCACTCAAATTCGATCGACAAAGATATAATTTTTTTAAAAGTTCAATCACCACCCTGTATATCGCTGTTTTTCAATAACTAACAAGACTGTAGAGCTCAAGAAAATATATCTCCATTAAACTTTCCATTAATTATATTTTGAAGTAAATTGTATGGGAAAACAATGAATTCACCTCCAAAAAGATGAAACATGAAGCAATTTATCCAAGCCTACACGCTATTTCTTGGTCTGATACTACTTCTAATTGCGCCCGGCTGTTCAGACGACGACACTCCTAATCTTTATGAGAAAAGAATGACCATAGGCCGTGCCCTGCTTGAAGTGCAAGCCCCCGATGTGGATGACATTCTTCCCTATTACACTGACGATATTGAGTACCATGATCCCATCGTTGACATCAACGGCATTGAAGACATGACCGAGTTTCTTAATCGCCTGATTAAAGAGGCCTCACCCAACCTTGTAACCATAGTGGAAGACGAAACCCTGAGCGGCGATACCTACTGTGCAACATGGATCATGTCAGGCGATTTTCTCGAAGTACCCTACGAGGCCCGTGGTATCTCCATCTTTAAATTCATGCCCAACTCAGAGTTGGTTTACTATCAACGAGACTATTATTCCGAAGGTGACATAATGGTAACCATACCGGGGTTGGATGAGGCCATTGGTGCTTTCAGAACCTATTACCGCTGTGCAGTAGATCCTACCTTTGAGTGTCCGTTTGCACCTCCTTCCTCTGCCATTAAAAGCCAGTTAAAAAGTACACAAACACTCTTTAGTACCGATCAGCTTACAGTGGCCAGAAATCTGGTTGAAATAAATGCGGAAAACTGGATGAATATCCTGCCAATGCTTAGTACCGAATACGCCTATCGCGATCCCATCGTCAGCATAGATGGATCCGAGACCATGGCGGCTTTTCTGGCACGTCTGTTTGAAGGTTCAGTCAACCTGATTACCACAGTGGAGGATGAAACACTGGTGAACGATGTGTATATGGCTACCTGGACCATGAGTGGGGAGTTTAACGGAGCCTCCTTCTCGGCACCCGGTATGTCGATTGTTAAATTTGTTGAAGGCACCTCTAATATATATTACTCGCGCGATTATTATACCGAGGGAGATGTAATGCTGGGGATTCCTGACCTGAGTGAGGCCGTGACTGGCTTTCGCAGTTACTACCGCAGTGCCGTTGATCCTTCCTTTCCACCACAAAATGAGTAGAGCGTGTCACAAAATTTATCGGATGACTAAGGTATCTAATACGTTTAGTCATCCGATAAATTAAATAATTTCGCTTAAATAACCTTCTAATTCTTAAGCTGAAAGTCAATGGTTGACACCACCCTGATAATCTTTATCTCAGGCGTGTTATAGTCACGGTCGTTAATGGTAAACAAACCCTGATTGGCCTTTCTGATTTCACCCACCTCAGAATCTGAGTCGCGGGCAAATTTTTCAGCGACTTTACGGGCATTCTTGGTGGCTTCCTCAATCATGGAAGGCTTAATATCATTTAGTCCGGTAAAGATGTATTCAATGGGTCGCCAGTCATTTTTTGAACTGAGCAATATGTTTTTTTCTATCAACTCCAGTGATTCTCCTAAAGCCTTCTGTAGCTTTTTCACATCGCCAGTGCGCACCGTAAACTCCGACTTGGCAATGTAACGAAATGCTCTATTTTGAGCATTATTATAAGGATTGGCATGGGCATCGTTAATGGTGGTAACGCCTTTACTCAGCTCTGTATCGCTAAAGCCTTGCTTTAAAAAGTAGTCATACACAAGCGTATTCTGTGCCTCAATTTTCTTTTTTAGAGCCACCAGATCGTTTCCGGCTAGGTTTATATTAATAGGCCATACAGCGAGATCGGCTTCTACCTCGCGCTCTGAGAGACCCTTCACCTGCACAAAGCGGTCATACTTCTTCCCTGTTTTGTGCATGTTACCCACAAAGTAACCAGCGCCTAACAGCGCCACTGACAACATCGCTGCTTTTATCCAATCTAAGTTCTTCATAAGAAGTGTATTGATGTGTGTGCTTATATTATTTCTGATCTTTGTGCCTTTCCTCATGCCGATTGGAGAGTACCATGCTTATGATTAACAAGACCATGGAGACTATTCCCAGGTAACTGCCCTTATTCACCGACCAGCTTAGATCACCATAATCGATAAAGGCTACATTCACTGCGATGAGCGCTAAGGCAATAATTATAAGGATGTTTCTATACTTACACATAAGCATAAAGTTAACATTTTTTTGCGGATAGTGATCGATTGTAAAAAATCAAATTTCATCAAACCGCTGCAACATCTTGCACCTTGATGGTTCGCCCTGGCATTTATGATTGATGCGATCGATGAAAAACAATACTCACAACAATTATTTTAGATGAAACTCATAATCTAAGTCATAGGTCCTAACCAATATTTTATTTCCTTTTTGAATGACATAGCTTGGTCCCTTATCAATTCTAATTTTTTGAACCCTGGCGCCCGTATGCTTGTCAAGCACAAAAAGATAATCTGTTTCGGCAGTGAATCCATAGCCACATATTATGGTGCTATCAACAATTGTAAATGTTGAATTACAGGTTAACGGCTCGCTTGTCCAGATAATTTCGTAATTCTCCAGATTTATAGCTGATATGTATGCATTTTTGCCATAAGTACTTTTTGCATAAGTAGGGTGGCCATGAGAAATAAATAATACGTTATTCTCTATGCTTGCCCATTGTATGGACTGAAATACGAAATCTTCATCCCCTATTTTAGTTTTAGGTGCGTAATTGAAATTTTCAAAATCTAAAAAGTGCTTAAGTTCTTTATTTGCCCCATCTGTAACCATTGCAAATCTTTTTTCACCAAAATTCACGCCATAAAAAAAAATATTATAGGTGTCATATTTAAAACCATCACTTATAATATATCCTTTATAGCGCAGTGGAATGCCCTTTGGAAGATTGCCACTGATATTTCTTATTTGATTAGGAACCTTATAGATAGGCAAGGAAATCTGGTTTTGCACAAACCAATCTTGCTCATCTGTAATTTGATTTCTTTTCTTTGAAGCAAATTTAAGTATTGGAAATGCTCGCCCCAACGACGGCAGAATACTCCCATCGAAATTTGGAGATTGAACTATAACAGGGGATATCAATTTAAGTTGATCACTTAAACTAAGCGGCACCTTTTGCTTTGAAGCTGATTTTTTCTCAGCTCTATTTTGACAAGACAAACAAATGACTGTCAATAATATCCATATAAAATACTTTCCATTCATTGCCAATAATTATTCGGGGAGACGCTCAAATTTACATATTTCTTCCAGCGACTCATCCCATCTTGCTTTATTGGAAATAAAAATATGTGCATCCGGTCGTTGTTCCAACTTTGTATCTAAACACCCGGCGGGCACAACTAAAAGTTTACCTTCCATTTGCAAATTGGGCAAGGGCGAACCACAATTTGTACAAAAGGCTTTTATATGGTTACTTTTGGGAGCTTGAAAAGATTTAACTTCAGTTTCGGTTTTTATCCAAACCAGTTTAGCAGTGGTAGAAAATAAATTGGCAGCATGAGCCGATCCTGTATCCTTCCTACAATAACGGCAATGGCATAAATAAAAACATTCGAAGTTGCCTACTACTTTAAATTTACTTCCCCTGCACAAACAAGAACCCAAGTACTCCATAGCGCTAATCAATTTTTCAATAAATATATTGACATTTATACATCCCTAATAACTTTATACCGAACGCTTACTTAATTTCTGCTTAGTAAAAAGTTAAACCAGACAAGAGAAAGCTATAGCTACAAAACAATATATGATAAATGCTAGTTGACACCACGAATAAAAAACAATGTTAGGCTCATTGTTTTAGTTCTCTAAGCTATAAAACTGAAGCTTCCCTTTATAGTAACATTTGGCATCATTGCCTTCGGCATCGGCACCAATTAATGTTATTTCATAGACATCGCCACTAATATCAACACTTATTCTTCCAGTATTTATACTAACCCACATATTCTCGTCGGTATCATATTTCTCATCCAACCAATCCATACAATATGCTGCATGCGAAACAAAGGCATCCCCAATTTCATAAGTGCCAGCCAAAATACCTTCCTTACTTTCAGATTCCATAGTAAACCATACAACACTACCATTCCCCTTATGGTACAACCCACTTGCATCCGCTTTATCAACAAGTATACCTTCTGAAGTAATAGAAATATCATACAGGTATTTTTGTGTACTTGTTTCTTCTACATATAATAACGTACCGCTTTCAAGCTCATACTCCTCTTCTGCAACTTTTATATAGTTGACTGAGTCAGCAACAGATTCATTATCATCATTATCGCAACTGCTAAAAAAGCAAAGCGCTAACGCAGCCAGACCAAATTGTAACAAACGCAATTTCATTCTTAAATATTTTAAATTAATTATATCTTAACCTAACATTGTATAAATTTAGCAACTAGCACAAGCAAATATACAAAATTATTGTTATTTTACACAAACGCCCGTAGCACTCTCCCCAATTTCTTAAGCAAGAAAAAAGGCCGCCCGGAATGTAATCCGAAACGGCCTTTCTATTTTAAGTACAAACTTCCTTAACGCTGTGTCAGCACCCACACGGTTTTAAAACCCTCTTTGCCGCGGTAAGCATTCAACTCCTTCACGGCATTTGCTTTATCGCTGTAACCATTAATGGCCACACGGTAACGATTATTGGGACTAGCCAACACAAAGGCCTGCTCCTCGCCCATCTCATGTACGATGCGCAGAAAGCGGCTTGCCTGATTTTCCGTTTTAAAACTACCTGCAATCAGGTAATAAATATTCTCTGCGGCCGGAGCCTCTTCTTCAACTACGGCAGTGCTCACGCTAGTGGTCTCCACTTCCACCGGCGAAGTCTCAATCGCAGATGAAGCAGGCCAAATCAGTGGCATCGTGCTCGCCGCATTTACCTTATGCTGACGCAGCGGATTGTCCAGGGACTGTGAGATAGCAAATAACCCCACCACCATGGCCACGGTGGCAGCAATCTGCCGCAAGCCCACCGGCTGAAGTAGGCGACGCACCTGCCGATTCTCACTCACCAGCTTTTGCGGCGTTACGTGGGGTGTAAAGTGGAAACTACTCAGTCCGAAAGCCTCCGGAAGGTAGGCTTCGGAGCTATCGGCCACAAACTGCAAACTACCCAGGGCATCTTTCTTGAGGCTACCTACCTTATCAATACGTCCCACCTCACCACGATCGATGCGCGCCGTCAAATCATTAACAAAAGCATCCACGCTCTGCCTTGCCGCTTCATAACTAAGGCCATTTATCTGCGACAGCGTGCTGATCAGCAAACCATCATTATGCGACAAACTACGATTAAAACCAATTTCACGCGAGGGAGGCATAAAGCGATTCGTTTCGGTATCGATACGCGCACTGACTGTAGTCGATACCAACGCACCTAAGTGCGGTATAATCACACACTCATGTGTGTATAATAAATTCGATATGTGTTGAGCAACTGTTGTCATACCTGCAAAATTAGTAAAACCACAACGGACAATATTAACTTTGTTTCAACACCTGTTAACAAGGTGTTAGCTTTTGGTTGATAATGACTTATCTTATTAACACTAAGCCTATAAAACATCGCTAAGATACTAATTTAGTGAATGCAATCCTAACCCTTGCTGTGAATAAGTAATTCCTTTACCTGTTAATAAATCCCCTACAAAAGCTAAGCAAAACCCTTCAATTGAATCTTATTAACAAATACTGAAGTAGATGGCTGGGCGTCTTGCCCAGAAATATTAAAAGTACTTTTAACTTTTATTAATTACCGTACCCATGAAATTAGAAAGTATTTTGCCACCTGCATTAAATTCGATTTCGTATTTTTACAGCTCGTTTAACGATGGAACACATAAGTGACGAGTGTATAGGATGCTTAAACGTAAGCCATGCTCCTGTTTGTGTGTTCAACCTGAGCAAAGTGCATACAGGTTAATAAAAAGCTACACCAATGGCAAAGCAAATTTTAGTGACCGGCGGAACGGGATATATCGGTTCGCACACGGTAGTAGAACTTCAGGAAAGAGGTTTTGATGTTGTTATCGTTGACAACCTGTCCAATTCGCAGATTGAGGTATTGGATAACATTGAAAAAATAACCGGCATACGTCCGGCATTTGAGCAGTTCGACTTATCGGAAAGAGATTTGACCGATGCTTTTTTCAAAAAATATTCAGACATAGCCGCCATCATCCATTTCGCTGCCTTCAAGGCCGTGGGTGAATCGGTACAGAAACCCCTTGAATATTATCGTAACAACATGGGCTCGTTGATGAATCTGCTGGAGTGCATGAACAAGTATCAGGTTCCTCACATGGTATTCTCTTCGTCATGTACCGTTTACGGTCAGCCCGACGTGCTGCCGGTAACCGAGCAGACACCCCGCAAAGAAGCCGAGTCGCCTTACGGTAACACCAAAGCCATCTGTGAAGATATTATGCGCGACTATTGCAAGGCCAACGAAGCCATTAACTGCATTGCCCTACGATATTTCAACCCTATTGGCGCGCACCCTACGGCACTTATCGGAGAGCTACCGGTAGGCGTACCCAATAACCTGGTGCCTTTTATCACGCAAACAGCAGCCGGCTTGCGCGATGAACTAAGCATCTTTGGCGACGACTATGATACAGAAGATGGCACCGCTATTCGCGATTATATTAATGTAGTGGATCTGGCCAAAGCACACGTGGTAGCCATCGACCGCATGCTTAATGGTAAGTCAAAAGACAACTACGAGTATTTTAATGTGGGTACCGGATCGGGTTACTCAGTGATGCAATTGGTAAAAGCCTTTATTAAAGTAACCGGCGTTAACTTAAATTACAAAATTGTAGACCGTCGTGCCGGTGATATTGAAAAAATATGGGCCGATACAACATACGGCAATAATGAGCTGGGTTGGAAAGCAGAAAAAACCCTCGAAGAAACTTTAGCCTCGGCCTGGGCCTGGGAAAAGAATGTAAGAGGCCTGAAATAAGCACAATCGTCTGCATAGCACACAAGCCTGCAACACATAAAACAGGCAAGTAATGAAATAAAATAAGAGCTGTTGGTATCCTACTGACAGCTTTTTCGTATTTTTACAGAATATTATACAATCAATGTGACTCATGTCACTATCTCTAATTAACAAAAATTTCTATAATGGAAAGCATTAGTGTATTCGGCGGCCTCCTTTATCTGGCAGTCATTGTTTTAGTAATTGCCAGTGGCTGGAAAACTTATGAGAAAGCTGGGAAGCCAGGATGGGCGTATATTGTGCCCATATATAACATCATCGTATTACTGGATATAATAGGTAAACCCGGATGGTGGCTGCTCCTGTTTTTCATTCCGGGCATTAATTTAATTTTTGCCATTTGGATGATTAACCTGCTATCCAAGAGCTTTGGAAAAGGCGCAGGCTTCACACTTGGTTTGTTATTCCTTCCGTTTATCTTCTACCCTCTACTCGGCTTTGGCGATGCTGAATATAAGGGTCCGGCAGGCGCATAGTAATACAAGCACACAAAAAATATTAGAGGCTATCTCACCTGAGATAGCCTCTAATATTTTTGTACCAGCCTCATAATTTCATTTTGAATTATATTTACCCACAATAAACACCCGTTCATCAAAATTAAATTTTATGAAACAGGATGAGTAATACTTTTACCAATCCTAATTACTATAAAATCTAATAACGATGATTAAATCAATCACCCTACTCCTCTCTTTAATGTTGGCTTGGCAAAATTTCGCTGCACGGGCTCAACAACCGAACTTCCAGGTGGAGGTACTCACTTGTGTCGAGTCACTTGTTCCAAGTGGCACAGGACGCTCAAGAATGATCATTACAAACCTGGATGTTGACCATCAAGAATTTACTTCTTCCCGGTCAAAAAGTAAGGGAAGCCGCAACAAAGCCAATCGACAAGATATCAGAATTAAGAACTATGAAGAGACCAAGCTCCTTAATCTATATAATGAAGGCGGCATTCGATTTCAGAACGTTGCCAGCAATGACGCCATCGTTACCTCAAAAATAAATGACATGCTCAACAAGGGATGGGAACTATTTTTTGTTTCTACTGGCGTTGAGAGTAAAATGGCTACTCTCTCTGTAAAAAAAGAACTTTTAAAAATGGGCATGAAAATGATGCTGGATACCAAAGGAGGTAATAGCAAAAACGACCCCAATGGCATTTTCATGACACGCTATTATTTCAGAAAAGTCACTAGTTAAGTATCAAACAGCTATACATAAGAACCGATAAATACGAAGTACAATGAAAAAAATCTTACTTACAATCTTTACTCTTGCCTCTATTACACTTACATCCAACGCCCAGGTAGCTCCACAATATGAGGTGAAAATTATTACAAGCATAGAATCAATCGTCCCTAATGGAGTTGGTAGATCACGATTAATTTCAACTGACACAAAAGTAGACTACCGGGAATTCACAACGACACAAACAGAAGAGAAGGGCGACAGAAACAAAAGTGATCGTCAGGAGATTCGCATTAAAAACTACGACGAAACAAAAATGCTTAACTTTTTTAACATTGGTGGAATTCGTTTTCAAAACATTGCCTCAAATGATGCTTTATTGACTTCAAAAATCAATGAGATGCTTGAAAACGGATGGGATCTGGCGTTCATTAATACCGGAGTAGAAAGTTATGGCGGTAAGGACGACAACAGCGGCATCTATATAACACGTTACTTATTTAAACGCCTAAAACCAACTGAAAAAAGCGATAACACAATGGGTTCTTTATAAAATTTTTTGAAAATATTGCCCATTTACAACTAAGTACAGAGGTTATCTCAGGTGAGATAGCCTCTTTTGCATCTTGACAATTATCTTAATACTTTTGCCTTACATCATGAAACGCGAGATATGAAAAAAATATTGATTACCGGCGGTGCCGGATTTATTGGCTCACATGTGGTGCGCCTTTTCGTAACCAACTACCCCAACTACGAAATCTACAATCTGGACGCACTTACCTATGCCGGTAACCTGGAAAACATGAAGGATGTTGAAAACAACAGCAACTACCATTTTATCAAAGCCGACATAACCGATGCCGATGCCATGGACAAGCTGTTTAGCCAACACGCTTTCGATGGTGTGATACACCTGGCCGCCGAGTCGCATGTTGACCGTTCCATAAGCGACCCTTTGGCATTTATCAAAACCAATATACTGGGTACCGTTAATCTACTGAATGCCGCCAAAAGCAGCTGGAAAGATAATATGGAGGATAAATTATTTTATCACATATCGACCGATGAAGTATATGGTTCCCTGGGTGCCACAGGTCTGTTTACCGAAACAACAGCCTATGACCCACGCAGCCCCTACTCCGCTTCTAAAGCAAGTTCTGATCACCTGGTACGTGCCTATCACCATACTTATGGCATGCCGGTGGTTATCTCCAACTGCTCCAACAACTATGGCCCCAACCAATTTCCGGAAAAGCTGATTCCCCTGGCCATTAACAACATCAAAAACAACAAACCCATTCCCATCTATGGAAAAGGTGAAAACATTCGCGACTGGCTATATGTACTGGACCATGCCCGTGCCATTGACATGATCTATCATCGTGGCAAAAAGGGCGAAACCTACAATATTGGCGGCATCAACGAATGGACCAATATCAAGCTGATTTATAAATTATGTGAGGTAATGGATACCAAACTGGGACGTGAAAAGGGTGAATCGGCCAAGCTTATCACCTTTGTAAAAGACCGGGCCGGACACGACCTGCGCTATGCCATTGACTCCGACAAGCTGATGAAGGAACTGGGCTGGGAACCCTCATTACAATTTGAAGAAGGCATTGAAAAAACCGTGGATTGGTACCTGGCCAATGAAACATGGCTGAATAACATCTTGTCGGGCGACTACGAAAAATATTATCAGACCCAATACAACGAAAGATAGAAAAAAGACAAAGAGCATAACATATAATTACCCTCATAGAAAAGGTGATAGCCTAGCTACATGATGCGTTAGTAGGCTGTCACTTTTTTTTGCATATATCAAAACGAAGCGCGCTGAATAGATTACCCAAAGCAGTTTTTTAACGGCCATGCATTTGCATAAATCCATAGAGGCTAATATGCCAAATACACTCCTAATTCACACCTGAACAAACACACAACAGAATAATGTAGTCAATTATTCTACTGCTAATCTGATAGATAGCAAATACTTTATTTTCAAAACTTAATTGATTAATTTTAGATAAATTCTACAATTATTATAACCAATTCGCGATTTGGGCGTAAGATTGCCCATTGCCGGAAGACCAGGAAATGCCTTTTCCAAGCTTGAAAAGACGGTTAGTTTGGCAAAGGGGATTAACAATTAGGGGTGTATAACAAGACAGGTCTCTACCTGTCGCAACATTTATCGTATGCAGTTCAGTAGTATCCGTTCACGCATTTTGCTATTATTTGGCACAGTCGTATTCATGGTCATCACAGCCATTAGCCTTACGTTTTACATCGCCATTAGTAAAACAATTACTAAGGATATCAGGGAGCAACAACTGCACACCTATCTGGAGGCATCACAGAGTGATTTGCGAACCGAATTTGAACGGGCGATTGAAACATCGGTGGCGCTGGCAGCCGATCCCACATTAATGAAATGGTTCAGCCAAAACGAGCAAAATGAACTACTCAAACAACTCGGCCTTGGCAAGCTTAAGCAACTCACAACAGATTTAAACTACATCAATGCCTTTGCCGTAAACGCACAAACCAATGAATACTGGACGCAGGATGAGCATCTCAACACTATCCTGGATCCCAACGACAGCAATAACAGCTGGTTTTTCAATTGCCTTGCAGCCCAACAACACGTATCAGCCAACCTGGATTATGACGAAAACCTTAAAAAAACAGGTCTTTTTATTAACGTGCTAATGGGCGACCCCAATAAACCCCAGGGAGTAGCCGGTGTTGGAATGAACATTGACGAGCTTGTACAAAAACTTACTCAACGCAAGTTTAGTGAAGGAGCCGATTTATGGGTCATCGACAGTAAAGGAAAGATTAAGATAGCCCAGCATAATACGCATACCAACCAGCCTCTGGAGAATATCATTGGTAAAGGGGCATTTACGATTATTAGTGATAATAAAAACGGGCTGATCAGCGAGTATGAATTGAAAGATACGGAGAATGAACTGGCCTATATGAATATTGGCAATACCGGTCATAAGATTGTAATGGCAGTGCCCACCGAAGAGCTGGTAAGTATGCTCCGCCCAATACGCAATTTCTCTGTACTGATTGGCATTATTTTCCTTGTGCTGGCGCTGGCACTGGCCTATTTTATTGCCAACTCACTGGCACGTCCCATACTGCAAATTAACAGGGTAGCCAATGCACTGGCACAAGGTGAGCTTAAAGTGGAAATTGACGAAGGCCTCAGTTCCAGGCCGGATGAGATCGGTCAACTGGCCAACACCTTTAAAACCATGATTACCCGCATTAGCAGTGTGATTGCACAAGCTAAACAAACGGCGCAACTCATCACGAATGGTGGTTCCGAGCTCACTGGCTCTGCCAACGAACTTTCGTCTCGTTCCATGCAACAAGCATCTTCCACCGAAGAGGTATCGGCCTCCATGGAAGAGATGGGCGCCAACATTAGTCAGAACGCTGACAACGCAAAACAAACAGAGCAAATCATGTCGCAGGCCTTTAAGGACACCTCCAACGGTAGCGACATTGTGAAGCAAGCTGTGGAAGGCATCAAAACCATCGCCGAAAAAGTACAGATCATTGATGAAATAGCCATGCAAACAAATATCCTATCGCTGAATGCCGCCGTAGAGGCAGCACGTGCCGGTGAGCAGGGGCGTGGATTTGCAGTGGTGGCAGCCGAAGTACGCAAGCTTGCCGAACGCAGCCGTCAGTCGGCCAACGACATCAGTGAGAAGGCTCAATTGGGAGTAGATACTGCCATTAAAGCCGGCGGAATCTTCGAAAAACTGGTGCCTGATATTCAGAAAGCCTATAACCTGGTATCAGAAATATCGGCTGCCTCTCTGGAGCAGAACGAAGGATCCAAACAGATTAACAATGCCATTTTAGAGCTCGATGGCGTTGCACAAGGCAATGCCGATGCTGCCGATAAGATATCGGAACTCACCGAATCCTTCTTCCGCGAGGTACAAAAACTCAACGAGGTAATTAGTTTCTTTAAAGTGGAATAAATGTTCAGCCTCAAATATTATCAGTTCAAGCACTTTTTTTGAAATAATAGCATAACTTTTTTGGGGCTTAAGCGTATCCCGACTTATTCCCTGCCAAATGATACCCACAGCATAGTCTAAATCCGCACACACGGAAGATTATCCATTTATTAACAACCGGTCAATTTGGCCATAATATTTGTTGTATGCAGTTTAACAGCATCCGATCCAGGATTATACTACTCTTTGGGTCTGTCGTTTTTATGGTGATAGCAGCTATCAGCCTCACCTTTTATTTAACCATTAGCCGCACGCTAACAGAAGACATACGCGAGCAGCAGTTGCACGCCTTTTTGGAAGCATCACAAAGTGATTTGCGCGCCGAATTTGAAAAAGCCATTGAAACATCACTAGCGCTGGCGGCAGATCCAACACTCAACAATTGGTTTACAAATCGTGAGGCCAATGACGAATTAAAAGAAATGAATTTATCGAAGCTGGATCAGATGGTCACAGACCTCGACTACGAGATTGCTTTTGCCGCCAGCGCTCTAACCAACAATTTTTATACTAACGGCTTCATCCTAGCTGATGAACTCAATCAGGATGAGGAGGATGATAGCTGGTTTTATAACTTTATTAAAAGTGGACAACAGCTGGAAGCTAATCTTGATTTTAATGCCCAACTCAATAAAACAGCCCTTTTTATCAACGTGCTCATGGGCGACATCAACAATCCACTTGGGGCCGCCGGTGTAGGTATTAACATCGACGAACTGGCACAGATACTAACAAGTCGTAAGTTTAGCCAAGGAGCCGACTTATGGGTCATTGACGGTAAGGGTCAGGTTAAAATAGCCCAGCACAATGCCGACACTAACCAGTCGTTGGAGGCCATCATTGGAACGGGTGCACAAAAAATTATTAATGACGACAACACCGGTCTGATTAGCGAATATACCCTGAAGGATGCCAATCATGAGCTGGCCTATATGAACATTGGCAACACCGGTCATAAAATAGTAATGGCCGTGCCTACCGCTGAGCTGGTAAGCATGCTCCACCCCATCCGTAACTTCTCGGTGGTGATCGGCAGCATCTTTCTGGCATTGGCCCTAGCCCTGGCCTATTTTATTGCCAACTCACTGGCACGCCCCATTCTACAGATCAACAAAGTGGCCAATGCACTGGCACAAGGTCAGCTTAAGGTAGATATTGATGCTACTTTGAGTGCCCGTCACGATGAGATCGGTCAACTGGCCAGCACCTTTGAAACCATGATTGAACGCATTGGCAGTGTTATCGCCCAGGCTAAACTCACTGCGCAGCTCATCACCAATGGTGGAGCCAAGCTAACCGATTCAGCCAACGAGCTGTCATCTCGTTCTATGCAACAGGCCTCATCCACAGAAGAGGTATCGGCCTCCATGGAAGAGATGGGTGCCAACATCAGTCAGAACGCTGATAATTCGAAGCAGACAGAGCAAATTATGTCACAAGCCTTTAAGGACACCTCCAATGGAAGCGACATTGTGAAGCAAGCTGTGGAAGGCATCAAAACCATTGCCGAGAAAGTTCAAATCATTGATGAAATAGCCATGCAGACCAATATACTCTCGCTGAATGCTGCAGTAGAAGCTGCTCGTGCCGGGGAGCAGGGACGAGGATTTGCAGTGGTAGCCGCCGAAGTACGCAAGCTGGCCGAGCGCAGCCGTCAGTCGGCCAACGACATCAGTGAGAAAGCTCAGATGGGTGTAGACACCGCCATTAAGGCCGGCAGCATCTTCGAAAGCCTGGTCCCCGATATCCAGAAGGCCTATAACCTGGTAGCTGAAATATCGGCCGCCTCCCTGGAACAGAACGAAGGATCCAAACAGATTAACAATGCCATTCTGGAACTGGACGGGGTGTCGCAAGGCAATGCGGATGCGGCCGACAACATCTCGGAGCTCACCGAGTCCTTCTTCCGTGAGGTGCAAAAACTCAATGAAGTAATCAGTTTCTTCAAGGTGGAAGAGTAAGCTATGGTGAAACACTGAAAACTCCAAGATAAAACGGGCTGCGTCAAAAATGATGCAGCCCGTTATTTTATTACCATGAATTACTCCAATTCAATAACTACCCTAAAAATCGCACTGCCTAATGTTCTATGGGGTAACCATTCCTTCGCCAACTCATGAGGCCACCTTTGAGGACATACAGATGTTGATAACCCAAACTGTCGAGTATTGCTGCTGCCGCGCCGGTACGGATATCCTTTTCACAATAAAGAAAAATAGTATCGTTCGTAGGCACTATATTTACCAACTGCAATAAATCTTTTTTTTCCGGCGCTGGCAAAGCCCCTTTTATCCGATAATCCCTATACTTCTCGGCAGGGCGCACATCCACAAGCAAAGCCTTTGGATGCTGCTGCATCAGTGAATAAAAACGCCTTGCATTAATCCTGTCAGGACTTTGGGCCTTTACGGTCATCACCCAAAACATAACCATCATCACCCAAACCCATCCATTCTTCATCACACTCATTTCCTACTATAGTTTACATATCCACCTGCTCAAGTCGTGGCTCAATTTCTTGTTGAAAAGCATTAATCAGCTTAATACGGGCATCTTTAAGCGCATACTCGAAATTTCCAGGCCGCATGCCCCTTATGCCATTCAGCTGATCCGTAAAAATCTCAGTCTGTGCCTTTACATCTTTAATACCAATACTTAAATCGGCAAATACGGTATAAACAGCATATCCTTGCCCTTTGCGCTCATCGCCGGCAACAAAGTTGGTATTGATCGTCACTTCAAAATCCGCCTCCTCCTGATTGCTAGTAAAAGTAAAAAAGTTCTCATTCAGCTCAGTCTTTAACATGCCGCTAAACACGCCCTTCTGATCCATTGCTCCAAAAACAGTTTCCGTACTCAATAGGTAGGCTTTCGATTTCATCACTTCGATGCTGATACCCACAGTGGGCATTTGCTTCTGCGGAAAGAAAACACTAAGCAAGTGCCTTACTTCTGGATCGCTTTCAGCATTAACCACCGTACTAAAATCAAGAGCCACAGTAATTTCCTGCATCTTGCGCTTAGAAAGCAGGCGGGTAACAGACACTGCCGTATAACCACTGGCATCGGTTTGATGTTGCAAGGATAATAGCCCCTCTCCTTTGGAGAATGCGGCGTTAAGCGGCAGCCCCGTCAAGGCATGCCGGCTACCATTGGTATCGCGCAAATAAGCGTGTAAACCAATGGGAACAGTTAGTTTCTGCGAAAAACGAATCTGGTAACGGGGTTGAACCGGCACCAATTCAATACGGCGCAACACATCCTGTATAGTGCTAAAAAGTGCAGTTCCCACATTATAAGTACCATCAACTGTTTTATGGTTCAGGTCTTCCTCCAGGTGATTACGAAGACTGATTACCCCTTTGGCCAGATAGTTTAAAGCCGAATAAGCATCGTTTCCAGAAAGTGCCTTCCGGGCATCCGATAAATAGGCACTCGCCATCATCTTGGCTCTGTCCAGCTTCATCTGACGCGCGCGTGCATACTTTTCTTTCGATAGGCGTGTCATTACCCAGTACTCTTTTCGATTTTCCCAGGTCAACACCTCGTAACCCTCCAGGGTTTGCTGCACCGATGCCTGTACCTTAGACTCATAGGCCTCCTTATAATCCGCGTCACTCTCCAGCTTGTGCAACACTGAATTGGAGGAGATACTTACTTTTATCTCGCTGCTCATCTGTTTTAGGGCTGCATCACGGGCTACCTGACGGTAGGAGACCGCCGATCCGCTTTTTGCCACGGTGGCCAGTCCGATATAATAAGCCGGGTCGTTGGGTCTTTGCTTCACCCAGGCCGGCTTTCTTTTAGCTAAAGCCCCAAGGGGAAATATAAAAAGTGCCACAAGGGCCAGCAGTGTAAGTTTAGATTGTTTCATCATCATGGTTTTCGGCTTGTGTTGTTAATATTTGGTCGATGGCGCTAAATACCAGATCAGGCTCGTAACCACGCGACTGTGCGAAACGCAGCAGCGCTGCTTTGGTTTGCCAAACATCTTTATTTTTAATGTGCCGCCTTTTACTTTGCAATAACTCTGCCAGCTTTACGGCATAGTCCGCCTCATTAAGCTGCATTAAAGCCTCATCAATAAGCGAGTTATCTATTCCTTTAGCCCGCAAATGATAGCGTATTTTAATGCGTCCCCATCCGTTAAAAATGAATTTATCACGTACGTAATACCCGGCAAAACGCTCATCATCAATAAACTTTTCATCCACCAGCCAGCGCAAGCCGTTTTCCACCTCTTCATCACTTAATTCCCAACCCTGCAACTTACTGCGTATGTCACCGCTACAATACTCCTTACGCGAGCACAGGGCTGCCGCCTTATTGATGGCCTGACGATAATCCATTGAATCCCTCTTTTAGCCTTGGAACACCAAGACTATTTTACATATATCGATTTAATATTCATAAATTCCTTCATCCCGTAATGAGAGAGCTCACGCCCGTAGCCGCTTTCATTAACACCCCCGAAGGGCAGACGCGGATCAGAACGCACAAAATCATTGACAAAGCCACAACCTACTTCCAGCTCTTCCTCAGCAATGCGTCGTCCCCGTTCAATATCGCGGGTAAAAACCGCAGCGCCAAGGCCAAAGGCCGTATCATTGGCTATGCGAATGGCATCGTCCTCATCGGCAGCACGTATCAGGGCAGCTACGGGCCCAAACAATTCTTCGTGATATGCAGGCATACCAGGCCGCACCTCGCCCAACACCGTGGCGGGATAATAGGCTCCGTCGCCCTCTGGCAGAACACCACCCACCAGTAGCTGAGCACCCTTATCAAGGCTGTTTTCTACCTGCATGTGAATATCTTCGCGAAATTTAAAACGCGACAAAGGCCCCATGTTGCAACGGCCATCGAAGGGGTCGCCATAGGTAATGGCTTGCATCTTCTCGGTGAAAAGAGCTGCAAACTCGTCATAAATTTTATCAACAGCAATGAACCGTTTCGCCCCAATGCAACTCTGACCAGCATTAAGAATGCGACCTGCCACACATGCCTCCACGGCACTTGGCAAATCAGCATCTTCTAATATTAGATAAGGATCGCTGCCCCCCAGCTCCAATACACATTTTTTTAGGTATTTACCAGCCGCAGCAGCAACTGCCCTGCCTGCAGGTGTACTGCCGGTAAGGGTTACCGCTTTAACGCGGCGATCGGCAATAAGGGTCTCCACCCGACTGCTTCTAACGAGTAAGGCTTTAAAAACATCAGCGGGAAACCCGGCTTCCTGAAATACCTGTTCAATGGCCAGGGCACATCCCGGCACGTTAGATGCATGTTTGAGCAAACATACATTACCAGCCATGAGGGCAGGCGCCGCAAAGCGAAAAACCTGCCAAAAAGGGAAATTCCAGGGCATAATAGCGAGTACGGGTCCCAAAGGACGCATGGCGGCATACGAAAGTTGAGCCTCCGTTTCAATCATCTCCGGTTTCAGAAATTCAGCACCCCGATCGGCATAGTAATCGCACACCCCGGCACATTTGGCAATCTCAGCACGCGCCTCAACAATGCATTTACCCATCTCCACTGTAATATTAAAGGCCAGCCCCTCCTGCTTATCGCGCAAAATGCCGGCAGCTGCCTTTAAAAGTCGGCTGCGCTCATCCAATGGAACATTTCGCCATTGCTGAAAGGCACGATCACTATCGCCTACTGCCTTATCAATATCTCCACTATGAAATTCCTCATAGGATCGAATGACCTCACCCGTGGCCGGGTTTATACTTTTCAAAAACATGATACTCGTTATTAAGTAAGTTGCTTAAAAGTACAGCGAAAAATACGAACCAAAAAATCGGGCCCATACTTTTTAACGGAGGAGATGGATGAGAGAAAGCGTGAACGAAGTAACCAACAGACGGGCTATCGAGGCTAATCATTCGTAAACAGTGGAATAGCGACCCTTGCTAAGGTACAGGATCGTGACCATGGCCACCCCAGGGATGACAGCTCAGGATGCGCTTAAGTGCCAGGTAAAGCCCTTTGAAGGGTCCATGCTTCTTGAGGGCTTCTATGGTGTACTGCGAGCAGGTGGGTGTATATCGACATGATGCCCCCAGAACAGGCGATATAAACCACTGATAGAGTTTAACAGGCAGTAACAGCTGCGCCACTAACAAGGAACGCATGCCATTGATTACGGCCTTCAATAAACCACTGACGCTGTTATTTCTCATGGTCGGCGGTTTCTTGTTGCAGCTTCTTTAGAGCTTTCTTCATGCCTTTTTCCACGGCTTTATAATCGAGCATCTCACTTGGCAGATAAATAAAGGCGACGGCCAGCCCTTTACCGGAGGCCTCCACCTGATCAGCCAGAGCATGTTTATTCAAACGATAGGCCTCGCGCGATAAACGCTTAAGACGATTGCGCTTAACAGCCCTTTTAAAACGCCTTTTGGATACGCTCACCAGCATCTGAAGCACTGCCTTGTCTGCATCACTCTCCAGGGACAAATAAGTGACTCTGAAAGGATATTTCACAAACGATTGTCCCTGATCAAACAGCGTTTGAATAAGCGTTCGGCTACATAGCCGCTCTTGCTTCTTTAGCGTGCATCGTTGTGTCATTGTGTAATAGATAAAAAATCCTCTTCGCCAGTGGCAAAGAGGATTAGCCAGCCTACGGCCGTATCTTTTATTTTCCTTTGTTATACTTCTTGATGTATTGCTCCAAGGCCATGGTCATTGACGGAGCCTGGGGCATGGGTGCCTGAATATCCAGACGCAGTCCTGCATCCTTTACAGCTTTAGCAGTGGCCGGTCCAAAAGAAGCAATCTTAGTGTCGTTCTGCACAAAATCGGGGAAGTTCTGCATTAATGAAGCAATTCCCGAAGGGCTAAAAAATACCAACACATCATAATTCACATCTTTCAGATCGCTCAAGTCGCTGCTGACTGTACGATAAAGAATAGCTTTTGAATACTTCACCTTAGTCTTGTTTAACAAGGTAGGTATTTCCTGCTTATGAATATCTGACAAAGGCACAAGGAAAGTCTCATCTTTGTGCTTTTTAACAACATCCGCCAAATCAGCAAACTTACCGGTGGAATGAAAGATCTTACGCTTCCGGTAAACAATGTACTTCTGCAGATAGAAGGCAGTGGCTTCTGAGATACAGAAATATTTCATGGAGTCGGGAACGGCAATGCGCATTTCTTCAGCAATGCGAAAGAAGTGATCAATGGCCGTACGACTTGTGAAGATCACCGCCGTGTGATCAAGGATACTCACCTTTTGCTGCCTGAACTCTTTTGCTGGTACCGCTTCTACCTGAATAAAAGGTCTAAAGTCAATCTTCAGATTGCTTTTTTCAGCCAAATCAAAGTAGGGGGATTTGGGTGTTGAGGGTTTGGGCTGTGAAACCAGGATTCTTTTAATCTTCAATGTTTTTCAATTTAAATTCAACTAAACCTTTACCTCATTTACTATTCCCTAGTATATCATTACCTTAATTAGTATTGACAAGGGTAAAATTTCTAGGGCACAAAAGTACAAAAACATATAAAATATTGAAAGCGGGCTGTGTAAAATTATTTTTGCACCCCGAAGCAATTGGATAATGTACATCACAATAAATAGTGCTAAACCACCTTTGAGCAGCATTGTGGCCGACACCACATCCATAAAGGGTACTACACTAACAATGGGCAGGCACACTACGCCAAACACACGACTTAACATATTGGCATTAAACAAATACTCTTTAGTTGCCGGCTGTACATCAAAGACAGCGGCTACAAAGTAGTAAAGCGTATTTTTAGCAAAAAAATATCCCATAACGCCGGCATTAACCAGCAGAAAGAATAAGAATGAACTGAGACGTTCGGGCTGCCTGCCTCCCAGCATGGCAAATTCAAACACTAACAGGGCAGTCGTTAAAAAGAACAGCACCGTCAGTGCCCATGCCGGTTTCTCATTCTGCATATTAAAGCTTGAAAACAGGCGTGTAGCAGACTGCTGATAACGAACCGATGAAAACAATTCGTTAAGATACTTACCCGCCCATAACTTTGTGAAGCCTGCAATAAGCAAGGCCAGCAAAATAAAGCCCGACAGCCAGTCTTTGGACCCTTCAAAAGGTGTGGCTTGTCGGATCGTTACAGGAGCCGGAACGCTGATGCTGCGATACGATTCGCGTGGTAACTCGGCGGCCGGTTTGACCGGTACATCAGCTTGTTTAGGTGTAACTAATACCTGAGACTCTGGTGCGGGAGATGCAAACGTAACTTGCTCCGCCTTATCATTAGCTGTTGCAGCCTTTAGGTTGAAGAAAACAGAATCCTGGGAGGTCCAATGGCGATATTGCGGTTTTATCACACGCGGAGATTGCACAAAACGGGGCTTTACGGCCTCCATCGGCTTGATAGCCGTCCGCAGCTGCGTACTTGTAGCCAGGCTATCATGCTTAAGCCCTTGCTCCAATTGCACTGTCTGCTGATCCTGATATGTGTATGTGTTTTCCCGCATGAATTGCATTTGCACAAAAGTAATTAAAAAAGTGAAGTCGCCCCTAGCACCTAAAACACGTACTTACTTAACAGCTGCAAACTCGAGGGCTGTAGAACTCCATTCCGGCAGGTTTTTCAGTGCCTCACAAACAGCATCGGGCGTATCCACCACATGCAGTAAATTGCCATGCTCGGGACGCATAAAATTCTCATCAATCATCTTCTGCAACATATCAAGTAAAGGGTTGAAGAATCCTTTGGTATTTACCAAGATGATGGGATGCGTTATTTGCCCCAGCTTTTTTGCCGACAGCACTTCAAACAACTCTTCCAAGGTACCCACTCCGCCTGCCAGAACCACTACCGCATCGCTCTCGCTCACCAGCATCTTTTTACGTTCTGCCATATCCTGCACGTGCAGCATATCTTTAACTTCTTTGTGCTCCCATTCAACTTCTACCATAAAATGCGGTATAATGCCTTTAACCTTTCCGCCAAGTGCCAGCGCACGATCGGCCAGTGCACCCATTAAACCCAGGCCGCCACCGCCATATACAACACCTAAACCGGCTTTTACAAGAGCTTCCGCCAAGCCTTCGGCAGCATCGAAATAGCAGGTATCCACTTTAGGGCTTGAAGCACAAAATACACTTACATTTTTCATACAGAAATTATTTTATTCAATCTTACTATTTATTTACATACAGTCATCAGGCTGAATCACCTGTGCACCATAATGCGGCACCCAACAAAACGATATCTTTCAACAAGCTTTGACCAAACTTAGACAAATCGGGGAAACCATAGGGTGGTTGCCACACATAAGAAGAGGTAAAAAGAGCCGATACACTTACGATTAAAAGCACGCAAGCCACCACTCCCCCCCAGAACGATACTTTTCGAGCCACCGGCTTAAGCGCCAGCATCACGCCAACAGTCATTTGTGTGTAGGCTATTATCAACGAAAAGGTATAGGAGGTAATGTATTTGAGCATCCAGCTGAACAAAGAAGATTGCTTTAGCAATTCTTTGAGATAATCAGCCTCCATGTTTTTCAGCTTCATCAGACCTAACCAAATAAAAGCAATGGCCAGTCCATAGCGAAAAATAAAATGTCCGACTTTTTTCAAACTCTGTGAAAGCATAAAGTATTGATTAGAAAATTGAGATCCCCGTTTTGGTGGTGAGCAACTCCAGCGCCTTAGTGCCCGCCTTGGAGTTTCCATGCTTATCCAATCCCGGGCTCCACACGCACACTGACAGCAAGCCCGGTATGATGGCGGCAATACCACCTCCTACGCCACTCTTACCCGGCATGCCCACACGAAATGCAAAATCGCCGGCTGCGTCATAGGTGCCACAGGTTAATAGCAAAGCGTTCAATCGTTTGGCCTGACTCGCTGTAAGATACTGCTTCCCATTTAAGGGATGTGTACCATGGTTGGCCAAAAACAAAAAGGCGCGGGCCACATCCTCACAAGTCATTGAGATGGCACATTGTCCGAAATATAGATCGAGAACCTCTTCCACCTCCGACTCAATATTGCCATAGCTCTTCATAAAATGGGCCAGCGCAGCATTACGATGCCCGTAGGCCTTCTCGGAACGAAACATGGCATGATCAATATAGATGTTTTTATTGCCGGCCAGCCCCCGCACAAAATCGATTGTATCATTAATGGCATCCAGGGTATTACTCACCACACAATCGGCCACTACAATGGCTCCCGCATTGATAAAGGGATTGCGTGGCTTGCCGTTTTCGTGCTCCAGCTGGATCAGTGAGTTAAAGGGATTGCCCGAAGGCTCCCTTCCTACCCGTTCCCACAAGGACTCCTTCAGCCTTGCAAAAGCTTTGGTAAGGCTAAATACCTTTGAAATACTTTGTATAGAAAATTTGGTGTGCGCATCGCCCGTATGAAATATACGACCATCCAGCAGACATACCGACATACCAAATCGCCCGGCATCTACCGTTCCCAATTCAGGAATATAATCCGCTACCGTCCCTCTTGCCAAAAGAGGTTTTACTTCCTGGGCGATAGATTCAATTACCGCCTGCCAATCGGTTGTATCTGCCGTAGTTATCTGCATGCCATCCTCCTATTTTTTAAAAGGCAAATGATATTCAATGGTATAGGTAAAACCCAGGTTCATGCTCCTGTCGCGACGACCAAAACCAGGTATTGAATAGGGCTCGAGTCCATCGTCTGCCCCCACATTAATAATGGATCGAAGACGTACCGTCCATCCCAGATAAAAATTCTTAAGCACCTCCGAACGAAGACCGAATACAAACTCGGCCCAGTGAGAGTTGACAGTTGAAGAACCGAAGGAACCCTCGTAATCACCCCAATATTCTTCGCTTATGGTATAACGCGGACAACTATGCTCCTGCACGGCCATGGCATAACGAACCCCCACGAGTATATTGTCGTTATTACCCAGCTCCTGCACTTTAAACACGTTATAGTCTATACCGGCACGGATGAAACTACCATCAGACTGGTAGTCCATCTTTTCACTGCTGTAATCAACATTCTCGTAACCCAACTCGGCTGCCACCTGCCATTTTCTATTAATCGCATAACGGGCAGTAGCCTCCACACCGAAGCGCTCATCGGCAAAGAAATGTGTGATAAAGGGAGCCAGATCGATGCCCACCGAAAGGCCGGGTTTGCCCTTATTAATAGCCGCCTGCTCAGCTCCGGAAGTTACACCCTCTTCCTTTTGTGCCTCCACAATGCTACCCAGTAAAACAAGACTAAGGCTCAATATATATTTTAACATTTTCAAGATTTTCGTTATAAACAACCGAAGGATAACTAATAACAACCGAATCGATCAGGTTGAAACTGTGAATCACCGTGTCTAGCGTCAGGTTATAGGTAAATCCACAGTCGCCGGAAATATATTCCCTCTCACGCTGATAAATGAACAAAAGCGTATCAGACACATCGCTGGCCACGGTCTTCTCGCGAAAGATCAGGGTAGTACTGTCACGGTTAATATCTGTTGGCATAAACATCGCACTCAACCTAACACTATCAATGGCCAGTGCTTTATCCTCCTGGGTCCGATCATCATAACCCCACAAGTAAACACCACTGAGGGTAGTATCGCGCTCCTGCCCCGAAGCAGCAGAGTACAAACCTACCTGTATGGCACTCTGGCCCGATAAACACAAGCTACTCTCATCGCAGGAGCAAAACAGGATAAGTAATAGGCTCAAGGGCACCCATATTTTTTGAATCATCACAAAATAATTTATCTTCATCATACGCAGCTGCCTTTGCAAACACATTGACAGAAAACTACCCTCACTTAATCGAACCACTTCATAGAAAGGGTGTTTGTTAATATGAGAGGCATTGCTGCAAAAATAACAGGAAGGAAGCAGAAAGCGACTACATTTCCAAAAAAATTATTTATTTAACAAAGAACACGATAGTGTACGCAAACGAACAGACGCTTGTCCATTATCGTACACACCTCACTCCTTTACTACTATCTTTAACTACTGAATATGTATACCTTACACACTTAGGCCTGCTAATTGCTCGGGAGCGCACAGAATTAAAATCAAAATACGAATATGAAGAACCAATTTTTGCTACTGGCTTTTATGCTATTTTTTGCCGGTATTGGACTTACGAAGGCCCAATCCAACAAAATAAGCTTTGAGGAATACGATCTGGACAATGGTCTTCACGTGATTCTGCATCAGGATCGCTCTACGCCCATCGTCACAGTTTCAGTGATGTATCATGTGGGTTCTAAGAATGAAAACCCTGAACGTACCGGATTCGCACACTTTTTCGAACACCTTATGTTTGAAGGCACACAAAACATTCCACGTGGCGAATACTCTAACTTCGTTGAAAGGGCAGGTGGCACCCTTAACGCCAACACCTCCAACGACCGTACCTATTACTACGAAATTTTGCCCTCCAACCAATTGGAAATGGGCTTATGGCTTGAGTCGGAGCGCATGCTACATGCCAAAGTCGACTCCATCGGCATTCAGACACAGAAGAAGGTGGTAATTGAGGAAAAGAAACAAACGGTTGACAGTCGCCCTTATGGCACCTTATTGCAGGAAACCATGAGTCGTGCCTTTACAGAACACCCTTACCGCTGGACAGTCATCGGCGATCCGGATCATATACGAGCCGCTAAAGATGAGGAGTTTCAGCATTTCTACGAGGAGTTTTATGTACCCAACAACGCAGCTCTGGTGATTGCCGGCGACATTGAACTGGAGGAAACTAAAGCCCTAGTAAGCAAATACTTTGCTGACATACCCAAAGGCAATGATAACATCTATCGCCCCACAATGACAGAGCCTCCATTAGGCGGCGAGGTGCGGGATACTATTTTCGACAACATTCAGCTACCCCTGATACTGCATGCCTATCGCACACCCGCCATGGGCACCGATGATTACTATGCCCTTGATATGCTGTCAACACTGCTATCCGGCGGTCAAAGTTCTCGTTTATACAAATCCCTGGTTGACGAGCAACAAAAAGCCCTGGAGGTAAGCTCCTTTGCTTTACCCTTTCAGGATCCAAGCGTAGCCATTGCCATTGCCCTACCCAATATGGGTGTGGACTGTGCCGATTTGGAGTCAGCTATGGATGAACAAGTGAACCGCGTGCGCAAGGAGCTCATTTCAGAGAGGGAATATCAAAAACTGCTCAACCAGTTTGAGAACACCTTTGTGAAATCAAACATAAAACTGGCCAGCCGTGCCGAAAACCTGGCCACCAACTACACCTATTTTGGCAACACAAACCTCATTAACACCGAGCTGGACAAATATCTGGCGGTTACCCGAGAAGACATCCGCCGCGTTGCCAATAAATACTTTGTGAACGACAACCGTGTAGTGCTGTATTATCTGCCCAAGTCACAGCAAAACTAAATCATGGCAAGCCTGGAAGTATTGAATTTAAAGAACACAAGCGGTCGTCTGCCGATCGTTACAAAAACTATTAGAATGAAAAAATCAGTTTTATTTTTATTAGCACTATTGGTTGCTTTTAATATAAACGCCCAACTCGATAGAAGCACGCCTCCCAAGCCGGGGCCTGCCCCCAAAGTGAACATTGGACAGCCGGCCTCCTTCATGCTGAAGAATGGCCTTCGTGTATTTGTTGTTGAAAACAACAAAGTACCGGTGGTATCCTATTCTCTATCGCTCGATATTGATCCAATTCTGGAAGGCGATAAGGTGGGTTACACAAGTCTTGCCGGCGATTTGATGACCAGCGGCACCGCCTCTAAAACCAAAGCAGAGATTGATGAAGCAATCGATTTTATTGGCGGCACCCTCCGATCAAACAACAAAGGATTGTATGCCAGTTCATTGAAGAAACATTCCACCGAACTACTGGATGTGATGACTGATGTGCTGTACAACCCCTCTTTTCCTGATGAAGAGCTGGCCAAGGCACAAAAGCAATTGCTGACCAGCCTTAAGTCGCAAAAGGATGATCCCAAAGCTATTGCTAACAACATTAAAAATGTGCTGCGCTATGGCAATAACCATCCTTACGGAGAAGTATTAAGCGATGAGACCGTGAACAATATTAAGGTTGAAGATCTGAAAGAATACTACAACACTTATTTCAGACCCAATGTGGCCTATTTGATTATTGTGGGCGATATCAGCGTTAAGGAGGCCAAGAAACAGGCAAAAAAATATTTTGCTGACTGGGAAGCAAAGGAAGTGCCATCACACAATTATGCCACACCGGCTCTGTTCGACCAACCCCGCGTAGTAGTAGCCAACAAAGACGGCTCAACCCAATCCACCATCTCACTGTCATACAATATTGATCTGAAACCCGGTCATCCTGATGCTATTAAAGCCCGCGTGATGAACCAGGTATTGGGGGGTGGATCTTTCAGTGCCCGCCTGTTTCAAAACCTGCGCGAAGATAAAGGCTTTACCTATGGTGCCTATTCTTCCCTGCAATCCGATGAGCTCATTGGTTCTTTTAATGCAGGCGCCAATGTGCGCACCAGCGTCACCGACAGTGCCTTCACCGAAATTATTTATGAAATGGAACGCATGCGCACGGAGCTGGTTCCCGAGGAAGACTTACAGATGATAAAAAATGCTTTAACAGGCAGCTTCTCTCGATCGCTGGAAGACCCTGCTACGGTAGCACGCTTTGCCCTCAACATTCAGAAATATAATTTACCCGAAGACTATTACGTCACCTACCTGGAGCGACTCAACGCCGTAACACCGGCCGACGTGAAGGCCATGGCTGAGAAGTACATCACACCCGATCGTGCACTCATACTGGCAGTGGGCGATGTACCCAACATGAAGAATGCCCTGACACAATTTGCCAGGGACGGCAAAGTAGAGATGTATGATTTTTATGGCAATATTGTAAAGGCACTGCCTCTGCCGGCCGGTCTGACAGCTGAGAAGGTGATTGACCGCTACATAGCTGCCCTGGGAGGTGCCGATGCGCTTGCCGCTGTTACCGATTACACAATGGAAGGCAGCATGAATGTGCAGGGAATGCCGCTGAGTATGAAAATGTACAGCCGACGACCCAATCACCAGTGTGTTGAAACCTATATGCAGGGCAACCTCATGTCGAAACAGGTATTTAACGGCGAAGCAGCCAAAGTAGTAAGTCCCATGGGCGAGCAAATGATAGAAGGTGAAATGCTGGAAAGTATGAAAGCCGAATCAGTATTGTTCCCTGAAACAAAATTTGCCGAGTTGGGATACCAGCTGGAACTCCTGGGTGCCGATAATGTGGATGGACAGGATGTTGTGAAGATGAAAGTAACCAGTCCGGCAGGTCAGGATAAAACCGTATACTATAGTCGGGAAAGCGGACTGAAGGTGAAAGAGGTAAGCACGAGTCCCCAGGGAAGCGTAGCCACTACTTACAACGAATACATCACCGTAAAAGGAGTGAAATTTCCAAATAAACTAAGCCAGTCGGTTGGGCCACAATCCTTCGACATCACCTACGAAAGCATAGCGGTGAACGAAGGCATCGAAGACAGTATATTTGCCTTGTAAGATTTGTTTTAGATTGATAGTTTATAGATTGCTAAAAAAAGAGAGGGTGTCCTCGGCCAAACCGGCCGGACACCCTCTCTCTATATGTATATTCGTGTAATAAACTACCAGAAAATCTTACCGTAATTTAGTCATTCACTTTACTTCCCCACCAATTACTGTTGGGCTCGTAATCATCATTAAGGTAGCGTAAACGCTGCTGCTCCAATTGCGGCATGAAACGCTCATGCACACCCTTCAGATAAGCCTGCTCCTTTTCCGCATCATACTGAGGATCTTTTTGTGGATAACGCGCACCCACCTCATCCAGATAAGTGAACAATTCGTTTTGTAAGCTCGTCGCCTTTTCAGGATGACGCGACGCCAGGTTATATTGCTCTTCCAAATCTTCACCCAGGTTATAAAGCTCTATGTACTCATCTTCATAATAGTAAATCAGCTTCCAATCACCCTTTCGGATAATAGACGAAGGTTCTCCTCCCTGGTTACCATAGTGAGGATAGTGCCAAATCAAACTACGCTCCGCAATGCGCTCACCCTTTAACAAGGGTACAAGACTTACACCATCGTTATGCGCTTCGGGTCGAAGATCGGCCCCCACTAACTCCAGAATAGTCGGATAAAAATCAGTTCCGCTAACCGGCACATCACAGCTCGACACACTTCGCTCCATACCCGGTACTTTTATCACATAAGGCTCGCGGATACCACCTTCGAATTGATAGCCTTTACCCCCACGCAAAGGCAAGTTGGCAGTTGAATACGAATCACCAGAGGCTACTCCGCCATTATCTGATGTGAAAATCACAATGGTGTTGTCGTCCAGGCCCATCTTTTTTAAAGAAGCTGTAACATAGCCAATGGCATCATCCATGCTTTCCACCAATCCGGCATATACCGGATTATCTTGTACCTGACGGATAGGTAAGAAATGCCCCATCTCATAAGCTTTTTCGGCCAGCCCCTTCGCTTTGGCTTTCGCTTGATATTTTGCCCACTTTTCAGGGGTGGTCTGAATAGGGCCGTGCACCGCATAAAATGACAGAAAGGCAAATACAGGCTGTCCGGTTTCATCCGAATTATTTTTAGCGAGGAAATCAACGGTCTCCCTGGCCAAACGCATTGATAGGTTCTCGCCCGGCTTGCGGTTTGGCAGGTTTGGATTTTGGTAAGGATCGAAATAGCCACCGATAGGACTCCCTGCATGCCAACCGCCAATATTAACATCAAAACCATGATCCTGCGGCCAGCTTCCTTCACCACCCAAGTGCCACTTACCCGCAAAGAAAGTTGTATAGCCGGCTTCTTTCAGAGCTTCCGGTAAAGTTGTGTAGGCAGCCGGTAAGGCATGCTCATATTCGGCAGGCAGTAATTTATTGTAACGACCAATATTGCGCCAATTTTCACCCGAAGGAGCTCCAATCCAGTCGGTAATGCCATGACGCGCCGGAAATTTACCCGTCATAATACTCGCTCTGGACGGGCTGCAAACCTGACAACCGGCATAACCGTTGGTAAAGACAACGCCTTCACGAGCCAACTGATCAAGGTTGGGCGTTTCATAATAATCGCTACCCATAAAGCCTAAATCACGATAACCCAGATCATCAGCCAGGATAAACAAAACGTTAGGCTGAGACTGCATTTTGTCTGTCTTTGGAGAGCAGGCTATCAAAAGACTAGAAAGGCCAATCAGTGCAACTTTTAGATTTCTGAAATTCATTCTATTATAAAATTTAATATTCAACATGCGGACGCCTGTTAAGGGCATCCACTGATACATCGTGATACAAATATATTTTATAATTATCTTTTTCACCCTGTATCTTCCCAAGGCCATCGTATTTAAAGATTGAATTCCATCAGTGTTCAAAAAAATATCGTTTTAATATGCCCCCGGATTACATCCAGCGCTATTCAAATTAAACTACATTCGTGATTATTACTACAGTAATCCTAAAAGGGCTAAATATATCAATAGCCCTGTACAAAGCACAGAGCTATTGATGCGCTATAATATTATAATGGCACAAGGTGTTTGATTTTTAATGGAATTGCACCGTGTATCTACAACGCCTTTGCCTGCTATTCCACGGTAACAGATTTTGCCAGATTACGCGGCTGGTCAACATTACAGCCCCGCATAACAGCAATATGATAGGAAATGAGCTGCAAGGGCACACAGGTAAGCAAAGGTGCCACGGCCTCGTGACTGTCGGGTACCTCAATCACATAATCCGCCATTTTCTTAATCACCTCATCGCCTTTTGTAACGATGGCGATAACTTTACCGCTACGGGCTTTCACCTCCTGAATATTACTCACTATCTTCTCATAGGAATTATCCTTAGTGGCCAGCACAAAAACCGGCATATTCTCGTCAATGAGCGCGATGGGGCCATGCTTCATCTCCGCCGCCGGGTATCCTTCGGCATGGATATAGGAAATCTCTTTAAGTTTCAGCGCTCCTTCAAGAGCCACAGGAAAAAGGCAGCCTCGCCCAAGATACAAGGCATTGGTCGCGTCCTGGTAGCTAGCCGCAATATTGCGTATTGCCTCTTCACCGGTTAGAATTGTGCGTATTTTATCGGGCACCTGCGTTAACTCAGCAATTAGCATTTTATAGTCCTCCGCATCCAGCTTACCCCTATTCCTACCCAGCAACAATGCCATCATGGTAAGCACGGTTACCTGCGAAGTAAAGGCCTTGGTGGAAGCTACACCAATTTCTACACCGGCATGGGTATAAACACCGGCATCCGTTTCGCGGGGTATGGACGAACCTGCCACATTGCAGATTCCTATAATAATAGCTCCCTGCTCACGCGCCATCTTAATGGCAGCCAAAGTGTCCGCCGTCTCACCACTCTGCGAAATGGCAATAATTACATCCCCCTTATTAATCACCGGGTTGCGATAGCGAAACTCGCTGGCATACTCCACCTCGACGGGCACACGGGCAAACTCTTCAAATAGATATTCGCCTACCAGACCGGCATGCCACGAGGTGCCACAGGCAACAATAATGATACGGGGCGCCTGCGTCAGCTGAGGCAGTACATCCATAATACCACCCAGAAAAATTTTTGAGTAATCCATGGATATGCGACCCCGAAAGGTATCGGCTATGGAGATGGGCTGTTCATAGATCTCTTTCAACATAAAATGATCATAGGCACCCTTGTCAATCTCATCAATAGTAAGGTCTATTTTCTGAATACGAGGCTTGAGCGCATCATTCTGAATGCTTTTCAGGTTAATCTTATCTTTGCTAATAATGGCTACTTCCTCGTCGTTCATATAAATCACCTGATCGGTATATTCTACGATGGGCGTGGCATCAGAGGCCAGAAAATACTCGCTCTCACCGACCCCTATCACCAATGGACTGCCTTTACGGGCGGCGATTAGCCGTTCCTTATCATCGGCACAGGCAATAACCAGTCCATAGGCGCCAATTACGCGCGTCAGTGCTAAACGAACGGCCATCTCAGCATTCACCTCCTTGCTTAAATATATATTCTCGATAAGGTTCGCCAGTACTTCAGTATCGGTCTCACTTTTAAAAGTATAACCGCGACTTTCCAGTTCCTTTTTAAGGTGGGCATAATTCTCGATAATACCGTTATGCACCACAATGAACTTTCCGTTTTGTGAAATATGCGGATGGGCATTGTCGTCGCTGGGTTCGCCATGAGTAGCCCAGCGGGTATGCCCCAGGCCAATGGTACCAACTATGGATTTACCCCTGGCATGCAGTTCCAGGTCTTTCACCTTACCTTTACATTTATACACATTCACATCGCTGTTAATCAACGCCAGTCCGGCTGAGTCATAGCCCCGGTACTCAAGCCGCTGTAAGCCTTTTACAATAATGGGATACGCGGTACGCCCGCCAATATAAGCTACTATTCCACACATAGTTATCGAGTTAATTTATTATAAACGCATCATTACAAGGCGGCAGAGACGAAAAAAGAGGAACACCATAGGCGTTCCTCTTCAAACAAATGTGTATAATAAGCTTACGAACAAGTGTCCGCAATGTTATTTCCAAAGGCTTTCGGGGGCTAAGTTATCTTTTTCAATGTCTTTGAAATAACTATAGGTACCCACTTTCAATTCGTGCGTTGCTGCTTCATCGCATACGATAACACCCTTGGGGTGCAGTTGCAGCGCACTGATGGTCCACATATGATTGACTCCTTCTTCTACAGCATGTTGCAAAGCCCTTGCTTTGCTATGGCCATTCACGATAATCAACACTTCTTTGGCGTCCAGCACAGTACCCACACCCACGGTAAGTGAAGTTTTTGGCACCTTATTGGGATCATTGTCAAAGAAACGAGAGTTCGCTAAAATGGTATCGTAGGTTAACGTTTTAACCCGCGTTCTGGAGCTTAATGATGATGCCGGCTCATTAAAAGCCAGGTGACCATCGGGGCCAATACCCCCTAAAAATAGGTCGATACCACCCATCTCCTTTATCTTATCTTCATAACGCTGACACTCTGCCTCAACGTCTTCGGCCTGACCATCCAGCAGGTTGGTATTCTCGGCTTTAATATCGATGTGGCTGAAAAAATTATTCCACATAAAAGTGTAGTAACTCTGCGGATGCTCACGGGGTATCTCACGATACTCATCCATGTTGAAGGTCACCACGTTTTTAAAGGATACTTTTCCTTCCTTATTCAAGCGAATCAACTCTTTGTAGGTTCCCAGTGGCGATGAGCCTGTTGGCAAACCCAGCACAAAAGGCTTGTCGCCTTGGTGCTTATTAATCCTTTGTGCAATGTAACTCGCTGTCCACGCTGATGCCTGCTGATAATCAGGCTCGATAATTAATCGCATAGTAATCTATTTTTTGGTTTATTCTCTTTGTTCCAAGAGGATAAGCCTTTCCTTCAGCTCCTCGGCCAGCCTGCTTTTTTCCCGAATATGATTACTGATGTCTTGCACTGATGGATGTTTCTCAAATTCTCCACGCACCTGTTCAAAGTCCAGTATACGTGTTTCCTCCGAGCCATCGATACCAAAGCCCGTTTGTGTTTTCAAGGTAAACTCCTTATGAGCGTCGGCATACAACATATTATCCAAATCGATGACACATTTTTTCCATTGATCCACAAAGGCCATGATCTGATCCACGCGGGCAGTTTGAAAATCAAGATCAAACTCTTCTTTAAACACCCTGAGGCACCACGACCAAGTGTACTCAAAATAATTATCGTGCAGGGCAGCATAGCGCTTGTTAAGCTGCTCCAGCTCCGTAATGTCACCTTTCTGCAAGTCATCAAGCAAGGTCATTACCCGCTCCTTGGGAACCAACAGTCCGGCCATATCAATCCACTCCCCATTGCCATAATCGGAAGTTTTTGAAAGGCTACTCCTTAATTCACTTAAAGAAACAAAGATAACATCTTCCAGCCTTTTTATCAGCGCATTGCCCAAAAACTTTATTACTCCAATGGTATATAGCTCAATGCCACGCTTTAATGAGTCATTTGTTATTTTTACATTGTTATACATGTAGTATTCGGATGTGAAACCCGAAGATTGACGCAGCTCTTTCAAAACCTTTTTACCATTGATCATTTTCTGAATAGTAAAAGGACTTAAAAGATTGAAATTGATAAAGTCCAACAGCCGCGTATCCTTCCGTTTGTCACGCCGGGGCCACTTACGGGCATCGCGTATGGTACCCACACTGCGCAGGTTAACACCCGGTGCCAATATGCTCTCATCTTTATTCTCAATGAGATAGGAGAAAGGAAGTTGTGAAGTGTCAGGATTGCGATAGTGCCGACCCATTACCAGAGAAAAGGCCCCGATGCGAGCCGGCCAAAGCACATAGGAATCACTAGTGGTTTTAGAGCCACGTTCCACCACACCTTGATGAATGGGCCCCAGCTTATACATATGGTTACTTTGGTTAGAGCCACTACCCGCATTCATAAAAGAAAAGTATCCAGCGATCAGCAGGGTGGATTTATGATGTGTAACCGTATAAGGACCGGCAAACACCGAGCATGCCTCGCCATGAAAACCCTGGCAATTGGCAAAGAACACGGAATTTTCGGCCGAATATTGCTTGCTCAACTCGCAGCCCTGCCCGATGAAACACTTTGACACAAGAGCACTGTCACTTAGTGTAGCTCCCGAGGCTGCTATAAAATCCTCGGCAATAACACCGGGGCCAAAATAACTGGGCGCCGCTAACGAACTATTCACTGTTCCGTTGCACAAGCGGTAAATCCCTTCAATATGAGCATAAGGGCCAATATTCACATCAATTATCGTGCGGCAGTTAATGAGTCGTGCACCTTCAGCGATAGTACCCATTGACGAACACACCCCACCTTTATATTGATCAATCAGAAGCTGAAGAGCCTCAATCACCTTAGGACGGTGGCGATACATGGCCATTATATAGGCCGTATGAGCCGATAGCTCATCGTAGATAGCGATCTCGCGCCCGCCTGCCTCATTCAGTGCCGATACCAATACTCCGTTGCCAAAGCAGCTCTCCTTTTCGGTAATAATAGAATCCACATTTTCGATAACAACATTGGAATGAATGTGATAATTGGCAATGTGATTTTTAACCTGATTAATATATGTATCAGAATCGATAATGCAATTGTGCAAAGTTGCGTTAGAAATACCAGCTTTCTTCTCCACTCCGCCGGCAAAGGAAAAGCTACGATTATAAACACCTAACCTTATGCGTCCCGAAAGATTCACATTTCGGAGGTTTTCGGGACAAAAACCATCTTTAACCTCCACCAACTGCCAATCGGCGCACAGGCAATTTCGTTGCTCAAGTATTTCAATTTCCTTTTTACTCAGGGTGCGATAATCATTCATTATCTATGGGTTGTGATAAATTATTAACGAATGTAAAAAAGAATTTACCACAAAAACACCCTGACAACGAAAAAAAAGGTAAGTACAATAAAATCGTAAGTAAGCTTCGAAAAAATTAAGGTTTAGAAAGTCTAATTAGTCACAAACAAAAGCCCTTATACTTATGAAACACCTCTATATTCCTATGGAATGATCCTTACTCACTAATTACTGGCTGCACATCAGATCTTAAGTGCCAGTGAATAAGAAAAGGGAGCCTCTCTCGAAACACCCTTCACTGTATATTACTTCGTCCACCGTATGACGATGAAATTACTTAATTACATTCAACTCTTTACCAATCTTAACGAAAGCTGCAATGGCTTTATCTAAGTGGTGTTGTTCATGAGCAGCCGAAATCTGAATACGGATACGAGCCTGGCCTTTGGGTACTACAGGATAGTAGAAGCCAATAACGTAAATACCTTCATCTAACAAACGGGCGGCAAACTCTTGCGATAACTTGGCATCGTAAAGCATCAGTGCCACAATGGCCGACTCTGTTGGCTTAATATCAAATCCGGCCTCCACAATCTTTGTTTTGAAGTACTCAGCGTTTGAAATCACTTTGTCGCGTAAGTCAGTTGACTCAGTCAACATATCGAAAATCTCCAAAGCCGCACCAATAATTGAAGGCGCCAAAGAATTAGAGAAAAGATAAGGACGTGAGCGCTGACGCAGCATGTCGATAATCTCCTTCTTTCCGGTAGTATAACCACCCAGGGCACCACCCAGCGCCTTACCAAGGGTTCCGGTAATGATATCTACACGATCCATGCAGTTGTGATATTCATGCGTACCCCGACCTGTCTTGCCTATGAAACCTGAAGAGTGACTGTCGTCCACCATTACCAGTGCATCGTATTTATCGGCCAGGTCACAAATCTGATCCAGCTTGGCGATATCTCCATCCATAGAAAATACACCATCGGTAACGATAATACGGAAACGCTGTTTCTGAGCAGCTTTTAGTTGTTCCTCAAGATCTGCCATGTCGGCATGCTTATAGCGATAACGAGCGGCCTTACACAAACGCACGCCATCGATAATAGAAGCGTGGTTAAGCTCATCGGAGATGATGGCATCTTCCGCTGTGAACAAAGGCTCAAAAACACCTCCGTTAGCATCAAAACAAGCCGCATAAAGTATGGTATCTTCCATACCGAAGAAGTCGGCAATCTTGGCTTCCAGCTGCTTGTGAATATCTTGTGTACCACAAATAAAACGCACTGAAGACATACCATATCCATGCGTATCTAAAGCCTTTTGAGCTGCCTTTACAACTCGCGGATGCGACGACAAACCAAGATAGTTATTTGCGCAAAAGTTCAATACAGGCTCACCCCCCTGAACATTTATCTCAGCCCCCTGCGGCGTAGTAATAATGCGCTCCTTCTTATAGAGACCCGACTCCTTGATGGCCTCGATTTCTTTGCTCAAAAAATCCTGAAATTTACCGTACATGATAATTTATTTATTAAACAGTTTAATTTTCCAATTTGCCCACAAAATTACAGCCCTCCTTGTTAATGAACAATGATAAAAACCATAATTTTTTATGCGTGTTAATTCAGCTCTTCGTTGATAAGGCCATGAATGTCAGCCCATTTATCTTTACTCATCTTTGGACCTACTACTTCTATTACATGTCCTGAAAGGATAGATCCGATACGTCCACACTTATCTAAGGGCAAATTCTGCAACAAACCAAACAGAAAACCAGCAGCATATAAATCACCGGCACCTGTTGTATCGATGCTTTGGGCGGGAATAATGCCTACACGAACTAACTCGCTTGCGCGCTTAATCATCGATCCCTCCTTACCGAGCTTAAGAATAGCCACCTCGGTGCCTTGAGCCAGTTGATGCAAGGCCTCTTCACCTTCCTTACCCGTATAAGCCTTCGCCTCCTCTTCATTGGCAAAAACAATATCAACATAATTGTGTACCAGGTTGGTTAGAAACTCCAGGTTGTCCTCCACCACATTGAAGCTGGCCAAATCAAGACTTGTAATTAAACCATTGGCCTTGGCCATCTTATAAGCCTTTTCAATCAAGGCTTTATTTTGTACCAGATACCCTTCTACATGAAAGTACTGATAGCCCTGAAATAACTCGTCAACGATATCATCCTGCGACAGCTCAATGGCCGCACCCAAAAAGGTAGCGAAAGTTCGTTCCGAATCCGGACTGATCAGCGCATTGGCATGCCCACTTTGGGTGGGTGACTCAAGCAGGTGCGGCGTAATATTATGGTCCGTCATATCTTTTTTAAAGACCTGGCCCAACTCATCGCTGCCTATCTTACCAATAAAACCGGTTTTAACACCCAAGCTGGCCAGCCCATGAATGGTATTGGCCGCAGACCCTCCACTGGCCAGTTGCTTTTTTATATGAGCAGTAGCTGCCTTTACCTTATTGGCTGCAGACTCATCAACCAATTGCATACTACCCTTGGGTAAATTCAATTCAGCCAGTAATTGATCGTCATCCAGCTTTGCTAATATATCTACCAAGGCATTTCCTAATCCTAATACACTACTCATACTTAAACATTTAATGACACGATGTAATTTTATTCGAAAAATTTTACGCAAAGATATTGGATAATTTGAAGATTCCTTATAGTTTTGCAACGCATTTGAGGAAAATGCCTCCCCAAAAAAGGAGTTCAAAACTTATTGAAAGATAAAAAATTCCCTAGTAGCTCAGTTGGTTAGAGCGGCGGACTGTTAATCCGTAGGTCGTAGGTTCAAGTCCTACCTGGGGAGCTTTAAAAAGCTTAAACGAAAGCTTCACAACACATTATTTTCCCTAGTAGCTCAGTTGGTTAGAGCGGCGGACTGTTAATCCGTAGGTCGTAGGTTCAAGTCCTACCTGGGGAGCTTC
>NZ_JBNGOZ010000009.1:0-68176 GCF_050589825.1 Carboxylicivirga longa | reverse complement strand
CTTCAAAGAGCTGATCACATATGGTCAGCTCTTTTTTTTGTCACTTACCCGTATGAGGTGCGATGGATCGGTTCTTATTTCCCTCTACACCCAAACCTGGATCAGGTGCAAATTCTGGGTCTACGCATAAATTTTACAGGGACGGTAGAGGAAAAAGTTGACATCCTTAACACCTCTGAATTGTCTTCTGAAGTCTTTGATTTTAGCAGGATCGTGGGTTTCAGGATCGCATCTGATTTACATTATGCAGATTAAGCTGCGATCCGGTGTTAATGATCCCCATCCCACCGCCTATGGCAGCGTACTTCCCCTTGCCTTCAATGGCAAAGGGAAGAGTGTACACAGCGCATATGAAGCAAATGCTTTCTTAGACCTCAAATGGCTTAAAAGTGAGTAAGGAACAGTTCAAATATCAATGAATGATAACCTTGAGTATGCGTCAGTTGATTTTACTTCTGAACCCGAAGGGTTCAAATATCTATAGCCACAGGTGACAACCTGTGGTATTCATCGTACATTATTCACCAACCCCGGAGTGGGTTGAATAAGATCAGGTGCAAATTCTGGAGAAGGTTCTTATTTCCCTCTACACCCAAACCTTCCTTTCATTAACTTTTGTTTATTTTAGCCTTCCTTATCATTACAATAAAATTTCAATATACACTATGAAACACGCTTTACTAATAATGGGGATGGCTGTTCTGGCTCTAAGCTACAGCTGCAAACCGGCTTCCAGCACCTTATCGGCCGAACAATTTGGCATGATTCCCAACAGTGGCAAGAATGCTTCACCGGCCGTGGGCCAATTGATTGAACACTTGCAAAACCGCCACGACACAAGTCCACTTACAGTTACTTTTCCGAAAGGACGCTACGATTTTTACGAAGACGGGGCTTTTGAACGCGAGTATTACATCTCGAACCACGACCAGGTGAACCCCAAGAAAGTGGGCTTTGCACTGGAAAACCTCCAAAATATCACCATTGATGCCCAGGGAAGCGATTTTATTTTTCACGGGCGCATGATTCCTTTTGCACTGGTCGGCAACAGCAATGTAATACTCAGCAATGTGCACATCGATTTTGAAGTGCCTGCCTTGCGCCAGTTGGAGATAACCGAAGTAAATAAGAAGACTGACGAAGTGGTGGCTGAAATTTATCCCCAGGGCAACTACCGAATTGACGATAACAAGCTAGTAATCGAAGGCGAGGGCTATGAGCTGAGCCCCTTTGTGTGCATGCCCTTCCGTGCCGATAAACGTTTGGCCTATGGCCGTGCTGATGTGGCTTTTAACCCGACCTCAGTAAGTGAATTAAGTCCCAACACCCTAAGCATCAAAGGCTGGGAACAGGCAGAATATACCACACCCGGCGAATGCTTTGTATTACGCACCTACTACCGTCCTACACCCGGCATCTTGGTTAGCGAATGTTTAAACACAAGCTTTAAAAATGTGACCGTACACTATGCCGAGGGCATGGGTTTGCTGGCGCAGATGAGCGAGAACATTACCTTAGACGGTTTTAGCGTATGCCTACGCGGCGACGACGACCCACGATATTTTACTACGCAGGCTGATGCCACCCATTTTTCGGCCTGCAAAGGCCTCATCATCTCCAAAAACGGACTATACGAGGGCATGGCTGATGATGCCATTAACGTGCACGGCACCTACCTGCGCGTAACAGCCCGCGTTAACGATCGCACCCTGCGAGGCCGCTACATGCACCCCCAGGCCTGGGGCTTTAAATGGGGCGAAAAAGGCGACAGCGTGCAGTTTGTAGAGTCGGAAAAGATGGAACTGGTGGGCAAGCATATCAACACCATTCAATCCATTAAGGCTGTTGACAAGCCCACCGAATTTGGTGCCAAAGAGTTTGAGATAAGCTTTAGCAAAGATTTGCCGCAACAGCTATCCGAAACTGGTAAATACGGCATCGAAAACCTCACCTGGACGCCGGAAGTGGTGTTCTCTGATAATGTGATCCGCAACAACCGGGCACGGGGCTCTCTATTTAGCACCCCCAAACGCGTGGTGTGCGAAAATAATCTGTTCGACCACACGCATGGCACGGCCATACTGCTGTGCGGCGATTGTAACGGCTGGTACGAAACCGGAGCCTGCCGTAATGTGCTGATCAGAAATAACCGCTTTGTGAACGGGCTTACGGCCTATTATCAGTTTACCAATGCCGCTATTTCCATCTACCCGGAAATCCCAAACCTTAAGGAGCAACAGAAGTTTTTCCATTCGGGTATCGTCATCGAAGGCAACACCTTTGAGATGTTCGACCACCCCATTCTGTATGCCAAATCCACCGAGGGGCTTATCTTTCGCAACAATACAGTGAAGTACAATAGTGAGTTCGAGCCTTTTCACTGGAATAAACATGCGTTCTTTTTTGAGCACGTGAACAATATAACTATCAGCAACAATCATTTCGAGAAGCAAATGGATTGGAGCAAAGCCGTTCGTACCGAGCTGTCGGCACCTAATGCTGTAACAATCAAAAATAACAGCAAATAACTATTGTATGCGACAATGTGCATACAAAAATACAGCAACCTTAAATCCCTGTCCCACTGCTCTTGGCGGGATACTTCCCCTTTTGCTCTGGCAAAAGGGGAAGAGGGATATTCAGGATACTTAAATTGACCGGATTTTCTCATATGCCCAATTTTAATCATCTATCATGAATTATAAACACATAAGCCTTGCCCTACTGCTATTGATGAGCAACCTACCTGTGATTGCCGGATTGGTGATGAACCTTAATCGATACTGGCGCTATACACCCGGTTATGAATTGCGCAAAGGAGTTTACGAGAAAGTAAACCTGCCGCACACCTGGAACACCGGGGATGCCCTGGGAGGCAATGCCGACTACTACCGGGGGCTGGGTAACTATGAGCGTAATCTGGAGATTCCTGCCGCATGGAAAAACAAACGTCTGTTCCTGAAATTCTATGGCGTTAACACAATTGCTAACGTTTTCATCAACGGGCAGCATGTGGGCGAGCACCGGGGCGGTTATACATCCTTTACTTTTGAGATAACAAACCTAGTACGTCCGGGCGAGCATAACACCCTACAGGTTAGGGTGAATAACGCGCCCCAGCTGGATATTATGCCACTGCTCGGCGATTTTAACATGTATGGCGGCATCTATCGCGATGTGGAACTGCTGATAGAAAACCCAAATTGCATCTCGCCTCTTCATTACGGCTCGGAAGGCATCTACCTGAAACCAAAACAGGTGAATGAACAAAGCGCACAAGTAGAAGCCAATGTACACCTGAACGGCCAGGCCGGTGAAACCCTGAAAACGGAAATAACGGTACGAAACGGAGAAAAAGTCATCCTAAAGACAGAGACCCATAATACACTGGATGCTCAGGGGCAAGCCGTGGCAACCATTCCTTTTTCTATTCATAATCCCCGGCTATGGAACGGGCAGGCAGATCCTTTTATGTATGCAGTAGAGCTTAAGATTTACCATAACAGTGATTTACAGGATGATGCCCACACAAAACTAGGACTCCGTTACTTCCGTGCAGATGCCCACCAAGGCTTCTTCCTGAATGGCAATCGTTTACAACTTAAGGGTGTGTGTCGTCACCAGGACCGACCGGAGCTAGGCAATGCGCTAAATAAACTGCACCATGAAGAGGACATAGCCATCATGCAGGATATGGGTGCCAATGCAGTGCGGCTCTCCCACTACCCCCAGGATCCTTACGTGTACAAATTGCTGGACGAAGCCGGCTTTATTGTGTGGAGTGAGATTCCCTTTGTGGGTCCGGGTGGTTACCGCGATAAAGGATTTGTAAACCAGGAATCGTTTAAGGAAAATGGTCGCCAGCAGTTAAAAGAAATGATCTACCAGCAATTTAATCATCCTTCCATCTGTTTTTGGGGATTGTTTAACGAGTTGAAAGAAGAGGGTGATAATCCCGTAGCCTTTGTTCAGGAACTTAACCAATTGGCCAAAGAGCTGGATCCCTTGCGCCTGACAACAGCTGCCAGCAATCAGGGGGGACAACTGAACAGGCTGACCGAGACGATCGCCTGGAACAAATACTACGGCTGGTATGGGGGCACCCCGGCCTCCATAGGCCAGTGGGCCGATAAGGCTCACAAGGAATTCCCCAACACCCCCATTGGCATAAGCGAATACGGTGCCGGCGCCAGCATCTATCACCAGCAGGAAGAGCTCAAAAAGCCTGTGGCTAACAGCTATTGGCACCCCGAAAACTGGCAAACACATTTTCACGAGCAGCACTGGATGGCTATCGATCAGCGCCCGTTTTTATGGGGCACCTTTATCTGGAACCTCTTTGACTTTGGAGCCGCCCACCGCACCGAGGGCGAAGTGCCCGGCAAAAACGATAAAGGGCTCATCACCTTTGACAGGGCCATTAAAAAGGATGCCTTTTACTTTTACAAAGCCAACTGGAATACCACCGATCCTTTGGTTTATTTTGCGGAACGCCGTTTGGATAAGCGCAGCAACACCCAACAAACCATCAAGGTCTATTCCAATCAAAAAAGTGTGGAGCTCACCGTGAACGGCCAATCGCTGGGCAGACAAAAAGGGCATTACGGCAGATTTATCTGGGAAAATATATCTCTTAAGCCGGGTAAAAACATCCTGCTGGCCAAAGCCAAAAGCGGTACGCAGGACAAAATAGTGATCCGGATAGAAGATACAGCTAGTAGTAAGTTTTGAAAATCCCCTATTAATCAATCTTATACGGAACGGTTCTTTATCAGTGCTTTATCACAGAGAACCGTTCCCTAAAGCTTATTGAACCCTCTACCTGTAGGTGCATCTAATGAAACACATTAATTATTCAGGCTAAATATCAAGATAAACGCTCAGACCTATTGACACCGGATACAGTTCGGGCCCCTTACTATCTTTAAACAAAGTGGAGAAATAATAGGTGCTATACAAGTTAATGGCTCGATAGCCCATGCGTACCATGGCACCATAGCGAAATGGCTGCAGGCTGTAACTGCCTTTTTGCTTTTGCTTTCGGGGCAGCTCATCATCATCGTACACCACACGGGTATGTGCCCCCAGGCGCAGCCCTCCGATCGCGCCGGCTGATATATACAAGGCCCGGTGATGTCCTCGTGCCGGAAACTGATATTCCATCAGCAAAGGCATGTTCAGATGCGTGGTTACCAACTTATTTTTATGCAGCGGACGGGTAATGGGCATTTCCACAATACTGCCATCTGACTCCCGCGCGATGGTGTTAGCATGAGCAAAATGATAATTATTCCATTCAATACCCAGGCCGGTTATTAATCCGAAATTACCCTTGCGATTAAGGCCAATGCTCCATTGCAAGGGATTAAGCGCCCAGGTGGTTGACCTACCCGTGTTCACCTCCATATACTGATTGGGAGGTGCAAGGGCGGGGCTACCTCCGTGATTAAGCAAGGTGTTAAAACCCAGCTCTACCCCCGCATAGTGTCCCTTAAAACGACGACTACGAAAACGCTCTTCCGCCCTCTTTTTTACAGATAGCGAAGTATGCTCACTATTCGTTACCTCAATATCGCTACCCAAAATCGTAAGGCGCCTTGTACGTCCTTCTGTTGGTTGATCGGCCTCAAGGCCATCTTCTCCATCTGCTCTTAATACCGAGACAGCATCATACCCAGGAGTGGGCAAGTCCAATTGCTCCCCATTGCCATTTATCCAAATTATCTGCCCATCCAACAAAGCCTTTGCCCTGCCCTCTTCAAAAGACCATATATGCGTGTAAACGGGGGCAATCACCTCACCACCATGCTCATCGATAAAGCCCACTTTATTGTTTTTCAACACACGGGCACGCCCATCCTCAAAATGCCATATTTGCTGATAAACAGTTGGAATCAACTCATAACCCAAGGTGTCGATGTAACCCACCAAACCTTCCTTTTGCACACGTGCCCTACCATTGTCAAAAGACCATATCTGTTGATAGACACATGGCACAAGTACTTCACCGCGGGTATTATAATAGCCCATCACTCCCTGCCGCATTACCTTTGCTCTTCCTTGGTCAAAGGGCCACACCTGGTCATATTCAGCCGGTATAATAACACGGCCAGAAAGATGGTACACACCCACCTTACCCGCTTTCAGTACCCGGCAATAGCCCTCGTCATTAAGACGCCACACCTGGTTATAATCAACAGGAATTATGATCGTACCCCCTGCTTCTACAACCCCCACTAGGCCATTCTTCTGCACACGATATAAGCCCGGTGCGAACTCGCGGTATTGATCGTAACGAGCTGCAAGCTCCGGTGCTATATTCTGCGCCTGCAACACTAAAGCGATGAAAAAAGTAATAAAGCTAATGATGAATCGCTGTAACATAAATGATTACTTTATTAGAATTGAATAAGCGATAAACCAATACTAAAAGGGTATAACTCAGGACCGCGGTTGTTAGTATAAAAAGTAGAGAAATTATAGGTAGCATACAGGTTGATAAAACGATATCCTATGCGCACCATGGCACCATACTGAAAAGGTGTGAGATTAATGTTATCCTTACTCTTATCTTTAATGCGTTCACCGGCGGCTTTATATACCATCTTGGTATGTCCCCCCAGTTTAAACCCACAATAGGGACCGGCCGACACATAAAAACGATGAAAGGGCTCAGCGGCCGGAACCTGCCATTCAAACAAAAGAGGAATATTAACAAAGGTGCTCGTAATTTTATTTTTCTCAACCTTCCTGCCTTCAGGGAGCGGTTCACCCACAGTCATACCCGTATCGGGATGACGTTTGAAATAATAGGGCTGATCGGTGCGGTAATTATAGAAGCTAAGTCCGGCTCCCAACACAAGACCAATATTATTTTTCTGCTGCTGCAAAGAAATGTTGTACTGCAGAAAATTTATGCTGAACTGCACCGATTTGGAACTATTCAAATCCATAAACAAAGCATCATTAGGTAAGTCGGAAGAAAAGCCGGAGGTCATATATCCGTTAAAGCCTATTTCACATCCCGCCCAGTGGCCTTTAAATTTTTCGCGTGGCAAACGCACCATTTTTACCTTGGGGCGGTTATAGTCATCGATAATCTCAAGGCGCCGTGTACCCAGGGTAATCGTTGTAAGAGTATCGCTTAGCTCATCCACCTCTACCCGCACACCCGACGTGCTTATCACACTCTTCCCTTTTGACTCCTCAAGCTTAACGACAGTCTTTGTCCTCTCCTTCTCCTGAGCGACCAGCGGCAATGCAAGCAACAGCAGGAACATAAAACTTATTTTCAGTCCTCGTTTATTAATCATGACAGTGGGTTTTAATTTTTAATCAAAGGTAGGACGAGCAGCCCTTATCATATGTTACAAAGTTTTATACAGTGTACTTAGTGTAAGTACTAAATTATTAGTAACTTGTGATTTACATTTAAATCCAAACCCTATGCACGTCTCAATTTTCATCGGAAGCCCGAAAATGAATGGCACTACAGCCGCTGCGGGTACAGCCCTGGCCAATCGCCTCAGTGGCGAAGGTGCCAACTGTCGTACCTACTATCTCTATCAGCACAAAATAAGCCCCTGCTTTGAATGCAGCCGCTGCAAAGAGCAAAACATGGAGTGCGTGCAGCAGGATGGCATGAGCATACTTTACGACAATCTGGAATGGGCCGATGTTATTGTTTTTGGCACGCCCATCGAATGGTTTGGCCCCTCGGCACAGACCAAACTAATGATCGACCGCTTTCGCCCCTATTTTGCCAATAAAAAGCTGCATGGCAAACGCGCTGCTCTCCTTCTGCCCGATGGTGCTGAGCCGGGTGACTGCGATTTAGCCATCGAACAGTTTAAGCGCGTATTTAAAGCCCTGGGCATGATATTTATCGACGCCCTTACCCTCTCCACAACAAAAAATCCCACTGATACCAAACAACACGATGCTATTAAAGATCTCGTGGACAAAATATTACAGGAAGAAATTGCTTAATAAGTTTATTCAACTAAAAAAATAGTGGAAAACTTTTGCGATTAAAAATATTAAGCTACATTTGAACTAATATTTTAGTTGAATAGAATGAAGGAATTGACAAAAGCAGAGGAACAAGTGATGCAAAAGCTTTGGGAACTGGGCACCACCAATGTGAAAAGCATCGTAGCACTCATGCCGGAACCCAAACCGGCTTATAATACCGTATCCACCATTGTGCGCATACTCGAGAACAAGGGTTTTGTCGATCATGAAAAGAAAGGCAAAGGATATGTGTATTTCCCAATCGTGAGCCAGGAGAGCTATAAAAAAGCTTTTATGAAGCGCTTTATGGCCAACTACTTTCAGGACTCGTTTAAAAATTTGGTTTCTTTTTTTGCCAAAGAAGACAAGATGGCCATAGACGAACTGGAAGAGCTACTCAAAGAAGTGAAAAAAGACGCAGAATAATTTTTTTACCGTATATCCCATGAGCTTTCTTGTAAACTATTTACTGGAGTCGGCACTAATACTGGGCCTGTTGACCATTTTTTACCGTGGTGTGCTGCATTATGAGGCAAGGTTTACTTTTAACCGTTTTTACTTACTGGCATCGCTGGTGGTAGCTGCTGTAATACCCTTCCTCAGCATATCCCTTGGCCGGGGAGCCCAAAGCGATGCATTTGCCGGCAATATGTTAACGAGCGTAACCGTGTATGCCCAAAATACCAAAGCCATAATTGTCCCTGCAGTGGCACAGTCATCAGCCTTTAAATGGTTATACCTGATTGGCTGTGGTGGTCTTTTCCTCCGCCTGATGATGGGCTTCATCCGCCTGGGCGGTATGGCCGGCAAGCTCCAAATAGTGCGTTTCAAAGGATATAAGGTAGCGAACCTGCCCGGCCATTTCAATCCTTTTTCATTCTTCAATGTGGTGTTTGTCAACCAGCAACGCTATGCCCACGACGAGCTGGAACAGATTATGATTCATGAGCTTACCCACGTGCGCTTGCGACACAGCTGGGATGTGCTCTTGATTGAATTACTGCTTATTATTCAATGGTTCAATCCCTTTGCATGGTATCTGCACAGTCTACTGAAGGAACTACACGAGTTCCAGGCCGACCGGCAGGTGCTTGACAAAGGCTATTCAGCCAAATGTTACAAGGAGTTATTGCTATATCAGGCCACAGGTGCCCGCCTGCTGCCGGTAAATAACTTCAATCAGTCACTAACCAAAAAAAGATTTACCATGATGAAGAAAGATAGCATACAAAAATTCATAGCCCTGAAACCTACACTGGCAATACTATGCATGGCCTTAATTGTTGGACTTTTTGCCTGTGAGTTGGACGATGAGAAACCTGCGCTTACAGAAGACGAAGCAGCCATAAAGGATGCAGTGGAAAACACCAATGCACAGCTAAAGGCGATCACAGGACCTGTATTTTTTATCGTGGAGGAAATGCCTCAGTTTCCCGGCGGCGAAGAAGCCTTGCGCGACCATATTTTCAACAGTATTGATTACCCTAAGGCAGCTGAAAAAGCAGGTGTTAGCGGTCGTGTTTACGTTACTTTCATTGTGGACAAAGACGGACAGGTTGCTAATTCCAAGATAGCGCGCAGCTCAGGTTTCACAATTTTGGATGAAGAAGCCCTTAGAGTGATTTCAGAAATGCCACAGTGGACACCCGGTAAGCAAAAAGGCAAAACAGTAAATGTGAGCTACACGGTACCCATTAATTTCATTTTAAACGGTGGCGAGGGTGTCAAGAAAACGGAAGGAAAAAAAACCAGCTTCAACACCCCGGAGGAAAAAGCCGAGTTTGTGAAAAAGATGAAAGACAATGGCTTTGACGTGCAGTTTAATGACAACGGCACCTTTTCCCTGAAACACAACAAAGGAAAAGCAACTCCCCTACAGTAACCAGCGGAAAATTATTCGATTATATTTATCTGTACATGCTCACCATCGGCCGATAGTGCGCATGTTTTGTTTTTTAGCATTCACCAAAGCTACTTGCGTAAGGTTTTCAGGAATTAAGTTTTTAACTTTGGTTAGTTAGAATAATTAATTAACCCCACTAAAAACTCATTGCAGCAATGTTTCTACTGCTCGCCTATCTTTCATTGGCCCTCGTTGTTTCCTTTATGTGCTCTATTATGGAAGCCGTATTACTATCTACTCCACAATCCTTTCTGATTGTTAAAAGCGATGAAGGCAGAGGCTGGGCTCACTATTTCACAAAATTAAAAAACAACATTGACAAGCCCCTATCCGCCATCTTATCACTAAACACAGTGGCGCACACGGTAGGCGCAGCAGGCGTAGGCGCTCAGGCCATCGAGGTATTTGGCGAGGCATCCTTTGGTATTGTGTCGGCTGTACTCACCCTTCTCATCCTGGTGGTCACCGAAATTATACCCAAAACCATAGGTGCCAACTACTGGCGACACCTGGCCAGTATTACGGCAGCCATTATACGCGGCATGATATTTATCACCTATCCACTTGTGGTGGTATCGGCCTTTATCACACGCCTACTGGCACGCAATACCGACGAGAAAACTACAAGCCGTGAGGAGATCGCAGCCCTGGCCACCATTGGTGCTGACGAAGGCATATTTAACAGTAAGGAGCACCGAATTATACAAAACCTGCTGCGCCTGCGTAACATTAAAGTAGAGCGCATTATCACACCCCGGGTGGTAGTAACGCTGGCTGATGAAAATATGCCGCTTCATGATTTCCTTTCTAATAAGAATTACCCTCGCTTCTCGCGCATTCCGGTTTATGCCGGACACGATGAAAATATTACGGGCTATGTATTTCGCCAGGAAGTAATGGAGAAGCTGGCGGAAGACCAACACGAACTGAAGCTGAAAGACATTAAGCGACAGATAGTGATTGTTCCTAACAGCATTGTGCTGTTCGAACTGTGGGAGCAGCTGATGGCTAAAAAAGAACACATCGCTGTGGTAGTAGATGAATATGGTGGTGTAGATGGCATTGTTACCATGGAAGATGTGATAGAAACGCTGCTTGGTCTTGAAATACTCGATGAGAAAGATACCATCACCGATATGCAGGAGTATGCCCGTCAGCGCTGGAAAAAACAACAGGCTCATGAGCTCAAAAAGGAAAAAGACCAGAGCCAGAATAATGATGACACGACAGCAAAACAGTCTCCCCAATAAAATCCTTTAGGGGGACTCCACAGCTGTTATGCCTTAAACTACTCAAATATGAGTTATCTGGATTTTATAATACGCTTACTGTGCGCCCTGGCAGCCGGTTTAATCATCGGATTTGAGAGGGGCTGGCACCACAAGGCAGCAGGTTTACGCACTAACACTCTTGTTGTTGTAGGCTCGGCTCTTTACGTGATGCTATCGATTAAGATCACCCAAAACGAAGGTGACGTAACCCGCATTATTGCACAGGTGGTCACCGGTATTGGCTTTCTGGGTGCCGGCATCATCTTTAAGGAAGGCCTAAATATAAAAGGTCTCACCACCGCAGCAACCGTATGGTGTGGCTCGGCCATAGGATGTTTAATAGCCGCAGGATATTATCTGGAAGCACTGGCAGGCACACTGATCATTTTCCTTATCAACTATGCGCTGTTGCCCGTTGACAAACAATTGGAGAACCGCAACAAGGAAGATAAGACCTGAAAATTTGAGCTTATATAATTCCCCGCTCTGCCAAAGCACGTCACATTTTTAAATTTGCTTCTGCAGCTCGAAGCCTTAGTTCATAATCCAGCGGCTTTATCTGTCAATCTCCGAAGCCACTTCACCATTAAAAATACACCTACAAGATTTAAGCCGACAGATAAACCAACAAACAAGCCAAGGAAAAAATCCGGAGTGTTAGTATAATGATCGAGCACAAAGTACAGTGCGAGACAAAGCATCCCCAAGGATATGATTAATCTACTCTTCAATTTCTCTTTTTTCAGATCAGACATTATTTTGATTTTAAGTTGATTAAAACATGACTGGTTCAAGGCAAGCCTAAAAGGTAACCTGCCAAAGCCCCGCCAATTGCTATAAAGGCGCTGTTTAATTTATTAAGAACAAAAATAGAAATTATAGTTAAACCAGTAAACTTCAGAAAATGAAATAAATTGCGCCCTTAAATTGGATATATATATATCAGTAAGTTTATCTTTATACAAGTTACTTCATCCTCAAATAATTATTGCTATAAACGAGTGACCCTTCGATAAAACCCACTTAGTCATGAAAACAACTTACATTATTACACTAATATTCAGCACCTTAATCTTTGCAAATTGCACCCGTTCCAAATTGGATTCGCTTCCTCCGTACCTCTACACCTACCATTTAAAGTTTGTAGATGCGGATAATAATAACCTCCTGGAAGACATTGATTTGAATCTTCTTAAAAACAATTTTTCCTTGGCTCCGGCATCAGAAAATGATCTTGAATTGATAGTTGAAAGTGAGTACATTAATAAGATACTTTATTTAAAAGTAAGCGCTACTTCGAGCCAAAGTGAGCGAATGGATAAAATATATTTTAATGTAATTAGCGAGGAACTATTCAATGATAAGGAGAGCCATGAAATTGAAACACAATGGGATTGGTCAAATAATCTCGATAATACTCCCAATAAAGTAACGCTGGATGGCAACAACTTAAGTTCAGAAGTGCTCACTCCCTCCTTTCAGTATTTTTTAGTTGAGCAGATAATATAAATGCTTTGAAAGACAAATTAACGCAGTTGATTAAAGCCTTATAGCAAACCTAAAAGGTAACCTGCCAAAGCTCCGCCAATAACTATAAAGGCACTGTTTACTTTCTTAAAAACAAAAAGAGAAATTATACTGAAGACAGCAATTACAATAGTACGCCAATCCGTTAAGGTATCTTTTCCCATCTCAACACATACAGATACAATTACAGCCACTGCAGCAACATTTACAACATCTAAAAATGCTGCCATAATTTTTGACTTTCGCATCTTTGGAATAAGTGGATTGAGAATAGACACAAAAATAAAGGAAGGAAGAAAGATTCCAACAGTAGCCGCAACGGCTCCCCAAAAGCCTCCCAATTGCCAACCGATAAATGTTGCTGTGGATAAAACAGGACCGGGCGTAAATTGCCCAACGGCCACAGCATCAATCAGCTCTTGGCGCGACAGTAAACCTGTATTCACCAATTCTGCATCTAAATAAGCAAATAGCACATATCCGCTACCATAGAGCAAGGCGCCAACTTTTAAAAAAGTCCAGAAAACTTTTAGCGAACCCGCTGATGCCGTAACCTGAAGAAAAACCAAGGGAGCAAAACTATTTAAACTGTTTTTGGAGTTACGAACAAAATACCAAATCAAACCCAGTAATGCACAAGTAAAAAGCGCTAAAATCTCATGAACACCAAGCAGGCAGGCGATCAATGTCAATACACCCAATACTCCAAGTTCTACATTTTTGAGTGCCTTTTTCCCAAGTCGATAAGCAGCCCCTAGAATAATGGCAATAACGGCAGGTTTTATGCCGTAAATAAAAGGTTCGACCGTTGGCAATTGTCCATACTGCTGATAGAGCCACGCAAAAACCATAGTAATAGTAACCGCAGGAATAACAAAAGATGTACCCGCAACAATTAATCCTTTCCAACCCGCTCTTTCATTTCCACAATGCATTGTCATTTCGGTAGAGTTTGGGCCCGGAATAAGGTTGGTGGCCCCTACCAAATCAAGAAAATGCTGATGCGACATCCATTTTCGCTTCTCCACAACTTCTTCTTCCATCATTGCGATATGCGCAGCTGGTCCTCCAAAGGCGATGCTCCCTAACTTGAAAAACAGTAAGGCGACTTCTTTTAAATTTTCCCCCATCCTTAAATACCATTTATGACACTGATAATTCTTAGGCAAACAACTAACATTAAACAAACACTGTTTTTCTATCCAATATAGCTTAACTTAAGTTGTTAAAAAACATCTGACAATCTTTGTGTAAGTACAAACTACACAATTAGTTGTTCAAAAAGTAAACTATTAAAATAGATTTTCAGGTAGGGTAAGCGGTTTTTAATGCGGTATATAAATAGATGAAGGCGCAAGCATGCCAAAATCTAGTTATATCCGATAATTTAAAAACACTTAAAGTTCAGACCCATGAAAAAAGTATTATTCGCACTAGCCCTTATTGCAGGAATGACCGCCTGCGATAAAAATGACAACATGATTGATGAAAATCTGTTGCCAGAGCTTGACTTAAAGTCAACCACCGAGTCCGTTGTTACAACGGAAGCTAAATTAGACGATGTGGCAGAGGCCGCAGCCTACGAAGTAGAATTATTTACCGGCAGCGATGAGGCAGTCACCGGCTTGTTTTCCAATCAGACGGAATATGAATTAAAAAGTGGCTCGGGACCAAACCACCATCGCTATCGCGAACGTTACAAGCTGAATCAATGTCCGGATGTGCAGATTGATTATGGCGAAGAGGGATGGCCACGCACCATCACCCTGGATTATGGCGAAAGCACTGAGCTGGCCAACGGTCGCATCATTTCAGGCATTATTCAAATTGTGCAAACAGCCCCTCGCACCGAAAATGGCGCCACCTGTACCATTACCTTTATCGATTTTAGTGTGGATGGCGTAAGCATTGAAGGCATCATTGTAAAAACTTTCCTAATCGACGAACAGAAAGTAGTAATTACCCGTGATTTAACCTTCACACTAGAAGATGGGACTGTTATTGAGCGCGACTGTGAGTGCACCCGGGTGTGGGTAGAAGGCATGGGCACAGCGCTGAATCATTTGGATGATGTATTCGAAATTACCGGATCGATGAGCTGCGAGGATTCAGATGGCAATATGTATCAGCGTCAGATCCGAAACCGACTGGTTAAACGCGGTGATTGCCGATACATTGTAGCCGGTGAAGTTGCCTTTATGAAAAATGGTGTAGAGTTTGCCAAAATTAATTACGGTAATGGCACCTGCGACAACCAAGCATGGATGAACAGTGCTGAAGGTGGTCATCGTTTTACCATTGGTAATTGTGTGCGCGAGCGCCGGCAGGTAAACAACCAAAACCATAAGGGTCAATAAGCCTCCTCAAATCCTGTTAAACCCCAAAGGCTAAGCACCTTTGGGGTTGAAAAATATTACAAGCATGGCATAAGACAAATTACACTTTTTCGTGTTAACTTAGCTTATGTTGTTTACTAAGCCTTCGTATCGTGAAACGGGAAGAGTTTAAAGAGTTGTTTGATAAGCATTTTGATGCCTTACGCAATTACATTTATTACCGTTGCGGGCAGGCCGAGCAGGCCACCGACATTGCGCAGGAGGTATTTATGAAGTTATGGGAAAAGCAACTTCACAAACCACAAAATGAACAGCTGGCTCTGTTGTACAAAATGGCTCGCGATGCCATAATTAGTGAGTATCGCCACCGCCAGGTAGAACTGGCCTTTATGGCCAGGCCATTTACCAACGGCGATGAATCCTCGGCCGATGAGGCGTTGTTTTATAAAGAGCTAAAAACAATGTACGAAAAGGCTCTGAAAGCGATGCCGGATACACAAAGAGAAGTATTTTTAATGAGCCGGATGGATGCCTTAAAATACCATGAGATAGCCGCACGTTTGGATATCAGTGTAAAAGCTGTTGAAAAACGCATGCAAAAAGCCTTACATTATTTAAGACTAGCATTAACAGTACAATGAAACAGAATGGTTTGAATAGGAACAAATGGTGGGACGAACAACAATCTTCAAGCTCGTTACCTAAGCTTGAAATACCCTATTCGCGCGCAAAAGAAGAGGTATGGCAACAGATGGAAACAATGATTAATAAGCAGCCTGCCTCACCAAGGATAAATAAAGCGCCCAAGCGTTTTCTTTCATTTTACATGGCTGTGGCGGCCGCTTTTATGGTGTTATTAGGCACCTCGGCTTTTTTCCGTTACTATACTAAAACGGTTGAAGCAGTGCCCGGCCAACATTTGATCACCCTGTTACCCGATGGATCGAGTATTTCGCTTAACGCCGGTTCATCAATTCAGTATAATCCGTTGTGGTGGCCTTTCCGCCGCCAGGTTCAGCTGCGGGGCGAGGCCTTTTTCAGCGTAGCCAAAAGCAAAACCTTTGAGGTGGTATCAGACCTAGGACGCACCCGTGTGTTGGGCACCCGCTTTAATATTTATACACGCTATAATCAATATAAGGTTAGCTGCTATTCGGGTAAGGTGCGGGTGGAGAGCGTGCTTAGCGGCGAAACTGCCGATATTACAGCAAATATGCAGGCCTGCATACAGCCCGATGGTAAAGTACTGAGTGAAACACACAAAGATGTGAACGAGGCCAAATCCTGGCGCGACGGCATGTTCACTTTTACCGCCTGTCCCTTATATCAGGTGTTCGAAGAAGTGGAGCGACAGTATGGCATCCATATTCAAACACCACAAAAGCTGGAAGGTTTGTACAGCGGTAATTTTACACGGAGCCATACGGCCGACGAGGTGATGCATCTGATTTGCCGTTCCATGGGACTTCAATTTGAGAAAACAGCAGACGGCTATCGGGTTTATTAGCTGATTCGAGCGATAGATATTTGAGCATTATAGTTATAGACATCAAACAATTAGAACAGGCATACTGCTTTCTGAATAAAACTAAACGACCATTACCAATAGCAACCGGGCAAAAATAAGCGGCGTGAATAAATTAATTACCATCAGTGTATATTTATGGCTCACATCAGTCGCAGCTGTTAATGCGCAATCACTTGAGGTCAATTGTCAGGCAATGCCCCTTAATGAGTTATTAATCCAATGGCGCGGGGAATATAAACTTCAGTTTTCATTTAATGATGCACAGCTTGCTCAATATGCCATCACCTGCACCGCGCATTTTGATAGTGTTGACGAGGCCTTAAATACTTTATTAAAAGCCTACCCCCTGAGCTTCGAAAAACATGGAGAAGTTTATATTATTTACCGGCGAAAGCCTGCGGATACACCCGCAATGCTGTATGGTAAAGTAGTTGAATACGGAAGCGGCGAAAGCCTGCCTTTTTCGCATGTTAGTGCCGGGGGCAGGCAGACCGTGGCCGACCAGAATGGCGTCTTTAATCTTAGCTTTCAATCAGACAGTGCTCAAGATGTAATCGTCTCTCATTTGGGATGTTACCTACTCGACACACTCCTAACGCCGGGGCAGCTGCACGTGCTCAGCCTACAGCCTTCAGCGGTGGGCCTGAAAGAAGTTATTGTTACGAACAACATGGTTGAAAAAGCAGCACAACTGGGTCAGGTAGCGGGTTTGCTGCACCTCAACCATCATATCGCCCACTATTTACCCGGCAATGGCGATAATTCGGTGTTTAACCTGCTGCGTTTACAGCCGGGCATTCTTGCCACCGGAGAGCAAGCCAATGATTTGGTTATTTGGGGAAGTCCGGAAGGAACAAGCCGGGTTATTTTCGATGGTTTTACCATTTGGGGGCTAAATAATTTCAATGATAATATTAGTGCTGTCAACCCATATATGGCCAAGCATATTGAAGTATACAAAGGTGCCTATGGCGCTCGCCTACCCGATGTAACGGGCGGCATTGTTAATATCATCGGAAAAAATGGAAGCACCAAACAGCCGGGCTTCAATGTGTTTGTCAATAACCAAACTATCAACGGCATGCTTGAACTGCCGTTGCTTAAAAAATCGTCTGTGATGCTGGCCTTCCGTCAGAGCTATCATAATTTGCTAAGGGCTGATGATGTTATTAATGAAGCACAAACCTTCAATATCAATCAGGTCGATGTTACTCCCGACTATCAATTTCACGACTTCAATTTCAAATACTCCTATCAGGGCGACCGCAATACACTATTCTACATCAGCCTTTTAAAGGGTAATGATGAGTTTGTCATGCGCACCGCTCAAACATATGGCAGAGGCCGCTGGCAACAGGAAGTCGTCCAGGATAAACAGCAAATGGGTGGTACTATCTCTTATAGTAAAAGCTGGAGCAATGGCTATTCATCAAGCTTGCGAGTTAGTTATTCAACTTTACAATCGTATTACAACTTACAGCAAGCCATTGAGCGGGGAAAAAACAAAAACGACAGACACATTAGGGATGAAGAGGCTCACAACGATATCATTGAATCAACAGTAAGCTGGGAGCATCGCATCCCGGCCGGCTCGCATCATGAAATAACAACCGGTTTGGAGTATGTGCATAACCAGGTAGTGTTGCGCGAGGATACGTTCTCAAATACCTACATCGATTTATCGGAAAGGGCTAACCGGCTGTCGTATTATATCGAGGATGCCGTGCAGCTATCGCCGCAAATTAAGCTGATTGCCGGACTGCGCTATAAGCACTTTTTTTTCCTGAGTAAAAATTACATCAACCCCCGCCTGGCACTATCGGTTCAGCCCGCGCCAAAGATAAAACTGCAGGCATCCTGGGGACTCTATCATCAGTATTTAGTAAAAAGCTCGATTGAAGATGAGAGCGGTAATTATCGCTATTCGTGGACCATTGCCGATGACGATGAAATACCTGTTATTGAATCGCAGCATTATGTGCTTGGCTTAGCCTATACACCCGATGATTTTTTGGCAAGCATTGAAGCCTTTTACAAATCCTATAAAGGTTTAACACGTTTTGTTCGTTCCGATCTGATCAGCAATTTATACAATGGCGACAGCCGAAGTTACGGCATGGATATTTACCTGAAAAAGGATTTTGGACACCATACCTTTTGGACCTCCTATACCTTAAGCAGAGCGGAAGAGTATTACCCGTTTTTTACCACTGAAGAATACCAGCGAACACCGCAGGATCAGCGGCATGAACTGAAAATAGCCGGCCTGCTAAATTTCGGTCCTTTTCATCTATCGGCGGCATACGTGTATGGTTCCGGGTTTCCATATTACCGTAATTACCTCTTGCAGGAAAACGTTAATAAGGATTATCAGCGCCTCGATGCCGCCTTGGTTTATCGCTTATCACGGCGCAAATTTACAGGTGAAGCAGGCTTATCGCTTATGAATGTATTTGATACCAACAACATTAAATACAACCAATTTAATGTGGTACCGCTTGACCAGGTCAACACGGTGTACGTCAACACATCCGCTCTGGGCTTTACGCCCTTGCTGTATTTAAAAGTGAAGTTTTAAACTCTTCAAAATGCGATCCGAATAATACTGATGTGATTTTCCCATTGCGATGTAATTATTCAGCACGTGGTAACGAGTTGATAAATTTGCCAATCAAATTAATTATCGACTGTTCATGTTTCCATGCTTTAAAATGTGCCTCTTTTCCATAAAACGGATCAGCAGTAGTAACAATCACCATATCTAAATCACTCAAGATAACGATTAACTGTCCACCATGACCCCAGGCGTAATTAAATTGATGTTCTCCAACACTTGCTGACCACCATTGATAGCCATATCCAACATCCTTAAAATAGCGACCTAAACGACCCGATTTTACACCAACTGAATTAATATTGGTTGAGTAAGGTTGAGTGGACTCCTTCACCCAGTCTGATGGAATTATCTGACGTCCATCAATCTGACCTTTATTCAAATACAACAATCCAAACTTTGCCATATCACGGGCCGTAAATTGAATATCGCCGGAACCAATACGATACCCGTCCAGGTCTTTAGGCCAATCCCCTATCTTTACATTTAGAGGAGTAAACAAGTATTTTTCGCCAAATGACTTTAGGTCAGTGTTACAAGCACGGGAAATGATCATGGCAAGCCAATTGGAGCTTAGATTACTATACTGAAAAGCACTGCCTGGATCATGTGTCAATGGAATATCATCTATTGCATCAATATATTTTCCTGACCATATGGTATTCCAGTATTTATCTTCCGTTTCTTCCCATGGATACCCCGCGCGCATTTGCAGCATTTGCTTGATAGTAATTTGTCTTTTTCGTGGGTCTGCTATTTTATCTTCCATTTCTGAGAAAAAATCAAGCATCTTCTGATCAATACCTGCAAGGCACCCTTCTTCAATGGCTATACCAAGCAATGCCGAAACATAACTTTTAGTTACCGACGCACGCTGTGATAACTGATCTATAGATCCCTTATTAAAATACCCTTCTCCGATAAGATAACCGTTTTTAACAATAAGTAAACTGTACAATGTTTCTAGATGGGAGGCATCGGAGTATAGGTCAGCAACAAGATTTTTATCCAATACCTGTTCTGAGGGATTTGAAATAGGCCAGCCTTTCCGGTTTACAGGTTTATAATTAACCCTTTTGTAGTGGGAAGCATCTTCGTTAAGTATCTCGGCGATACTTGGCCTGGTAGTCTTAATATAATTCGAATCAACTTTAAGGCCCATTGGCCCTAATGCACCCTCTAATTGTCTATACACTTCTCGATCAATACCGTATGGTGCCGTAACAATATCAAAGGCTGTGGCTCCATCATTGTTTCTAATATACTTATCTGCTCCTTTTAGAAGAAGCATCCTAACAATGTCTTTATGGCAAAAGAAAGCAGCAATATGCAGTGGTGTAGAACCTTGACTATTAGCTATACTTAAATCGGCTCCGCTTTCAATCAATAACTTTGCTATTTGCTGCTTACCAAATGTTGTTGCTATAATGAGTGGGGTGGATCCGTACTGATCCTTCTCATTTATATTTGATCCGGATTTCAAGATTTCACTTACCTTTTCCAAGTTTCCCTGAAGGACTGCCAAATGCAAATTAGTATCCGAATTTTTAACTTGTGATTGAAGCTGTGATATCCAAAGAAACAAAATAGCAAATGTTATTTTAATGAATATTTTCATAGGACTATATATTTAAAGATCAACACTGTAACAATTAATCAAGTTACGACCTTATTTTAACAAATCCCCAAAAAAGAAGCTTCTCATCTATCTTTATACCATTTTTAAAAGCAAATAAATATCCATGAACTTGCTGTTTGGGCAGATCACCCTTTCTTTTACCAATTTTTAGTCAGGAAGCCAGGTTTTAATTGGCGAGCAGCTTGCCTTTAATGCTGTCTTCAAAAGCAGAAAGCGCTGCTTTGGAACCTTCGCCCATGGCAATTACAATTTGTTTGTAGGGCACTACCGACACATCACCGGCAGCATACACACCGGGTACTTTAGTGCGGCAATGAGCATCAATTTCGATTTCACCCATGCGGTTGGTCTCCACCACATCCGCAAACACGGCACTGTTAGCCTGAAGACCTATCTGCACAAACACCCCATCAGTGCTTAACTGTTCAGTATCGCCACTGCCACGATGCTTGAACTGTAAGCCCTTTACCTTGGTTCCATCACCCTCCACCTGCAGGGTTTGTGCGTTGGTAATCACTTTCACATTGGGCAGTTGAGCCAGCTTGTCCTGCAGCACCTGGTCGCCTTTAAGCGTATCCAAAAACTCTAACACGGTAACCTCAGAAGCAATGGATGAAAGATCGATGGCAGCTTCCAGGCCGGAGTTACCACCTCCCACCACCACTACCTTCTTATCCTTGTAAAAAGGCCCGTCGCAATGGGTACAAAAAGCCACGCCGGATCCAATATAATCGTTCTCGCCCGGCACGCCCAGCTTACGCCAGCTGGCACCGGTGGCAATTATCAGTGCCGGAGTAGTCAGTACCTCTCCCAGCGAAGTAGTCAACTGCTTCTTTCCTTGCACGAGGTCTGTTTTCTCCACCCATCGATTCTCCAGTACATCAATGGGATAATCATTAAGGTGCTTCACCAGATTAGCCGATAGCTCAGCACCCGTTGTTTGCGGTACCGATATCATATTCTCTATCGAAACAGTTTCGGTGACCTGCCCCCCAATCTTTTCGGCCACTATGGCGGTTGAAAAACCTTTACGGGCTGCATACACAGCAGCTGATACACCGGCCGGCCCACCTCCCACTACGATCACATCATACTCTTTGCTCACCGTATTTGTGGTATCCGCAACGGTACCGGTTTTCTCTTCCATGGCTGCTAACAGCTCGCCCAACGATGCGCGTCCCACATGCAAAAGTTCATCATTCAGATAAACGCTGGGCACAGCCTGAATATTTAAGGCTTCTACCTCTCCCTTATTGATGCCCCCGTCAATAATCTCGTGGCTGATATTGGGATTGAGAAAGGCCATGACATTAAGGGCCTGCACAACATTGGGACAGTTGGTACAGGTAAGCGAAATGTAGCTTTTCAGCACAAGCTGCTTTTTAATATTTTTTATGCGACTGATAATAAATTCGTCAGGCAGGTTTTTACCAATACCATCCAGGTTAAGTATGGCGAGTAATAAGGTAGTAAATTCATGCCCGGTGGGCACAGCCCTAAAACGGACACCACTGTCCTCGCCATTCTTTAAAATGGTAAACGAAAGTGCATCGCCATTACTTACCTGGGTTGTGATGTGCGGACTGCATTCCGCCACTTCATTCAGTAAGGTCACCAACTCACTTTTGTTGGGATGCATATCGGCCACTACCATCTTAAGTATATAATCGTTTTTCAGGTTGGCAAAAACATTGACCAACTGATCTTTCATAGCTTGTTCTAACATCATTGTCTGTTTTGGGCGTTAAGTATCAAGGAGAGTAGAGATTCGGATAAGCGACAAAGAGGGCGGAGGGCAGACTATGCCTACCTCCGCTTCCTCAATAGTATGGTATTGATTAAATTACCCCTACCAGGTCGATGCTTGGCTTCAGAGTTTCTTTTCCTTCCTTCCACTTGGCCGGACATACCTCCGATGGGTGCTTGGCTACAAATTGCAATGCTTTTAATTTGCGCAGAAGCTCATCGGCATTACGGCCCACATTACCGGCCACCACCTCGTAGGAAACAATTTCTCCCTCGGGGTTAACAATAAAAGTACCACGCTCGGCTAGTCCCACCTCTTCAATCATCACATCAAAACCACGTGACAGTACCCCGGTTGGATCAGCCAACATGGGATATTTAATCTTTTTAATAGTATCGGAAGTATCGTGCCATGCTTTATGCACAAAATGCGTGTCGGTTGATACAGAGTAGATCTCGGCACCGGTGGCTTTAAACTCATCATAGGAATTGGCCAAATCTTCCAACTCTGTTGGGCACACAAAAGTAAAATCGGCCGGATAGAAGAAGAATACGGACCACTTGCCCAACACATCATCCTTGCTTACCGCTTTAAAATCATTGTTTACAAAAGCCTGTACATTAAAATCTACAATCTGTTTTCCAATCTGTGACATAATTATTTGTTTTTTATTGTTAGTAATCTTGTTCGTTTTATTTTTAACAGCAGCGAAACTACAATAAGCAACATCATCAATCAAATAGATAATATCTACTGCTATCATAGTTATAATTTATAGCCTCACATTACCAGTTAATTATAGCAATTGACAACAAGCTGTCATTTGTCGCTTTTATAAATATGATTTTTATTTATCTTTATTGCCCAAGGCCAAACCACAAGCTACTCAGTAATAACTGATGCTGAATCTGGCGAACAGGCCTTAAACAATTAATCAAATAACCAACAATACTACAATGCCTATACTGAGTTCCATTATATCATTGGTGAATACACGCCGTCTTGCGCAAATTGAGCACTTTAAGCAACACCCCGAGTCGGTGCAGCAAAACGAGCTGCGAGAACTACTGAGTACGGCTCGCAACACCGCTTTTGGCAAAGAATTTGATTTTAAAAATATTCATAACTACAGTACCTTTGCCGAACGGGTTCCTGTGCGCGATTACGAAGGAGTTCGTCCGTATGTAGAACGCCTGCGCAAAGGAGAACGCAACTTACTGTGGCCGGGCGATATAAAATGGTTTGCCAAAAGCTCGGGTACCACTTCTACAAAAAGTAAATTTATACCGGTAAGCAAAGAAACACTGGAAGATTGTCATTTCAGGGGTGGTAAAGATGTACTGGCACTCTATCTTCAAAACAACCCCGACTCGGATATGTTTAGTGGCAAATGTCTTACCCTTGGCGGCAGCCATCAAATTAATAACTTTAGCAATGCCAGCTACTACGGCGACTTATCTGCCATATTAATTGAAAACCTGCCCTTTTGGACACATTTTGCCCGCACACCGGAGCAGTCTATCGCCCTGATGGATGAGTGGGAGGCCAAACTGGAAAAGATAACTGCCACCACCATCAAGGACAACGTAACCTCACTGGCGGGTGTTCCCAGCTGGTTTCTGGTGCTCATCAAACACATATTAAAGCAAAGTGGTAAATCCAACCTGCTGGAGATATGGCCCAACCTGGAGCTTTTTATACACGGCGGTATTAACTTCACGCCTTATCGTAAGCAATACAAGGAGCTCATACCAACCGATAAGATGCATTATCAGGAGACCTACAATGCCTCAGAGGGATTTTTTGGGATTCAGGACGACTTATCAGATCCGGGCATGCTGCTGATGCTCGATTATGGTGTCTTTTATGAGTTTATCCCCTTGAGTGAGATCACCCATCCCTACCCCAATGCCAAAACTCTGGAGAACGTGGAGCTGGGTGTTGACTATGCCATGGTGATTAGTACGAATAGCGGACTATGGCGTTATATGATAGGCGATACGGTGCGTTTCACATCCTTGCGCCCCCACCGCATCATTATTACCGGCCGTACTAAGCACTATATAAATGCTTTTGGCGAAGAAGTGATGATTGAGAATGCCGAGCGCGCCCTGGAGAAAGCCTGCGCCGACACCCATGCCATAATTAAGGAATATACGGCTGCTCCTATTTTTATGGATGAAGATACCAAAGGTGCACATCAATGGCTCATTGAGTTTGACAAAGCACCGGCTTCACTTACGCATTTTAAGGAAATACTGGATACAACCCTACAGCAGGTGAATAGCGACTACGAAGCCAAGCGCTATAAAAACATCACCCTCGATGCCCCTGAAATAGTGGAGGCACGCCATCATTTGTTTATGGACTGGTTAAAGAGTAAGGATAAACTGGGAGGACAGAATAAAATACCTCGCCTCGCCAACAACCGTGAATATATCGATGAGCTATTAAAAATGAATCATTAGAAACAAGCACTATGCACATAGCCGTAGCAGGGAACATCGGTTCCGGGAAAACATCGCTAACCGAACTGTTAGCACATCACTTTGGATGGGAAGCACACTTTGAAGATGTGGAGGACAATCCTTACCTGCCTGATTTTTATGAGGATATGACACGATGGTCCTTCAACCTACAGATCTATTTTCTGAAAAGCCGCTTTTCATCGGTGCAAGAGATACGGCAGTCAGGTGCCACTGTTATTCAGGATCGCACCATTTATGAAGATGCCTATATTTTTGCCCCCAACCTATACGACATGGGACTGATGGGCCGACGTGACTATGAAAATTACGAATCTTTATTCGAGGTGATGAGCAGCATGGTGAAGGCGCCCGACCTGCTTATTTATCTGCGGGCCTCCATCCCCACCCTGGTAAATCAAATACAGATGCGGGGACGCGATTACGAAAATAATATACGCCTGGACTACCTCAAGCGCCTGAATGAACGCTATGAGGCCTGGATTGACCAATACACCAAAGGTAAATTACTGATTATAGATGCCAACAATATTGATTTTATTAAGAACAAAACAGACCTGAGCATGATTATTGACAAGGTAAATGCTGAGTTACACGGCCTGTTTTAACACAGTTATTCGAGCCCCTTACAATGTTAAAGGTCAATAAGCAAACCTACATTTACGCTAAACTGATTTTGACTCTTATGTGAGTTCTGCGCTGCATTGCCATAACCGGGGATATAAACTACACTGGGCTTGGTATCCTGTATCAGGTCAAACTGAATATGACAATCGAGCCATACAATGCGGGATAAGGCGTATAAAAAACCGAGCTGAGGCGCTACCCCAGGCTTCCACTGACGGGTTGTATAGGCCGTGGATGGGTTGGACAGATCATCTGATTGATAATCCATTGTATTCACCAAGTAATAAGCCCCAAAGGACATACCCAGATAGGGACGCAGCACATCATCACTAAAATAATAGGTGCCATTCAACAATAGGCGAAGCGTTTGATACGACACATCAATATCCCCCCGGTCACCCACATCCCACACATCGGACGAACCCTGATACTGATACCCAAAATCGGCTCCGAGAGACAGTCTTTCGTTATAAAACCACTTGGCCATAATAGCCGCCTGCATACCTGGTTTTGACAGATCCTTAAAACCAAAACGCTCGCCAGAAGGCCCAAGGTTGGTCGGAAAGGAAACGCCTAACTTACCGCCCACCAACACCGACTGGGCCAAGAGCCCATGACTCATTAAAACACCTATCAGGAAGAACTTTACTCTGTACATAAACACGGTATTGTTGCAACTGTGAAATTAAAAAATGTTTCGTAATTTTGATAATTATCACCGCCCTTACAGGCCTTAAACATCAACACTATGTCCATTCTAGGAAACATCATTTGGCTGCTATTTGGCGGCTTAATTACTGCCATCGAGTACTTTGTTGCAAGCCTGATATTAATGATCACCATCATAGGTATTCCCTTTGGCTTACAAACACTGAAACTGGGAGCCTTGGCACTATGGCCCTTTGGTAGCCGCGTAGTTAATAAACCACAGGCGAGCGGCTGCTTAAACACCCTTATGAATGTACTATGGATATTTATCGGTGGCATCTGGATAGCTCTTTCACACCTCTTGTTTGGTATGCTGCTGGCCATTACCATCATCGGTATTCCCTTTGCTCGTCAGCATTTTAAGCTGGCACACATTGCGCTGGTGCCATTTGGCAAAACAGTGCTTTGACACACAATACTGATGTCATTATATGGATGTAAAAAGGGCTGCCCAATGAGCAGCCCTTTTACTATGCTAAAAATATCTTTTACTATCTAGGACGATATTGATAATACTTAATATTCATCTTCAGTGGTCGCTCCTCGTGAGCTGCACCATGCAGAACCACGCGCCTAAAAGTAGAAGTCGTATTCTCTGGTCCAACTAGGAAACTTGACTTAAAAGCATCATTGAATATCTTAATAAACTCGGGATCTGTTAGTTCATATTGCCCCCTTATTTTCTTGTCATATAAGTCTCTCATCACATAGTTAAAGTAATCGGCGCGCATGATAAAGCGATACAAAAACTCAGGATTACCCTCACTGCTGTAGCGTACTACGCGCTCTCCAACACCACTTCGCTGACCACTGCTATTGGCATTGGTACCAAATATGGGTGACGATATTGTGTTGCCATTTACAAGAGCGGTATAAAGCGGTTCCTCCAGTTCTCCCTCATCATTCATCCACTTAATGGTTAGTTTCTCCGGTGCCGGATAACGATCCAGGTCAGATGCTATCGTGTCAATCTCCAGAAAAAATTCAATGTTAGAAACCAGATTATAATGCTCCTTCTGTTCTCTTTCAGGATTTCCGATGGAATCTACCCAGTATATCATTTCATCGGGTAGCTGCATCTTCATATAGCTACCGGCCATTCCCTGGATATACACGCGCTCAGGCGTTTCATCCTCCACATCAATATTGCTACTTAACTCATGCTCATAAGTATTGAAGCGCACATTCTCCAGGTTAATAGGGAACTGATAAGCATATAAAGAGGTGGTATCGCGAATCACCGTATCCTTACCCAGGTATTTATGGTCGCGCGACAAGTGAATGGTTAAATTCGTAGCAATGGATTGACTACCGCTAAGCAGGTGAGTTTTTAGTAACCAGCCCCCTCCGTTACTTAACGAAGACTCATCGAGGGCTACATATACCCCTTTGAAGAAATCCTTGAAAGCGGCGGATGATTTTAACTGCGATTCGCTCAGGTTAAAAAACTCATTGGCCAGCTCATCACTCAGCTTAAAGCCCCATGATTTCATAGTTCTGGTATTGCCCTTAAAGTCTTCAGCAAGCCAGGCCGTATCAATCGCTTCCTGTACCTTCACATTGTCCCACAGGTACTGCGGATGATTCCATAGACTATCGGGGTGCTCATACAGACTCATCCAATTAAGAGAGCGCAGGGTGTCGGGCACTTCATCGTTAGGATGGACCGATCGTGAGCCCACTGGTACCTGGTTATACATGCCGGTAACATCATGATCACTGTAGTACTCCTGTGTGGAATTGCCCAAGGAGGTGTTCAGCTCATAAATATTCACCTGCTGCTTATGCGTCATATTCCCGTACCAATTGTTAAACTGATAATTCAGGTTAAACACGAGGCTGTCCACACGCCACACATCACTCACTGTATCAATGTTGTTGTTGAACTTCTCAAAGATGTGATTTTCATAAATAATGGTGTCATTGCTCTCGCTTAACTCCAGTATATCCACATTAAATTTCACCTCATTACCAATGGAGAAATCCACCGCAAAAGCTGCATTGGAACGGCCAAATTCGGGATCGAGCAGGCTACCCAGTATGCCAAAGCTGGCATCGCTGGTTCGCACACTTTCCCGCGCCGTATTTTGTGTTGTTAAAACATGCTCATCGTGCACATGTCCTTTAATCATCTCACCTTCTGGTAGCACATCGCCACTGAGACGTGCCGGGTCATCCTGACAAGCCACCGTGAAAGAAAGAAGGCCAATAACAAATAATTGGCCTGCTCTGAATGATATCTTTTTTAAAGAAAATTTCTTCATAAGTATTCGTTGTTAATCGAGCAATGAATCGTAAAAACCATTGTAGGCGCTAACATAGCTTTCTTCATCGTGAAATCCTAAAAATGGCTTACCCGATTCCTTAATAAAGGCGCTAATTTCAGGATGGATATTTTCACTTCCCTGAATCACACCGTCTGACATGGAAATAGCCAGCTTGGTTAAGTTCACATAATCATTGGCCTCCATCACATCAAGGTCACTATCTTCAACACCTTCCAGCTTTAGCTTTTCCTTAAAATTATCGCTCCAGGTTTTTTCAAAATCATTATCATAAACGGTATACACCACTTTTGAATTGGCAAAGTGCGGATCTTCGTTCATGACCTTTTTAATGTAAAGCGGTGCCAATGCTGTAAACCAGCCATTGCAATGCACTACATCGGGTGCCCATCGGAGCTTTTTCGTTGTTTCAAGCACGCCTCTGGCAAAAAAGATAGTCCGCTCGTCATTATCATCGAATTCATTTCCATCAGCGTCCACAAGCATAGCCTTGCGCTGAAAATAATCCTCATTATCAATGAAGTAAACCTGCATACGGGCTGCCTGAATGGAGGCTACTTTAATAATTAGCGGGTGATCTGTGTCGTCAATAATCAGGTTCATACCCGACAAACGAATCACTTCGTGAAGTTGGTTACGACGTTCGTTAATACAGCCAAAGCGAGGCATGAACGTTCTGATTTCTTTTCCTAATTCCTGAATGCCTTGTGGTAAATAACGACCAATTTTAGACATTTCCGTCTCGGGGAGGTAGGGTGTTATCTCTTGAGAAATGAATAAGACTTTAGCTTTTTCCATTATTGTAGTAGAATATTTTAGCAAACGCAAAAGTACGAAAAATAAACCACCTGACAAACAAAGGCCTTATTAGCATAGTAATATATAATGCTTTTAAGCCCCAAAAAGGAGGATAAATAACATTTTTTAAAGCCCTTTTTTAATAATATTAGCTGCAAATGTGACAAGTATTTTATTACTTTGCCCCGCAATTTTTTTCTGACCCATTCAGGCACTCCTAGTCCCTGTTTATGTGTCATTTAAAATAAACATTAGCCATGCAGGTAGTTCATACGGTTACCCAATTGAAATCAATTATTGGTGACCAAAAAGGAAAACAGAAGACCGTTGGTTTTGTGCCCACTATGGGTGCTTTGCACGATGGTCATTTGTCGCTCGTAAAAAGAGCGGCCGCCGAAACCGACTTTGTGGTCGTTAGCATTTTCGTTAACCCCACCCAGTTTAACAACGCCAAAGATCTGGAGCGCTATCCACGCGACTTAAACAGCGACCTCGAACGTTTGTCAGGACACTGCCAACTGGTGTTTTCTCCATCGGTAAGCGAGGTGTACCCACAAGAAGACACCCGACAGTTTAACTTTGGCTCACTGGAAACCGTGATGGAAGGTAAGTACCGACCCGGCCACTTCAATGGAGTAGCGCAAGTGGTCAGTCGCTTATTTGACATGGTGCAGCCCGACAAAGCCTTTTTTGGTCTGAAAGATTTTCAGCAGCTGGCCATTATACGTGCCATGACCCAACAGTTGCAACTGCCCGTAAGGATTGTAGACTGCGATATAGTGCGTGAGGAAGATGGCCTGGCCATGAGCTCGCGCAACATGCTGCTGAACGAGGAGCAGCGAAAAAATGCACCCTTAATTGCCAGTACTTTATCCGAATCTTGTAACTTTGTCCCCGACACCACCTTAGCTGCGGTGAAGAAAAAAGTGACAGACACCATCAATGCCAACGACCAATTGGAGGTGGAATATTTTGAGATTGTGGATGGCAATACCCTACAATCGGTTGACAACTGGGAAGAGAGTGATTACATTGTTGGATGTATCGCAGTGTTTGCCGGAGAGGTTAGATTAATTGATAACGTGACATACAAAAAATAGTATCATGAATATTGAGGTTGTAAAATCGAAATTACACAATGTTTCTGTTACAGAAGCCAACCTGAATTATGTGGGAAGCATCACCATTGACGAAGACCTGATGGATGCCGCCAACATCATTGAAAATGAAAAGGTACAGGTGGTGAACAACAACAACGGGGAACGTCTGGAAACCTATGTAATCAAAGGCGAAAGAGGCTCGGGCGTTATCTGCCTCAACGGAGCCGCTGCCCGTAAGGTAGCCGTGGGCGATGTAATCATTATCATTACCTATTGTCACATGGAGCTGGAAGAAGCTAAGCAGTTTAAACCTACCTTCATATTTCCGGACACAGCCACCAATGCATTGGTTTAAGACGAGCATTAGTTAACAGGCAACAGTAAAATATAATAGTAGAACCTCGACAGATGTCGGGGTTTTATTATTTTTGAGAAAGTACGAAAGCCTACAATTGGTTTCAATTTCGATTCAACAAATTAAGGATTTAACAATTCACCATATCAATGACTCAACTCGATACAATACAGGCGAAAATTCAAAGCCGAAAGACGGCACAAAGCACCGTAAAGCAATGGGCAGAAAAGGACGAGACCATCGTTTTTACCAACGGCTGCTTCGATATAGTTCACCGCGGCCACATCGACTATTTATCGAAAGCCCGCGACCTGGGCACCAAACTAATACTGGGACTCAATACCGATGCATCCGTACAACGCCTCAAGGGTCCGAAGCGGCCCGTGGTTGATGAGCAGAGCCGTGCCATTTTAATGGCCGCCCTTCAGTTTATCGACCTGGTAGTTCTATTCGACGAAGACACACCTTATGAGTTAATCAAAGCATTGCAGCCCGATATATTGGTAAAAGGAAGTGATTATAATGCGGAAGACATAGTGGGCTATGATATACTCATGGCCAAAGGTGGCAAGGTGGAAACCATCGATTTTGTGGAGGGCTTCTCCACTACTTCCATTGTTGAGAAAATTAAAGCGTCGATGTAATCAGTTTTCGCAGATTGAGCAGCTGGATGAAGACAGTGTTTAAAGGGCAATTGCAAGAAGTACGCTTGCATTGAACTGAATAGTTTCTCTCCTGACATTGATTAAAAATAAATCCGCGATAATCTGCCTTATCCGCGGGAAAATAAAATAAATAAAATGGCCAAGACCAAATCTGTTTTTGTGTGCCAGAGCTGTGGCAATGAATCGCCCAAATGGGAAGGAAAATGCTATGCCTGTGGCGAGTGGAACACCTTTGTGGAAGAAACCAAGATAACCGGAAAGACCAGGAACAGCCGGCCGGGCACAGTACTGGCGGAGCGCACCAGACCGGTGCCCGTATCAAAGGTATCGGTGGAAGAACAGCCACGCATGAGCACGGGCAACGAAGAGCTAAACCGTGTGCTGGGTGGTGGCCTGGTGCCGGGAGCCATGATACTTATTGGTGGTGAGCCCGGCATTGGTAAATCAACGCTGGTGCTTCAGACGGCCCTTAACCTACCGGATGTTAAAGTATTGTATGTGTCGGGCGAAGAGAGCCCCCAACAAATCAAGCGCCGTGCCGATCGCATTTCGTCATCATCGGCCGATAACTGCCATGTTGTAAGCGAAGTATCGGTAGAGCATGTGCTCAAATACATCGAAAACGAACAACCCGATGTGCTGGTTATTGACTCGGTGCAAACCCTGGAAACCGAGCGCATAGAGTCAGCACCGGGCAGTGTATCGCAGATACGGGAATGCACGGCTACCCTGCTGCGCGTTTGTAAGGAGAAACACATCCCCGTCTTTCTTATCGGCCATATCACTAAAGAAGGCAGCCTGGCCGGCCCCAAGGTATTGGAACACATGGTGGATGTGGTGCTTCAGTTTGAAGGCGATCGTCACCATATGTACCGCATCCTGCGCTCCATCAAAAACCGCTTTGGCTCCACCAACGAGATTGGCATCTTTGAGATGCTGGGCAGCGGCTTACGTGAGGTAAGCAACCCCTCAGAACTGCTGCTAGCCACCCAACAGAAGCAAATGAGTGGCGTGGCCATATCAGCAGCTTTGGAAGGCGTTCGCCCCTTCCTAATTGAGGTACAGGCACTGGCCAGCACGGCGGCCTATCAAAATCCACAGCGCTCGGTAACAGGCTTCGACCTGCGCCGGCTTAATATGCTACTGGCGGTACTGGAGAAACGTGCCGGCTTTAAACTGGCACAAAAGGATGTATTTTTAAATATTGCCGGTGGGCTAAAGGTAAACGATCCGGCCATTGACCTGGCGGTTATTACGGCAGTGCTATCGTCCAATATGGACATGACTATTTCGCCCGATATCTGCATGACGGGCGAGGTAGGCCTGTCGGGTGAGATACGTCCGGTTACGCGTCTCGATCAACGCATTGGTGAAGCTGCCAAATTGGGTTTTAAAAGCATCATCATCCCCAGCTATGTGAAAGGCGTGGAACTTAATAAGTTCGATATTCAGATTATCAAAGCCAACAAGATAGAGGAAGCTTTTAAGTTTTTGTTTGCTTAAGCAGGAAAAGTACAGACCCTAAGCATCCCCATCCCACCGCCTTTGGCGCTGTACTTCCCCTTGCTTTCAAATGCAAAGGGAAGAGTGTGTATGGCGCTTAGGACTAGGAAGTGACTGAAATTCAAGAACCCACTATTTACCAGCCATTTTCAAGATCGCAACATTGCATCACTTATCGGATGACTGAGCTATCCATTTGTATTATTAGTCATCCGATAAGTATTTTAAGGAACGCATCTGATTTCCATTTTGCAAATAAAGCTGCGATCCCTTGCTTTAAATATTTTGCATAAAAGCTCAGGTGTTAATAATCCCCATCCCACCGCCCTTGGCGGTGTACTTCCCCTTGCTTTCAAATGCAAAGGGAAGAGTGTGTATGGCGCTTGGAGCTACAATCCCTCCCATTTGTATTTTTCAAGCGTTTTTTCCATCTCGTTCTCGATATCATCGGGCAAGTTATGAAAGAAGTCAAATCCGGTTTTTTGCTCCAGCTCATCGATGGTAATAGCATAGTCGCCAATGGACAGGGTGGCTTCGCCATAATCGCGGTGCTCAATCCAGAATGCCAGGCCTGAATACTCACCACCTTTGTAGTTCACCAATGCCATAAAGTAGTATTTAGGAACGGGCACATAAGCGGGCGTAGTAGTATATCTGATCACCTTGTCCAGCGTACCCCCCTTTACCACATACAAAGTATCTCTAAAGCTGCTGCTTCGTCCCCAGTTACGCACGGCTCCCTCAAACTGCGTCCAGGTATGAACATTGAAGTTACCGATCATGGGCGAGATATTTGAATAGTAGAAGGTCTGCTCATTGGCCCTTTTATCATATACCCGATCGGACGAGGCTACGATATGTCCCCGATGATAACCATAGAAATCGCTGCGCTGCGAGCGGTGCTCAGGTGCCACCTCCGGGTCGTCAGCCCAGGCATCAGTTCGCTGCACACGGTTGGCAGCTGTCTCGTTATAATAAGTAAAAGCCGCCCATCGTGCATGCCTGCTCTTTTTACTGTACTCAAGACTCAGGTTGGCAATGGTTTTGCCACTATACTCAATTTTGTGGGCGATGAACTGCGCATCATCACTAGTGCTGAGGCGAGGCACCTCAATGCGTTTAGTGATGTCACCCAGTCCGGTATTACCACCGTTATCACCTTCCTCCACTGCAGACTTCTGCAATAGCCTTATCTGTTCAGTTTTATCGACGGTGGCTACCTTCAGGTAAGTACTCCGTTCCTTCCCTTCGTTGGCGTTCACGGTCACCATCACCTCATCATTTCCACTGCCATAACGAGGCGATGCACTCACCCAATCGGCATCCACCTCGACCGTCCAGTACGCATTGCTCTGTATGGTCAGCACATACTGTCCCCCTTCCACCGGCAGCTGATCGCCCTCATAATCCAGCACAGCATCCAGTTGCGATGACTCCGAATTACTTTCGGAGCATCCCGGCAAGCTGATGAAGACGAGAAAGACTCCAATAACAAGACGTGTGAGTTGATTGGTTTTTAACGACATGAGATGATTTTATAATTCCTTGAGTAGATAACTGATAACCGGTAAATGGTCGCTGTACCCATTCAAATAGATACCTTTAGAGTGCGTGCGCTTGGGATAGCCTTTAAACTGTCCTTCCTGATTGATGAGAAACTCCTTATTGAAGATCTCTGATTTCCAGTAGCTCAGCTCCGACTTATCGCTACCAATAAGTCCATGGCTTAAAATGATCTGATCAAACAAGTTCCAACTACCTTTATAGGCCAGTGTGCCAATGCCCTGTGCATAAAAATCCCAAAAAGGATTATACATATCTCCGGCATCCACATCGCTTTTCTTACGTTTGGCCTTCAGTACCTTCTTCACACTATTGTTAGTAGGGTCATCATTAAGGTCGCCCATCACCATTATTTTTGCCTGTGCATCCAGCGACAGCAGCGAATCAACAATACCCCGTGTTACAGCAGCTGCCTGCTCTCTGCGAATGGATTTTGCGCGTCGCGAGGGCCAGTGATTCACAATAACATGAACCGTTTCGCCAGCCATGGTGCCGGTAACCAGCAACTGATCGCGTGAAGCATAATCAGGTCGGTCTGGCAAAGTAAAGGGCACGGCCTTGTATGATTCCAGCGTAAACAACTCGGGATTATAAATCAGCGCCACATCGATACCGCGCCAATCGGGCGATTCCTCATGTACAATCTGATAGTTCTTACGGGCAAAATCACCATGTTGCACCAGGTCTTCCAGCACGCGTCGGTTTTCCACCTCAGAAAGGCCAATAATAGCCGGACCTGCCGGACAGTACTTACCCCCCAACTGATCCAGCACCTCGGCGATATTTCCCAGCTTATTCTGGTACTTCATCTCATTCCAGTGATAACCCCCTTCAGGTGTAAACTCTACATCGTTGGTATCTTCCGAGTCTTCTGTATCAAAGAGATTTTCCACATTGTAAAAAGCCATTCCGTAAACGGCATAGGATTTCTTTTGCTGAGCCGAAAGCCCCACAAAAAGAATAGTAAAAAAGAACAGACTTATTATGCGCTTCATCATACTTGTAATATTAAAAAAATGCTGCCCTGAAATGAAGTAATATCGCGCTTATTATTAGGGCTAAGAAGGCCAGGTGTTTTTTCCCTCAGCGCTTACCTAGCATCCTTAACCCTTACAGTGCAATACCCATTTACAAGACAGCATCTTTATGCTTTGATTGAATAATTATTTGGTTTCGCTAATAACGACGTCATCGATAAAAACACGTTGCGGAACCTCATTACCATTGTACATGCGTGTACTGGTTTTAATGGTAACGGTGGAATTGGCCTGTCCGCCGGTGAAGTTAACGGAAGTACTTACAAACTCACCTTCTTTACCTGTACTGGTAAAGGTGGCCGCCTTTTCTATGCCTCCCACTTCAATAATTACTTCCACATCCTCAGCATACCAACCTTTGGCCTTCATGGAAACGGTGAAAGCACCACCATTGCCCGATAAATCGAGCGCCTTGGAAACCATTGAGCCGGCAGCTTTACTGGAGGCCAATTTAACACTTCCTTTCGCTTCATATGCACGATCAATCACAGGGAAGTTCTCGTTACCGGCCCAAACCGTACCACTGGCATCTACAATGGTACCACCTGCTGCCGAGGCAAAATCTTCCGACAGAAGTTCAGTTCCCGTGCCGCCACCATTGTCGCCACCACTGCTTTCAACACCAAACTTAAAGTTATCGATTCGGAAGGTGGTTGAATTACTTGCTCCACCCTTGGCCACATACTTAAAGCCAATATATTTAACTCCTGTTTGGGCTGATAAATCCACATCTCCCGATGGAATGAAAGTATGGTCAGCATCGCTCTCCTGAGCCAGGATGGGCGCAAGCACCTCCAAGTTTGCTGTTGTCGGATCCACACCATCCATCACAAACACTTCTAATGAAGAGGTTGCTGTCCAGTAGGCTTTGGCCGTTTCAAAATTCAATATTTTATTGGTAGCGGCATCCATGTCGATGGCTGGCGTAATTAACCAATACTCATAATCGGCAGCAGCACCATTGTGAGCCGAAGCCTGGGCATACAGATTACCATCAAAAGCACGTATCTGCCAATCTCTCTCACCTAGAACTTTGGCTACAGACCAGCCATTAATATTGGCCGGATCGTAATCTTTGCCACTCTGAAAATCTTCGTTGATGCTTGTCACCACCGTTGGTTCACCACCGCCATTACCTCCACCAATGATAAATATCTCTTCGCGTTCTGTTACGTCGGTATTCACGGTGATCTGAATGGTTAAGGTGCCCGATCCGGCATCGGACTGTACAGGCTTAACCGTAACCTTTTCGCGGGCATTCACCGTTAGGGTTTTACTAAAAGTTGCCTGATCGGGCGCTGTACCCAGGGTAATGGCCACCGTTACTTCGCCGGGAGCAAAGTAGCCTGTGCGTGTTTCGGTTTTGGAATAGGTAAGGGCATTACTACCCTGACTCACCGCAGCTTCAAAATCTGTAAAAGCCGCTTTAAACTCATCGGTCCATAGCATGGCCACGCCGGCATTGGTCTGCAAACAATTCAATGCCGCAGTTTGATGCTGACCGGGCAATACATCCACCTGCACCTCGGCACCATAGACGGGCATATCAAAGGCAGGCACTGTAAAAGTTTCCGAATAGGCCGAGACGGTATAAGCTCCGGCCATTAACTCCACCTGCTCGGGAGCACTGGAAAAAGGGTCGAATGTTTCCACCACGGCCTCCTGACCATCTTTGATGGTCACCACAAAGTCGTCCACATTGGGAGCAGCAGCTGTTGCTTTAAGATCAACAGAAGTGTTCACACCACACTTAAGCTCCAGCATACCGGTATCGGTCACTTCGTCCTCCACATTAGAGCAGGCTGTAAAAACGGCCAAACCCAGCGCTATCGAAAGCAATTTTGTCTTCATCGTTATAAGGTTTTAGTTAAAAACTATTTTAATTTATTGATTTACACCAAACTTAAAGTTATCAATGCGGAAGGTGGTTGAATTACTGGCTCCACCCTTGGCCACATACTTAAAGCCGATGTACTTAACACCTGTTTGCGCAGATAAATCCACATCTCCCGATGCAATAAAAGTATGGTCTGCATCACTCTCCTGAGCCAAAGTGGGTGTAAGTGCCTCCAAGTTTGCTGTTGTGGGATCCACGCCATCCATCACAAACACTTCTAATGAAGAAGTACTTTGCCAGTAGGCTTTGGCTGTTTCAAAATTCATAATTTTGTTGGTAGCAGCATCCATGTCGATGGGCGGCGTGATTAACCAATACTCATAATCGGCTGAATTGCCATTGTGGGCCGAAGCCTGAGCATACAGATTACCATCAAAAGCACGTATCTGCCAATCTCTCTCGCCTTGCACTTTGGCTACAGACCATCCGTTGATATTGGCCGGATCGTAATCTTTGCCACTTTGAAAATCTTCATCAATGGTAGTGACTGGGGTAGGCTCTTCACCGCCTCCATTGCCTTCTATACCAAACTTAAAGTTATCGATGCGGAAGGTGGTAGAGTTACTGGCTCCGCCCTTGGCCACATACTTAAAGCCGATGTATTTCATTCCGGTCTGTGCCGACAGATCCACATCACCTGTTGGAATAAATGTATGTTCTGCATCGCCCTCCTGTGCCAATCTTACGTCTAACTTCTCCAGATTCGCTGTGGACGGATTTTTACTGTCCATCACAAAAACTTCCAGAGAAGAAGTGGCCTTCCAGTGGGCTTGTGCCGATTCGAAAGACATTACCTTCAGGGTAGCCGCATCAAAATCAATCAATGGGGTGATGAGCCAGTACTCATAATCCTCAGCAGATCCATTATGGGCCAAGGCCTGAGCATACAAATTATCATTAAAGGCACGTATCTGCCAGTCACGATCACCCGCTACACTCACTACCGACCATCCATTGATGGATGCCGGATCATAATCACTACCACTTTGGAAATCTTCATCAATAACGGTTACCGGATCATCGGGCTCCGGCTCCGGCGTGGTACCATCATCTACAAAATTCTCAATATCGGTGGTGTCGCGGATAATCAATTGCCAGGTATCTATATACTTTGACATGATACCGGTTAAATTGCCCCATCCGGCAGGCAGGGTTTGTGTAGCAAAATTGGCGTATTTACTGGTATAAACAACAATCTTCTTACCCTCTACATCCACAATACTACGAGCTGTTGGTCTGTTAGCATCATCGGCAAAAGGTTCTTTGCCTCCCAGGCTAAATTTCACATTCTTAAGGCATACCAAACGATCTTTCATCGTGTCGTTCAGGTCGGCAATCTTCACGGTGTCAGCCACCGGATCTTCACCCGGGAAACCATGGCGAAACACATGCTCCTCGAAGATTTCGCCGGGCATACGTCCCACGGTCCAATCACCTGAATTATTCTGATACTTATATCCTATCAGCTGTTTCTCACCATAAGTCCCGGTGTATAATCCTTCGCATTCAACAAAAACTTGCTGTCCTACACGAAAGGTATTGTAAATACTGTTTTGATCGATGGACAATTCAATGGCTTGCTCATCATCCTGAATGATCATTTTTTTATAGAGGTTACCCGACTCATCATTGGCCGTTACAATACCCGTGATGATAACATTGCCTTCTATTTCCAGGAATTCGCCGGTAAACTGCTCCTTAAATTCTTTGATGGTATGAGTGGCTTTTTCACCATACTCCGGTGCTAAAATTGGCGGCGTATCATAATCGCGATTATCACAGGCGCTGAAACAGCCCATCACAATCAGTAAAACGAATAAACTATAATTTCTTAGCTTCATTATCTTAAGTTTTTTTGTTGCGGTTATTTTTATTTAAAAGCGATAGCCCAGATTCACAAAGAAGTTAATGCCTTGGGTATAGTAATAGCGCGATGCGTATTTATTGACATTATAATCGGTAAAATCAAAGCGTCCCTGCTCGAAGCCCCCCGTACGCATACCCTGATCGTTCAATACGTTTTGCACCATTACATTAATGCTTAAGCTATTGCGATTGTCAAAATAAATGAGCTTACCCACCGAGACATCAAGGGTGAACTTATCACCCAGCTCTTCCTGCCGGGTTATCTCATCAATCTTGGCCGCAATCTCTTCTTCTGTCATGTCATCCTTGGGGAATGCAATGGCATCAGCCGTGCGTCGTGTAGGTGCAATGTCCAGGTAGGTACGATCGTAATAGTTGGCATTCACATTAAAGAACCACATCTTAGGGTGGAAATAATCGAGCCCTATACTGGCGGCGATATTGGGTGTTCCGGCCACGTGGAAATTCTTGAGATAAATGGTTTCGGTAATGTCAGGAGCACTACCATTATCGAAGCTGAAAGTAGCCTCCGGACGATTGATATAACGGTAATCACCCACATTGGCAATGGCCGTCAGCGAGATCTGTTCGGTCAGCTTGGCTTCAGCCCCTAACTCAACACCCATGTACTCTTTCTTAATGCCGGTCATGGCCACATTCATAAAGGTACGATAAGCATCATGGTAATAGTTATCAATCTCTATCTGGTTATCGAGCAAGGTATAATAAGCTGTTACGCGTCCTTTAAATCGGGGCAGATTGAAGATGTAACCAATATCGCCCGAGGTAATCAAACCATTCTCAAGGTTAGGCACCTGATTATCTTTAATACGGGGTGAAAGGTAGGCATTGTAAGGCAGTGGAGCCCTTGTTTCGTAGGCCGCATTAAGAGATAAAAGATGACGACCGGTAAATTTGTACTGACCCCCTACTTTTGCTGCCACATCGCCAAAGCGATGCACCTTGCCCTTGCCATAAGAGTTATTGGGCGACCGTCCGTTGCGCATATTTCCTTCGCGATGAAATGCTGTGTAAGAAAACTTGGCACCGTAGTACACATCCAGTTTATTCAAACTATGGTCGTTTTTAAACCAGGCATTGGCCGATGTTACATGCATATCGTAGTCATAACCAAAGGTGTCATCCTCAGTTACTTTACGATTGGGATTGTTCAGGTCATTTTGTAACTTATCCGAGTCACCCCCGAAGTCACGCTCTGCAAACTGGTCAATATCCAGCCAGTGACTTCCACCCAGCAGATCTTCCACCGTTTTATAATGCATGCCAATGGTACGGCGAGCCTCCACACCGGCTGTCAGCTTTAGGTTATCGGTCAGGGCAGTAGAGAATACGGAGTTAAAGGTCACCTCGAAATAATCGTTGTTACGCCCTTCAATCATATAGCTGGAACCTTTATCAGTCCCCAGACGCTCGTTATCCAGCTTATTCAGGTGGTTCACTTCGTACAGGCGATGCCAATCTATCTGTCGCATGGCCACATCATTTCGCCACAAGCTGTCATATCGGGCGGCCATCTCAGGGCTCTCCTGATAGCTGGGTAGGTAACGGTAATAATCGGGTCGCGGGTCGGCGGCATTGTACCAGTTCAGGGCTGTTTTCTTATACATACTGTAACGGGCTGCCAGTCCGGTGGATAATTTGCTGGTCTCACCAATATTCCATTCGTGGGAAAGGATGGCCACCGGCTCGTAAGAAGAGGTCTCACGGGCATTACGTTTCTTACCATTCTGATAGCCCCAATTGGGGTTGTATAAGTTATCATCGGCCAAATCATAGGCCTCCTGATAAGAAGCGCTAGAGCTACCCCTTTTGCTGGGTGCACCAAAGGTAGTGAAGGCCAGACGGTGCTCATCATTAAACACCTTCTCCACAGCGAGCATATACGACCAGGCATCGTAGAAGGTACCGTCGATATAACCTTCTTTGGCATAGCGGCGCGAACCCGAAACGGTAACCGCCCATCCATTGTCCATCAAGCCGGTTGAATAGGTACCAATTAAACGATAATTGTATGAACGGTTGGTCAGGCTTGTGCTTATCCGGCCACCCCTAGCATAGGAACTTGCTTTCATGTTAATATTGGTGGCGCCACCCACATTTCCGAAGTTATAGGATCCTATTTCAAGGCCGTTCACCACGTCTTTATTTTTCACAACATCGTTGAGGCCTCCCACGCTACCGTAGTAAAAACGTCCGCGCTCTGCACTGTTAAAGTTAACTCCATTGATAAAAGTAGAAGTATATTCCTGATCGTATCCCCTAACCCTAAATCGCATGGGGCTAAAGGTGAAACCTACATTACGCAGATACACATCGTCGGACGACACCAGCAATCCGGAAATCACCTGATCGTTATCGTCCTCAATGTTAATTTCGTCTTCGCCAATAAAAAAAGCATTAACGTAGGCCACGGTAGGCTTCAGACGAATCTCTCCAAGGTCTTGTATAGCATTGCTTTCCACCTGTACTTCCAGCGTAGTGGTTTCCAGTCCCGGTGAAGTAATGGTTATGGTTTCGGAACCCGGTGCTAATCTTATTTCAAAGGCACCATCCTGACCACTGGTGGTTGTACGACCACTGCGTTCTACGGCAATCGTAGCTCCTTGCACCGCATTTCCTGTTTCTGCATTCACGAGGACTCCTTTCAAGCCACTGTCTTGTGCAGCCAGCGAAAAGCTGAGGCAACAAAGTGCGATGAGTGTTAGTAATTTCATAAACGGATTAATTTACATTATCTGAATTAGTTAACGGACCAGTTAATTTCGCTAGTTTGTATGGTATTCTTTAAGCTTTGTGCTGAAGTGGTGCTACCCCAGATGCGATCGATAAACTCAGGATGATCTACATAAGGGTTGCGATTATTCTGAAACTGCTGTATAAACTCATTGCGGTTACGTTCCTTTTCACTAACCGGATCATTAGCACTCCACTGCAAAAACATATCAATGGCCCAGGGATCGAGTCCATACCCATCAGTGCTGAAGACAGCATTATCCCAGTTGGCAATACGGTCGTCATATCGAGTTACAAAATAAAAGTATATACGTGCGAAGTCTCCCTTATACTCATCAATAGGCTCAAAGACAGTACCTGTATAGCCCAAACCTGTGCTGGCACTTCCCACCATACATCCGTTCGAGGATGTCCAGGAGGCACTGCCTACCTCACCGAAGGGATGATTGCCTCGCTTGTTATTGACATAACCATCGGTTGGCACCAGGTGCACCATGTCGGTATACATGGGCGATGCATCATTAAACCAGCTTTTGGGCACTGAGTGCTCGCGGTTATAACAACTGCCCTCGCCCGAGTAGTTACCGCACTGATCAACACCCGGTGTGTAGGTGTATGATTCCGGACCGGTGGGATTATCGGAATACATATCCCAGATGGTGCCGTCGCTGCGAATATCTGATTGTTTATAAATCTCCCATAGATCACCGTAACTGCGCTCAGTATAGTTAGCCGATATAATGTTACCCAATTCTGTTTTGAGCGCAAGGCCTGTTTTGCCGGTGGCTGTAGCGTAGTATCCGGTATAAACATCGCCCTCACTCGCTTTAAAACGAATGGTTAAAGCCGTACCGGCTGCAATGGCAGGATCATCAGCCGCCAGTACTTTTTCAACTGTCTGCTCCACATTATCGCCATCGGTATAAGTTAAGGTAACCGTAATCGGGCCTTCGGTAAAATATCCGAAACGTGTTTCTGTGGTGGGGTATTCCAAAGTACCATGAGCATTTGAGATGGCAGTAGAATAGTTGGTGTAGGCCGAAGTAAAATCGGTGGCATAAGCAACCGCCACACTGAAGTTAGTCTGTGAAATACTCAGGTTCAGATTGGTTGTTTGCTGATCTACAACACTAAAGTCACTCTGTCCTCCGTATAAAGGTTGATCGAAGGCCGGCATGGTAAGACTCGTAAACACCTCGGCCTGATAGGTGCCTTCCGGCAACTCCATCTGTGCCGGCAGGTTCTGTAAATCGGTATAGCTCCTAACCACCTCACCTCCCGTTGTTCTTATCTCCATACTATGATTAGCCAAGGCGGCGGCCTCAGCACCTTTCAGATTAAGGTCAACAGAAACCGGGTGAATACGGGCAGCATCTTTAAGCCCATCCTTATCACAGGCATAAATACCGGCGACAAGCATCACAAGTAATAACTGACGGATTGAATTCTTCATCTCTTTATAATTTAGTTTTATCATGTACTGATTAATGGCACATCTCATCAATTACAACGAGTCCTTATTGGCTGAATAACAAAGAGAATTGAAGGTTAGGTTATTCGCAAAAGCCTCCTAATTGACAACATTTATCAATGCTTAACAAAGTAATACAATTCCTAACATTAGACCAAGCGGTCGGTTGAGATTTTTCTCAATCTTAACGATTTAATAACAGCAGCGTTAAAAATTCACCCGGTAAAAGCTCTTCCTAAGCGGCAGAACCCATAACATCCGATCCTAACACTACTTTTCACAAGGCTAAAATAAAGTATGCGAAACAGGTGATATTGACAAGTGCAGGCGCATCAATGTAACTTTGCCTCTACACCCATACAAACTAACAATCATGAAATCAGTATGTTTTTTTGGAATGTTGTTCGTACTCATATTCCCACTCAAAGGGACAGCTCAGAACACACAAATGCAAAGAGAAATTGAGGCTAGCATTAAAGCAATGATGAAGTGTGCCGCTGAAAAAGATATTGAAGGCTGCATGGCCTACTGGAGCAACAGCAAGGACTTTGTTTTTATTGCTGATGGCGAAGAAATGGACATAGAGGCGCTGAAGGCATTTTATCACGATTTTTTTAATAGCCTTGAGCACCACGAAGTAATCAAGCACTCGGTAGAAGTATGGCCGCTTGGCAAGTACAAGGCCTACTGCATATGGCGCGGTGCTGAGCGATATACTATGAAAGGGCAGGCATCTGTTACCTCGCATTGGGTAAGTACCCTGATTATGGAGAATAAAAAAGGCGGCTGGGTCATCTTACATGGCCACAGCAGCCATTTTTAAGTATGGTTTATTATCGCATCTGATAATGCCGCACCCAATCAATCTCCATCTCTACCGGCAGATCCTCGGGGTTTACCGCACCCACCCATGAGCCCCCCAGCTGCATATCGATTAGCAAAAACTGAGATATGTCAAAGGGAAACTGTCCTTCTTCTTGTGTTTCAATGCGTGGATAAGCAAAATGACGTTGATGATTGATATGAAAAACAAGGCTATCAGGCCAAAGGTCAACACCGTAAACATTAAACTCATCGGGGCTAATGGCCATCACGCTACCCGGGCGGGGATTATCTTTGATACCCAGGTTATAAGTATAATGCGAGTGCACGGTCTGATAAGCGATGGTATCAAAATTAAGCCGTTCCATAATATCGATCTCACCACCATAAGGCCATGGATACTTCTCGCTCTCAAAGGGCAGCATCCATATTGCCGGCCATGCACCCTGAGCACCCTGCAGCCGCGCCTTCACCTCGATGCGTCCCCCGGTAAAAGCATGCTTCCCTTTGGTCCAAACACCACCCGTCAGGTAAGCGGCACTGTCCTGTGTCAAATCATCATTAACAATGCCCTTCAAAATAAGGCTGCCATTGCGCATCTCGAAGCAACGATCATCGAAAGACTGCGTGTTCTGCCAGTCGGCAGTGCCCCGTGGTATGCGGCTCCATACGGTACTATCAAGCGTATCGCCCTCAAATTCTTCTTCCCAGACCATTTGCCATTCGGGCTGATGACAGCAAGCCCCGGCAATAAACAGAAGGAAGAGATAAAAAATTACATTCTTCATATCCTAATCATATTTTACATCATTAATTATCAGATCTTTAACTTTTGTGTCAATTTTATTCTTCAGCATATTTTTACTACACCTAAATAAACAAAATTATGAAATCATCTGCACATAAGTTATTCGTTATTTTGCTTTTTTCGTACAGCACCATAAGCGCGCAGGAAACAGAACTCTTTGAACCCATTCATTATCGAAATGCCGTAGAGAATAAAACGCGCAGTCGCGATGGCCATCCTGGGCCTAACTATTGGCAAAATCATGCGGATTACAACATGGTAATTAAACTGGACACCACAGAAAAGAAAATCATTGGCAAAGAAACCGTCACTTACTACAATGAAAGTCCTGACACAATTCAATCCATCGTATTGCGACTCTATCCTAATCTCTTAAAAAAGGGAGCTATCAGAAATATGAAATTTGATGCCGGTAATATCAATGAAGGGATGATATTGGATACCTTAATCATCAATGGCCAAGCTATAGACTTGAATGCCAAATCATGCTGGTTCAATGGTACCAACCTTTTGGTCAGAAATATCAAACCGCTTCCACCCAATAAAGAAATGGACTTGGTGTGCCATTGGAACTACGAATTAGCCACATTTATAGATTTCAGACGAACAGGTTATTATAAAGATAACACTTGGTTCATTGGCTATTTTTACCCTCAAATTGCTGTCTATGATGATTTGGAATATTTTTTCGGCATCAAAGGCTGGGATATTGCTTTATCGCACCTGGGCTTACAAGAATTCTATAATGATTTTAATAACTACACCGTTGAAATTGAGGTTCCGGATGAGTTTTATGTTTGGGCAACAGGGAAACTGGTTAATAAGGATGAAGTGTACAGCGACACCCTGCTAAATCGCATCGAACTTGCCCACCGTTCAGAAGATAATGTGCAACTACTGGCTGGAGGAGAACAAAACAGAGGCAAGCTAACAGGAAACAAGTGGTGCTATAAAGCCAGGGGGATCCCCGATTTTGCATTTGGCACGGCAATGAACCATGTGTGGGAAGCCTCAAGCGTAATGGCAGGCAACAAACGAATTGCAATCGATGTCGCCTATCATCAGGAATCTGCTCGCTTTCCACTGGTTATGAATACCACAAAGGAAACACTAAAATATGCTTCTGAGATATATCCCGGTATAGCGTTTCCTTATCCCCATGTAACCGTGTTCAATGGAATGCATATTGGCGGAATGGAGTTCCCAATGATTGCAAATAACGCTGATACAGATACAGCAATATGCTACCTGATTACATTTCATGAGCTATTCCACAACTATGCACCTTTTATGTTAGGGCTTAATGAGAAAAGATATCCCTTTATGGACGAGGGCCTTGCCCAATATTTCACCGACCATTTTTTATTACACAAATATGATGATGATAGTATGGCCGGTACTGGAAATATTATGGAGGTATATACTCGCTTTGCAGCAAACAACGATGTCCCTATATTTCAATCATCTTACAGTTTGAACCAATACAATTTATTCTATTACTATTATATAAAGCCAAATATAGCCTATCGCTTCTTTGCCGAAATGGTTGGAGAGAAAAATTTTACGTTGGCATTTAAGGAGTTTGCCGCAAGGTGGAAGGGGAAGCACCCAACAGCTTACGACTTTTTTTATACCATGAATGATGTTTTGGATGAAAATTTCAATTGGTTTTGGAAAGCCTGGTTCTTTGATGTCGGCTATCCTGATTTGGGACTGAAGATTGAAGGGAATGTATTAATTGTTAGAAGAGAAGGTGCCGGATCTCTTCCGGTGCCCATTAAGCTAAATATTGAATACATAGACGGCAGTATAACCACCCTATCAAAGTCGGCCAAGGTGTGGGAAAGTGGAAGAAAAGAATACCGCATTAAACTGAAAGACAGGAAAAAAATAAAATCAATTAGCGTTGACACGAAAAAGGTGCCGGATATGGATGCGGGCAATAATGTTGTTTCCTTAGACTGATACAACAAATAATATCTTTATGTGATAGTTCATGTGACTAAGCAACAATATTTCACAGTAAACAACTAGCAATGAGTGTCATTTAACGTGACAACAAATTGCAAAAAAGCCACCCCATTGCGAGGTGGCTTTCCTATATCTGTCAGCACGGTGCACAAAGCACTGCGCATTATTGACTAATTATTCTCCAGCTTGCTCAATCAACATTTCCAGAATATCGGAACCAGCTTTGGCAACCGATGTACCCGGACCAAAGATGGCCACAGCACCCGCATCGTACAGGAATTGATAGTCCTGTGCAGGAATAACACCACCACAGATTACCAGAATATCCTCACGACCCAGCTTCTTCAGCTCGGCAATAATCTGAGGCACCAAGGTCTTGTGACCGGCAGCCAGTGATGACACACCCACTACATGCACATCGTTTTCAACAGCCTGCTTAGCTGCTTCTTCGGGCGTCTGGAACAATGGTCCCATATCCACATCGAAACCAATATCAGCATAACCGGTGGCTACTACTTTAGCACCGCGGTCGTGACCATCCTGACCCATTTTGGCAATCATTATACGAGGCTGGCGACCTTCTTTCTCAGCAAATTGCTTGGCCAGCTCCTGTGCTTTTGCAAACTCTTTGTCGTCTGCTGCTTCTGCGCTATACACTCCTGAAATTGATCTGATTACTGCATTATAACGTCCTGCAATTTTTTCGCAAGCGTCAGATATCTCACCCAATGAAGCACGCTTTTGTGCGGCATCAACAGCCAATTCAAGCAGGTTACCTTTACCTGTCTCAACGGCTTTGGTAATTGCCTCCAAGGCAGCTTGCACTTCCGCTTCGTTACGGTTGGCACGCAGCTTAGCCAGACGCTCAATCTGCGACTTACGAACCTCAGCGTTATCAATATCCAGGATATCGATTGGATCTTCTTTCTCCAGACGGTACTTGTTGGTACCTACAATGGTCTGTGTCTTGGCATCGATCTTAGCCTGCGTACGGGCAGCAGCCTCTTCAATACGCATCTTAGGAATACCCGACTCAATGGCTTTTGCCATACCACCCAGCGACTCAATCTCCTGAATATGCGCCCAGGCTTTTTCAACCAACTCATTGGTTAATGACTCAACGTAGTAAGAACCGGCCCATGGGTCAACGGCCTTACAGATTTGTGTCTCATCCTGGATGAAGATCTGAGTATTACGGGCGATACGCGCTGAGAAGTCAGTTGGCAGTGCAATAGCCTCATCCAAAGCGTTGGTGTGTAACGACTGTGTGTGACCCAAAGCAGCACCCATGGCCTCAATACAAGTACGACCCACGTTGTTAAACGGATCCTGCTCAGTCAGTGACCAACCTGAAGTCTGCGAGTGCGTACGCAAGGCCAGCGACTTAGGATTCTTAGGATTGAACTGCTTCACGATCTTCGCCCACAACATACGTCCGGCACGCATCTTGGCGATCTCCATAAAGTGGTTCATACCAATGGCCCAGAAGAAAGACAGACGCGGTGCAAAAGCATCGATATCCAGTCCTGCCTTGGTACCAGCACGTAGGTATTCTAAACCATCGGCCAGGGTGTAAGCCAACTCAATATCAGCGGTAGCACCAGCTTCTTGCATGTGGTATCCCGAGATAGAGATTGAGTTAAACTTAGGCATCTTCTGCGATGTGTATTCAAAGATGTCGGCAATAATCTTCATGGAGAACTCCGGTGGGTAGATATAAGTGTTACGCACCATAAACTCCTTCAGAATATCGTTCTGAATTGTACCAGCCATCTGCTCCAGCTTAACGCCTTGCTCCAAACCGGCAACAATATAGAAAGCCATAACAGGCAGTACAGCACCGTTCATGGTCATCGATACTGACATCTTATCCAATGGAATACCATCGAACAAAACGTTCATATCAAGGATGGAGTCGATGGCCACACCGGCCTTACCCACATCACCTTCTACACGTTTGTGATCCGAATCGTAACCACGGTGTGTTGCCAGGTCAAAGGCTACAGATAAACCCTTCTGACCAGCTGCCAGGTTACGACGATAGAAAGCATTCGACTCTTCCGCCGTAGAGAATCCGGCATACTGACGCACAGTCCATGGACGCATGGCATACATCATGGAATAAGGACCACGCAGATAAGGAGGTAAACCGGCCGCATAATTCAAATGCTCCATACCCTCCAAGTCATCCTTACTGTAAACAGGTTTCACAGGTATCTGTTCCGGTGTTACCCAGTCCTTCTTCACCCCGTGCTTTTCTTCCCAGGCCTTTGCATCGGTCGTTCCGCAAGGCTTGGTTTTGATATCTATGTTATTAAATTTTGGTCGCATAATTTTTTAGAATTTTAGTATTAAGTAGTGAGTAGTGAGTAATGAGATATGAGTACTTACCTACTTTATTTTACTTTTTAACGAATAAATCATCTTTTGAATCTCAAGAATTTTAAAGTGAATATCCGAAAAAGTATCTGCAGAAATGTAATCTAAATCAAGACACAAATAAAACAATGTTTCAACTTCAAAAGAGGAACCATTTGCAATATCTAAAAATCGAGAGAAATCCTTATTTGAATTTCGACCTGCTCCTTCAGCAATATTAGCCGGAATTGAAACACTAGCTCCTCGCAATTGAGAAGTAATCCCAAACTGCTCCGAAGATGGCAAACCTTTAGTTAAAAAATATACTTCTTTAACTAATACCCTTGATTTCTGCCAAACTTTCAATTCCTTAAACTTATGCATGATTTTATTACTTTGTACTCATTACTCTGTACTGATTACTCTGTACTAATATCTATTTATTTAAAACCATCTCGTTGAAGCCTTGCAATGTCTCAAGCACATTTGAACGTACATTAACAAAGTGCTTAATGCCTTTGGCTTTTAGCTCGTCGGCACAAGCAGGTGCACCGGCAATTACCAATGGCGTATCACCCAGCAATTCGAATGCTTTTGGTGCAGCTTCGGCGTATTCATCATCAGCGCTACAAAGCACTACAATGTCAGCTTTGGCGGCTTTGGCGGCTTCCACACCTTCCTCAATGGTTTTGAAGCCCAGGTTATCCTGAATTTCGTAACCAGCGCATCCGAAGAAGTTACCCGAGAACTGTGAGCGTGCTAAGCGCATCGCCAGGTTTCCGTAAGTAAGCATAAATACTTTAGGACGCTTGGCAGCCTTTTCGGTAGCTAAACGCAATGCTTCAAACTCATCGGCAGCGCGGAACAAGGTAATGGGCTCCACTTCTTTGTCGCCTTCACACGAGGTGCACACCTTCTCCAGTTTAGAGAAATCGATGTTGTTTGAGATGACCTCACCTGTATTAGGATACTGGTTGGTACCTAACAAGTTCTCACGACGGGTAGCTACTGCCTTACGACGCTTATCAGCTGTCTCATTAACAAGACCCTGAATGAATCCGGCCTTCATAGCAGCAATGAAACCACCTTTTTCCTCAACCTCAACAAACAAAGCCCAAGCTTGCTCAGCAATGCTATTGGTCAGGTTTTCGATGTAGTACGAACCGGCTGATGGGTCAACAATCTTAGAGAAATGTGACTCCTCCTTCAATAACAACTGCTGGTTACGAGCTACACGCTCCGATAGATCGGTAGGATCCTGATAAAGTGCGTTGAATGGAAGAACCGTTAATGACTGCGTCCCACCCAGTGTGGCTGACATAGCTTCTGTTTGGGTACGCAACATGTTTACGTTAGGATCAAAGATGGTTTTGTTCCACTCTGAAGTCTCGCTATGAACATGCATCTTGCACACCTCAACGCCTGTTGGCTTGTAGGCCTCAACAATCTTCGCCCACAACAGACGACCGGCACGCAACTTGGCAATTTCCATAAAGTAGTTACCGCTAACACCCATGTTGAACTTGATGTTGGCAGCTGCCTCGTTAATGCTCATGCCCCGCTCGGTAAGCTGCGACAGGTATTCGTTACCCATGGACAAGCCAAAGGCCAACTCCTGCACGATAGATGCACCGGCATTGTTAAAATGACGTGAGTTAACACCAATGGTCTTAAATTGCGGGAAGTTTTTAGCCACTTCGGCCACTTCTTTAACCGCATCCAAAGCCTTGTCGGTAGCACAGCAGGCCTTACCTTTAATAGTCAGGTCGCCCAGCGGGTCAAAATTAATCGAACCCTTCACTTCAGCGTGGGTACGGTTCATCTTGTTCAGAACAGCCACCACGGCAGTTACCAACTCCTTATTACCGCAGCATGCGTTGAAGTTGATTTCCACATCGTCAGAGATGATGTTCTTCAATAATACTTCGATGTTGGCTTCTGTGATAAGCCCTTTGTCTTCGATTACGAAACCGATACTGTCAACACCCTTAGTCAGGACTTTTAAAGCTTTCTCGTTCGCCGCCTTCACATCTTTTACCACAATATCCTGACGCACGAACCATTTGTTCGACTTTGCATTGTTACCGCGTACATACGGGAACTCGCCAGGCTGGCTCTCAAGATAGTTGATTGATGTAAGGTCCTCAGAACGATAGAAAGGCTGAACGTTGAACCCTTCATTGGTTCGCCATACCAGCTTCTTTTCAAAATCTGCCCCTTTCAGGTCTGCCGTGATTTTATCCATCCACTCTTGTGTGGATATTTGTGGAAAATCACTAAATAACAGTTGTTTTGTTTTATCTGCCATAATATAACTGTTTGTTTTTTCCAAGCCGCAAAAATAAGCCTTTTGTTGATATTAAATAGAACTTTTAAGTGTTTTTAATACTGTTATATAGCATGATTATCAATAATATATACCATTAACTTCATACTTTAGCTGCCTACATAATCTCTCCAACTCATAATCAATCAGCAAGTTATTAAGGTTAAAATTCTTTAATAATTAAGACAACACCACTACACATACCTTTTAACTAAAAGCGTTGAATTAAAACCACGCCGATAATCAGCAGGATAATACCAAAGATACGCCCTGGCGAAATAGCATGAATACTAACATTAAACATACCGTAGTGATCAATAATAGAAGCCACAATCATCTGCCCTCCAATAGAAGCTCCCAACATGGTGGCCACACCAATCTTAGGAATCAGGATAATGGCGGAACTAACGTAAATAGCGCCCATGGCTCCCCCAATGAACAAATAAAGTGGAATTGCTCTTATGCTTTCCCGGGCCGGCAATTCTGTCTTTGCCATAATATTGATGGCCAACAACACCAATGTGCCTACAAAAAAATTAATGAAAGCCGCCTGAAAAGGACTTTTAAGAAAGCCTCCCAATTGCGAATTGATGCTTCCTTGCACTGCCATCAGGCCACCAATTAACAAAGCAATACCAGTAAGTATATATTTTAAATACATAAAATCCAGGTTGATAAACCGACTTGCAGAAAAGTCGGAAATTGCGATGTGCAAGTTAAGGGAATAAATACAGAGACGCAAAGCTTAATGAAGAAGAGAATAACAGGGATCGAAGCTTACTCGTCATTATGCGAATCAAGATGCGAACCCAAGACCTGATTGATTTAAGGATGGTATCTTTGATGAACAGCTCACATATTTAAGCTACGATCCTGCGGACTGCGGACTTTATGCAAAGCACTTATCATTACGATCCAAAAATAAACACTTTAAGGATCGTATCTTTGATGAACAACTCCATTTTTAAGCTACGATCCTGCATAACCTGATCCCTTTGAGCATAAAAAAATCGCACCAAAAAATGATGCGATTCTATATGATCATCCGGACAACGGACTTTGTTCTTCGGACTCCTTTATCTTACTTCCGAACCTTCCTTCACTGCGTTAGCAGGCGCCACAAATTCCAGCTTGCCGGTAGCATCTTCGGCCATCAGAATCATACCCTGCGACTCGATACCACGGATCTTACGGGGTGCCAGATTTACCAGTATGCTCACCTGCTTACCAATGATGTCTTCAGGCTTGAAGAACTCAGCAATACCTGAAACAACTGTTCGCTGGTCGATGCCGGTATCAACTTTTAATTGCAATAATTTCTTTGTCTTGGCCACCTTCTCGGCCTCGAGGATGGTACCCACACGAATGTCCATCTTCACAAAATCATCAAATTCGATGTTCTCTTTAGCAGGCGTGGCGGTTTTATTAGCTGCCTCATTGTCAATTTTAGTCTGTGCCAATTTATCAAGCTGTGCCTGTATGGTTTCATCCTCTATCTTTTCGAACAACAACTCCGGCTTGTTAATTTTATGCCCTGTTGCCACGAAATCTAGTTTTCCACAATCGGCCCATGTTAAACTTTCAAGGTTCAGCATGCTTTGCATTTTCTTAGCCGTAAACGGCAAGAATGGCTCAATCAAAATGGACACATTGGCCGTAATCTGAAGCGCAATATTCATGATGGTTTTCACACGCTCTGCATCGCTCTTAATAAGTTTCCAGGGCTCGGTATCGGCCAGGTATTTATTTCCTAAACGTGCCAGATTGATGGCTTCTTTCACTGCCTCGCGGAACTTGAAGTGATCCAGAGCATCTTCCACCTTCTTCACCAAAACAGGAATCTCATTTAAAGTTTCCTTATCATAGTCTGTCAATTCGCCTTGTGCGGGCACCGCACCATCGTAGTACTTATGCGTTAACACAATAGCACGGTTAACAAAATTACCCAGGATGGCTACCAATTCGTTGTTATTACGTGCCTGAAAATCCTTCCAGGTAAAGTCGTTATCCTTGGTTTCAGGGGCATTGGCCGTTAGTGTATAACGCAACACATCCTGCTTATCTTTGAAATCAACCAAATACTCGTGCAACCATACCGCCCAATTACGCGATGTGGAAATCTTATCACCTTCCAGGTTAAGGAACTCATTGGCCGGCACATTCTCGGGCAGTATATAACTACCCTCTGCTTTTAGCATGGACGGGAACACGATGCAGTGAAATACGATGTTATCCTTACCAATAAAGTGTAACATGCGCGAGTCTTCACTCTTCCAGTATTTTTCCCACTCAGGCGTCAGCTCTTTGGTGGCCGAGATATAACCAATAGGTGCATCAAACCACACATACAGCACTTTACCATCGGCTCCTTCAACAGGCACAGGCACACCCCAATCCAAATCTCGGCTTACGGCGCGAGGCTGCAGGCCTAAGTCAATCCAAGACTTACACTGCCCATATACATTTGATTTCCATTCTTTGTGCCCTTCCAGTATCCACTCTTTTAAAAAAGGCTCGTGCTTATCCAGTGGCAGGTACCAATGCTTGGTGGTTCTAATCACTGGTTTGCTGCCTGACACTACCGATCGTGGATCAATCAGGTCGGTGGCATTCAACGAAGTACCACAGCTCTCACACTGATCGCCATAAGCACCTTCGCTCTTACACTGCGGACAAGTACCTGTGATGTAGCGATCGGCCAAAAACTGACCGGCTTCCTCATCGTAATACTGCTCGGACTCCTTTTCAACAAACTCGCCTTTGTCGTAAAGTGTCTTAAAAAATTCGGAAGCCGTTTCGTAATGAGTTTTACTCGTTGTGCGCGAATACACGTCGAATGAAATACCAAACTTCTCAAAAGAATCCTTGATGATACCGTGAAACTTATCCACCACATCCTGAGGTGTGATACCTTCATTTTTTGCCTTCAGTGTAATGGGCACTCCATGCTCATCGGAACCACCGATTAACAAAACATCTTCATTTTTTAAACGCAGGTAGCGCACATATATATCAGCTGGCACATAAACTCCTGCTAAATGACCAATGTGAACAGGTCCATTGGCATAAGGTAACGCTGTGGTTACCAAGGTTCTTTTGAAATCTCCCGCTTGTTTCATTCTGCTTGCAATATTTTATAGGTCGTTTCCAACCTGATGATCCATGCTAATGCTTTAACTGCGCAAAGATACAATAGTCGACTAGTTTTTTGGTCAGTAGTCGATAGTTTATTTCCTATAAATTTGAATATCAACAAGACAAAGAAAAAAAACGACTTGCTTTTGCGTCTCCGTATATGTATCCGTATTATTGCAGAAAGCTCCCGCCGATAATGCAGGTATTCGCAGATAAAACTTTTTACAGCTATATACTATGCGTTTATACACGGAATGTGCAGCAAATAAATAAGTCATGAAAATCGTTACCGGCTAAAGCCTGTTAAATATCAAACTTATAAGATGATACTCCCAAAACCACTGAAGAAAGGCGACACCATAGGCATAGTTGCACCGGCCGGTAAAATAGCTGCCGAAGCCATCCATTATGCCGAGAAGCTACTGCATAGCATGGGCTATCAAGTGGTGCTGGGTAAAAATGTGTTCAATACTTTTCACCGTTTTGCCGGCAACGATGCCCACCGTGCGGCCGACTTGCAGGAAATGCTTAACCGCACCGATATTGATACCATTCTGTGTGCACGCGGTGGCTACGGCACCTTGCGCATCATCGATAAAATTGACTTTACACACTACCGTAAGCAACCCAAGTGGCTGGTGGGCTTCAGTGATATTACCGTACTGCATGCCGCCTTGCAAAACTGCCTGGGAATAGCTTCTTTACATGGCCCTATGCCGAAGAATTTCTGTGATAAAAGTAAAGAAGACGAAGACCTGGTCAATCTTTTTAAGGTGCTGCACGGTCATCGGCCAGCCTACACCATAAGGCCGCATGATCATAACCGGATAGGGGAAGCAGAAGGTGTACTATCGGGAGGAAACCTTGCTTTGCTCTATGGGCTGCGCGCCACTCCTTACGATACGGATCCGCAGGGTAAAATTCTGTTTATCGAAGATGTGGGCGAACATCTTTACCATCTGGATCGCATGATGCACAACCTGAAGATCAGTGGATTTTTAGCCGACTTAAGCGGCATGGTAGTGGGCGACTTTACCGAGATGAAAGATAACGACGAACCTTTTGGGCAATCGGCATATGACATTATTAAGGCAGCTGTGGACGACTATGATTATCCGGTATTATTTGGTTTTCCGGCAGGTCATAGCCACCTTAACCAACCCCTTATTATGGGACACAATGTTAACCTGCAGGTAACTGACGATGTTTGCCAATTAATATTTTAACGATGGCACAACATAATGAATTGGGCAAAACCGGCGAAGCAATCGCAGCAGATTATCTTGAGAAAAAGGGATTTGAGATATTGGAGCGCAACTGGCTATACAATCACAAAGAAATTGATTTAATTGCCATGCATGGCAATTATCTGGTGGTGATAGAGGTAAAAACACGCACTACGGATGGCTGGGAAAATCCCAAGGAGGCCATTACCAAAAGTAAGATACGCTTTATTGTGGAAGCCACCGAGGCCTATATCAATGAAATGGATATTGAGAACGAGGTGCGCTTTGATGTGGTGACCCTGATACCCAACGGTGATGACTGGGTTATTGAGCATATTGATGAAGCATTTCATCCGACCTTGTAAAATAAAGCTAATGACTTATTACTGTTAGCACTATATGTTAAAACAATGGCATTCATAAGAAAAGCATACAACAGCTTCATCCTCCTTCCCCACGGCTTTCTTCTTACACCTTCTGCCTTAAAACTAACTTACTTATATACTAAATCACTATCTTACCAACTCACTATATCATCAAATTATGAACATTGAAGAATTTAGAGACTACTGCATAAGCAAACCTGTCGTAACGGAATGCTTCCCTTTCGACGAGGTAACACTTGTATTTAAAGTGGCCGGAAAGATATTTGCCCTTACCAGTCTGGACAAGGATTTTGCCATTAACTTAAAATGCGATCCCGAGCGAGCCATAACACTTCGCGAAACCTATCCGGCCATACAACCGGGTTATCACATGAATAAAACACACTGGAACACCATAAATGTGGATGGTTCCATTGACGAAGATCTTTTAAAAGAACTAATTGACCACTCCTACAATCTGATTGTTAACAGCCTTACAAAGAAGGCCAGAGCAGAAAATGGACTATAACACAAGTGGAAGGAGACAAGACAAAAAAATCCTGATACTTTAATCGTGATACGAAAAAATGAAGAAACTCGCCAAATACTTTTTTCAGGGACTACTGTATGTGGTACCCCTGGCTGTAACTCTTTATGTAATCGTGTTTGCCTTCCTTTGGCTGGATGGTCTCCTACGCGATTTATCCATCTTTCAAAGGGCACCGTTTGTGGACTTTAACTTTCCCGGACTGGGACTGCTGGCCATCCTAATCATTATTACCTTCATCGGCTTTATCGGGCAAAAACTAATCACCTCGCCCATTGAAAACCGTTTTGAACGCGGCCTAAAGAAGGCTCCGCTAATCAAAGTGATCTACAGTGCGGTGAAGGATCTGCTATCGGCCTTTGTGGGCAAGGAACGTAAATTTGAAAAGCCTGTACTGGTCACCCTCGACGAGGCCGGTGTAATGCAACGCTTTGGTTTTATAACGGCCACAGAACTAAAATCCTTGGGTATCCACGATAAAATAGCTGTTTACCTGCCCAGTTCTTACGGTATTTTGGGCGAATTATATGTGGTTCCGGCCAAACATGTTCAACTCATCGATGCCCATCCGGCCGACGTGATGAAATTTATCGTCTCCGGTGGCGTTGCCAAAATCAAATAAGATGATTCGCTACTGTTTACTAATGCTCACGATCGTTTTCTGTGAGGCCTCCGCTCAAAAATTTCAGCAAGAGGGATTGGCCTCCTACTACGCCAATAAATTTGAGGGACGGCCAACAGCCAGCGGAGAACCTTTTAGCAACCATAAGCTAACGGCAGCACACCCTACCCTGCCCTTTGGCACCCGTCTGAAAGTGACCAATCTAAGCAATCAAAAAACAGTAGTGGTAACCATTAACGACCGGGGGCCCTTCGTGAAAAACCGCATCATCGACCTTAGCCAGCGAGCCGCACGGGAGTTGGGCTTCCTGCAGGCCGGCCTTTGCAGGGTGCGCATTGAAAAAGTAATGTCTGAGAACAAAAAGACAGCTCCTCCCAACAAACTCAAGTCAAAGGATGCTACACTGGAAAATCATAAAATATCCCCACATATAACCCTGCCTAAAAAACAAGAAAAGCATACATCAAAATAAGCGACTATCCGGGTATAGCGGCACTGATCCGAATGCAAGTGCGGTCATCTTTAAATAATTAAAAAGGACAGGATACCTGTTTCCCATTTTCGATAGTTCAGCATTGATTGTATCTTCGCTGCATAAACTCCAAAAAACGATTGAAATGAAGAAGTTATTAATACTCCTTTCAGCAGCAGTACTTACAGCCTGTAACCCCCTGGCAAAACTGCCCGGCCTTCAGGAAAATGCTACCAATGCTTTTGACAATGGAAACTACGAGAAAGCATACACGCTATATGCCGAATACATCAACCTGGCCAATGACAATAATGCCATCCTTGATGAATCCATACTTATTAATCAGGCCCACACTTGTGCAAAGTTGGACAAAATAGACGAAGCAGCATCCCTTTACGATCAGCTGCTGCAAGACGAGAATAACATCGACCTACTAATCGACTATGCTCAGATGCTACAAGATGCTGGACGTGAGGATGCCGAATTAAAGCTGTGGAATGAGCAAGCTGATAAGATAAAAGAGGCAAAGCTGCAAAGCTTAAAAACAGAGCGATTGATCGCCTTAAATGCCATTCAAGAGAACCACAATGCAGTGATTGAGGTTTTTGAAAACAAAGGCGATGTAAGCGTGACTAAAGAAGCACACCTGGCCTATGTAAACGCCTTGTCCGGTATTGAAAAAGAAGTGGAAGCCGCCAAAGCTTGTAATGATTTACTGAAAACACACCCCAACTACCAGGATGCCCTTGAGTGGAAAGCCAAATACTACTATAACAAAGCCGAAGAACGATATAAATACGAGATGGCAAAATACAACAAAAATAAGAATGCCACTTCCTACGCTTATCTGCGTCGTGATTTAAAAAAGATTTCGGTACACTATCGTATTGCCCGTGATACTTTTATTAAGCTGCACGAGATGGATCCGTCGAATCGCGCTTACATGAAATACCTCAAGAACGTATATCTGCGCCTCGATCAGAATAAGGAAGCTGCACAAATGGATAAGCTGCTCAAATAAAAAAAGAACTAAAACTGCCGGATTATGAAATTTCCGGCAGTTTTTTTACATGAAAATCTTACTCTGTCATTAACTCAACCTTTCAGGTATCAGCGTTTCCTCTTCTTCCTTTCTCCTTTGTACGGACTATGGTAACAAGGTATAGCACCAACACCTTTCTGCCTCATTGCCTTTTCTTCTTTTTCTCCATTACGCACTGGCACAATACTCAAACCCAAGCGAAGGCTTAGGTTGCGCTGCTTCTCCAGTCTAAAGAGGCCTGGCACGTTATCGGCCACGGCATGCAGATGAAACATACCGAGTGCTAGTCCAATTCCCGCTCCAATATTCAAATAATCGCCATTAATGGCCGTGTAAGAAAGCGAGGCATTCAGGGTTTTATACTCCAAGGTATTGACTGAGAGCGTAAAGGCAGGCACCAACTTATTACGCAATATACGCCCATAAAATACAGTGCCGGCATTTAAGTGAGGCCTTAGTTTACGCGTGGCTCCCAAATATATTTCTGGTGCGAGCCGTGTAGTAAAGCGCTCACTATTGGGCGATGGTAAAAATTGACCCCGCAGACTGTCGGCCAGCGCCTCGGCATAATCGCCTCCATTAAAATCAGTGGAAGAATCGGTGCCGGTGAAGGCAAAGGTACCCGACGAAACAAAGGTGTTTAGTGAAGTCTTCCAGGCAATGAAGCCAAGGTTAAGCAAGCTACCCGAAAAAGTGGTTTTATCGTCATAACGATAGATGAAACCCAGATCAAAAGATACCCCCATATTGCGTCGGTTCATAAGGTAATCCTTCCAATCAATATCCTCTTTCCAATCAATATGATCAACATAACCCTCTGCATCCATTCCAACCTCTATGGGTAAAGAGGAGTGCACCCGGCTATCCAGATTAATCAAAAGACCAAAGTTGTTGGCATTGGTGCTTATGCCACCTTGAGTGCGGGGCGTATATACGGCTCCTTTACCCCATAAAAGGTGGGCACGCAGTCCAATACTCCAACGCGCCGACATATTGCGTGCAAGACCCAGGGCATAATCGCGATAATGATACGCATTGGCACGCAAACCATCCAGCGAGGCTTCGCGTCCCACAAAAGGTGTGTTGCCATACCAGGCCAGCCGGGCAGCCTCACGCGGTATCGTATTAAACGATGTCACCTTCTCGCTTAACGAAATGCTCACCCAATTCTCCTTCACCCAAAAACCAACAAAAAGGGGGGTGTAATGAATCGATGACATCACAGTCTCCGTGGAATTGAAACCATTAACAACAGCATCAAAATTGAGATAAAAAGAATCCACAGCGGCATCGTATCGAAGCCCTTCATCCATTGAAAAAGCACTGTTAGCATAACTAGCATGTATAGATGCCAGCGCCGGAACTCCAATAATCCAGGGCATGGAACCACTCACCGCCGGATTAACAAAGCCGGCTTGCGGCACGTCGTGCATCAAAAAGAGTGTAAGATTTTGTTGCGCCACAAGCAGCCTGCTCATTAACAACATCAGTATGATGATATGAGATCGCTGTTTGCTCATTTAATCGTCGTTAACAGGTATTTCCAAACGAGCCTGAATCCCCAGGGCAGCATACAAATTGTAATCAGGAAAGTTATTTACGATATCACTGCTAAGTGGCAGATCATTAACACGCGCAACAATTACCAGTTGACGAGCCAAAAGCAAGGCATCGATCTGACCGCTACTTAGAGGAACCTGGTAGGGATATGGAATACTATGCTGCTCCTTAACCAGCCGCCCATCTTCGGCAATAGCAGCCGCTTTAACCTCAATGGGTGATGGAATAAGGTACACATCCCATCCGTTGTCGTCAATGAAATACAGGTCAACATCAATGATAGCCGGATAGCCGTTGGTAATATCAAACTGCAAGAGGAGATCGAGAATATGCTGACGCTCACCCAATGATCCGCTCATATCAAAATACAAGGTGTCTCGCTCCTGCCAGGTTAAGCTTGTATCGGTTTCAGAAGGTGGCACAGGCAGCTCCCCCATATCATCGTATTGAAGACTTAGCTTACCCAGTGGCACAGAAAGCGATGGCCGATAATGGAAAGAATCAGATATCCGATCGCTATCAATATCGGTACAGGCCACTAATAGCAAGGCGACAAGAAATAATATGCTCAGACTTAAACGCATGGAATCTACAACTGTTTTGAAAAGAGAATCGCTGACCTTGATTTTTTCTTTTCAAGTTAGCTATAATTTTCAACAGTCGCCCAATTAAAACACACAGCAAAGGTGAAAATCAGGAACACATCAGGATGTGCAGCTTGCCTACAAGGCTGCGCTCCTATAAAACCTATTCATCAATTTCTTTTACGCGACCTACCTGCCCATCACTCAGGCGAACCTTAATACCGTGTGGATGATAAGCACTTTTTGTAAGAATATCTTTTACCACGCCGGCCGTTAACTGCCCACTTCGTTGGTGCTGCTTAAGCACAATCTGCACCTGCACACCCGGTTGAATATTATTGCGTTGTCTTCCGTCCATAGTTATTTTTACTCATTTGCACCCACCTGCTAATAAACATTTCATTTATTCCATCTCAAGCACTTTCAAAAAGAAACAAAATTAGCTACTATGCGTCAGGCTCCTTTCGGTCTTTAATCAGTCCGTGCAGCAAGGGGTTGTCATACATTATTTTTTGATCCTTCTCAAAATCGTAGAGCGTTAGCTCGCGCAGCCGGTAATAAGCCATCCAATAGGTCTCCAGAGAATGGATATAATCGCGCTTGGCCTTTTCTCGCTCCGACAGGGATATGTTAAGATCAGTGATGCTAATCTCGCCATTCTGAAATTTCTTTAGGGCAATCTGATAGCCATTACCTGCCACATTATCAGCCTCACGGGCAATCTCCAGCTGTTCTTTGAGCAGGCCGAACTGCTCCACCTGAACGATCACCGTACGTTCAAAGTCCTCGCGGTCGCGTTCAACATCAAACACCACCAAGTCGCGTTTACTCTCAGCCAGCTTTACGTTAGATGATGATTTACCCCAGTCGAGTATGGGAATAGAGAACGACAAGCGCAAATACTTCTGCTTGGCAGGTTCGTCATAAATACCGGGCCAATCATAAGCGATGTTAGAAGTACCATAGCTCCCGTGCAAAGTGGCCGATAAGCCATTGCCCCGCTTGGCCTTGGTTAGGTTACGATCAGCCTCAATTAAACGGCGTTTATACTGTGTGGTTTCCTTCCGGTTTTCAAGTGCCTCGCTCAATGCCTTTTCCGGATCCACCTTAAACAAATACATATTCAAAGGCATCACAAGGTCAATTTTGGTGTTCTGATCGAGGCCAATGTATGATTTCAATTCAAAGTCGGCATTTTTAAGATCCATACTGGCCTGTGATAATGACTTTTGCGCCGTAAGTACCGACAAGCGAATACGCGAATAGTCATTCTCGGAGATGGTACCCAGGGCGCGTTTGGTCTCTGCAATACGCAGGTTATCCTCGCTGTTGGCCAGGTTATTTTCGGCCAACTTGTAGTTTGTTTGCACCTTCAGATACTCAAAAAAATGCCAGGTGGCATTCCGGGATATCTCTTCAATAGTCTCGACAAAATCTTTGCGTGCCTCGTCATATACAAGGGGTTCTGTTTTTAACGACCATTTCATCCAGTTATAGGCAAACACAGGTTGAGTAAATCCTATCTTATAAGGATCACCCGAGAAGCTGATCTCATCTTTTAGCAAATCCTGGTTGCGTATCACAGAACTACTGACATATATTTTTGTTCCCGTTTGCGGTATGGATTGTTTCACCGACAGATCAACATTATTATTAAAACGTCCCACTTCCCGGAATTCAATACTACCATCGCCCTGCTTCACCGGCTCAGTACCCTCGTAGTAATTGGGCAAGTTACCCGCCACCACCAATTGTGGTCTAAACTGCGCCTGAAAATTCTTAAAACGCCAGAAATAATTCTCATATCGGTTTTGTGCATAACGCACCGACGATGATTGGTGAATAGCCAGATCAATAACGTTCTGAAGCGATAGATTTATGGATCCCTCTTCGGTTTTTTGAGCACCCGCCTGCATACCGAGGGATATAAGAATGGCGAGTAAAACATAATTTCCTTGCCTCACCATTTTTAATTCTTTAGCCGATTAATACTTATTACTGCATCATTACCCACCGGCGAAACGGTAGAGATAATTACTTCATCACCTTCCTTCAATCCATCTTTTACCTCTACATACTCATCGCTTATCATCCCCAGTGTTAAAGCTTGCTTCACAGCAGAATCACCGCGCACCACATAGGCATTTTGATTTTCTTTTGTGCTCAACATCGCTCCTCTTTTGAGGCGCAGCACATTGTAACGCGCATTTTTCACCACCTTAATATTCACTTTTTGATTGGGTATCAGCTTAGTACTTTGCTGATCATTAAGATAAACCGAAAACTGTAGGTTGCCATCTTCCAGCTTGGGTAATATACTGGCAATACGTCCTTCCAATCGGGCAGTATCCACCATCACATATGCTTTACGTCCAGCTTTAATCATGTTTTTATGGCGGGCATCAATGGTGGCGTTCACCTTAAATCGCGTCAGATCCGACAAGTTCACCAATAGTTTATCGCCCTGTATCTTCTCACCTTTCTTACCATGAATACCCAGCACAATGCCATCGGAAGGTGCCTTGACCTCCATACGTTCCAGCAGATCCTTTTGCTGCACCAGCGCCTTCTGCTGCATCTCTATTTGCAGCAATAAACCTTTTTCATCGGCTGCCAATTGCTGCAATCGAATGGCATTTTTCTGCTGTACCAAATGCAGCTCTTTCTCAGCCAATACCAGCTCCTGCTTGGTCTTATCAAATCTTGCCGGCGATATACCTCCTACCTCAAGCAACTGCTCCTGATCGGCCAACACGGATTTAATAGATGATATTTTTAGTTTTTTTGTCTCAATGCTATGCGCCAAATCGGCTTTGGTGCTACGTGCTGCCAGTTGGGTTTTCTCCAGGTTATTCTGCTGCACCGCCAACTGATCTGTTAGCTCATCAATCCTTTTCTCAACAGCCTTCGTGTTAAGCACAACAATCGTTTCCCCTTCTTTTACCTGTTGGCCGGGTTCCTTCAATATATCAGTGATAATACTTGCTGCAGGACTCAGTAACAATACTTCATTGGCAGGCTCAACAAATCCTTCTGTAGTCTCCCAGGTCTCAATATTACCCTTATCAACCACATAAGTTTCATAAGTACCCTGACGCGTCTTTGTTTTGCAGGAAGCAACAAGCAGGCAGACCATAATTATGACAGACAAGTTGCTTCGATGGATTTTTAGATGATTCATGCGACTTAGTTAGTTATAAAAAGTGCTAAATGGATTTGTGATAAAGGCGATTCACAAATTTAACAGATACTTTGAATTTTTAACGGGATAATCGTGTTCAAAATGCCCTAAGATAGTACAAAACGCACCTTTCATAAGCAAAGCTGGTAATAATGAAACAGGTAGCTCTACTAATTTTTCGAGTTCACTTTGAGCATTAAAATCAGCAGAATAATGTCACAGAATAAAATAACTACCGAGTGGATAACTCGCGCACCCGTGCCGCCACCCTTTCCATTAACCAATGGGGTGTTGAAGTAGCCCCGCACACACCCACTTTTGAAACAGAGCCGTGAAGCCATTCTGCCTTTACATCATCTTCAGAAGAAACAAAATATGCGTTGGCATTCATCTCTTTGCAGGCAGCAAACAAAACTCTGGCGTTGCTACTCTTTTTCCCTCCTACAAAAATGAGCAAAGGATAGTTGGCGGCAAAGCCTTTAATCCGCGGCACACGACCGGTAACCTGCTTGCAGGTGGTATTGTGCCATTGCACATCGGCCTTACTGCGTACTTTAATTGCCTTAACAAGTTGCTGAAAGGCTTCTGGATTCTTCGTTGTTTGAGCAAACACCTCAATGGGTCTGGCGAAATCGAGCTGCTCAATCTCACTTTCATCCTCAATGACGATAGCCTCATTGTTGGTTTGCCCGCTAAGACCCACCACCTCGGCATGACCTCGTTGCCCATAGATTACGAGCTGACCGTTTTGCTTTTTTTGTAGGGCATAGGCCTTTCTAATACGTTCCTGCAGTTTTAGCACTACAGGACAAGTAGCATCAGTAAGCTTGGAACCAGTATTATTTACTTTAGCATAGGAAGCCGGGGGTTCGCCATGAGCACGAAACAAAACAGTGGCATCACTGTCGACAGTGCTCAAATCTTCTTTTGTAATAACGTGCATGCCCAAGGCCTTCAGACGTTCGGCTTCAGCTTCGTTATGCACAATATCGCCCACGCAATATACCTGATGCCCCTCTTCGAGCAGTCCACTTGCTGTTGCAATGGCTTTTTTAACCCCGAAACAAAATCCGGAATACTTATCAATATCTACCTGAATCATGGCCTATAAAAGCTTGCGTTGTTGCATCACGTCCATGATCCACCGAAGCTGCTCCTCCTTATTCAAGTGGCTGTTATCGAGCACCACGGCATCGTCAGCCTTTACCAGGGGACTCTCGACACGCGTGCTATCCAGATGATCGCGTTTTTTTACATTATCGAGGATAGCCTCAAACTCCACAAACTCACCTTTGGCTGTTAACTCATCATAACGGCGCTGTGCACGTATTTCAGGCGATGCAGTCATAAATAGTTTTAAATCGGCTGCCGGAAACACTACAGTACCAATATCTCGGCCATCCATCACGATGCCGCCTTGTTGCCCCATTGCCTGTTGCAACTCTACCAATCGCCTGCGAACAAAACCAATAGCGCTGATGGCACTTACATGGTTACTCACTTCCAGGCCACGGATCTCCTCTTCAACACTCTCCCCATTTAAGAAGGTTTCATTTTTCTTTTCCTGTGCGCAGTACTCAAAGGTAATGATGACATCATTTAAACGTCGCTTAAGCTCTTCTTCATCAATTTTACCATCTGCGATTAAGCCTTCCCTCATGGCAAATAGTGTTACCGATCGGTACATGGCTCCGGTATCGATATACACATAGCCCAATGCTTTGGCCAAATCTTTAGCAAGCGTGCTTTTCCCACACGACGAATGCCCATCGATGGCAATTATTGATTTTTTAGTCTGCATAGCTCTATTTTTGATGACTGCAAAGGTAAAAAATTATGCCCGAACCAAGACCTTGTTTTAGTTGGGTACTTTTAACTCAACGGGCACACGCAGCTTACGTGATACTATTGTTAAGCCTTTTAACGGCTCTGTTGGCTGCTGAAAGCAGCGCTCATGAACACCCTTGTTGTGCTTTAGTATGCCATGGGCTTCATCAATAAAAGCATTGAGGCGTTCACACGCAGAATTCTGAAGCCAATCTGCATCTTTATATCGTTGTGCCGGCAATACATAATACGCCATTTTTTCGCCCTTTTCGTCGCGATACACCCATGTCAGCTGATAGCTGGCATTCTTAACCCGTGTAAGTCCCATTTCTTTACTTAATGTAACAAATAAAAGGGCGGCGCCATCACGCGGTGCCGGTCGCTGATTGGAGATAAAGTTACCCATGCTATAGGCCACCAGTGTGGGCTGGTGATCTTTTGTCATCTCCATGGGCTGCAACACATGCGGATGCGAACCAATAATAATGCGGACGCCCTTATTCTGAAGCCAATGAGCAAGATCTCTTTGAGTACCATTGGCCTTGGTTTGATATTCCAGCCCCCAGTGCAGACACATGACAATCTCATCCACACCCTTGCTTCGTGCTTTGGCAATGTCGCGCGCCATAAGTGCCGTATCCAGCTGATTAACGATGTTGGGTGATTGAACAGGAATGCCATTGGTACCGTAGGTGTAGTTAAGAATGGCCAGACGAAAACCTTTAGACGCAATAATCAAAGGATTGTGTTTATTCCGGTCATCCGCGTTTTTAAACACACCCGTACGGGGCATTCCCTTCTCATCAAGGATATCGCAGGTACGTATCAAGCCCTTTCGGCGTCGATCGAGACAGTGATTATTGGCCATTACCACGGCATCGATACCGGCGTATTGCAATGCGTCAACCAGTGTGTCGGGTGACGAAAAAGATGGATAACCACGGTAAGGTGCTCCTGCCAGGGTCACTTCAAGGTTGGCAATTGCAATATCTGCACTTTCAATATCGTCCCTGATATATTGAAAACAGGATTTAAAATCATAGCGGTCGGCATTGCTTATACGAGCCCCTTCAATCTGGGCATCGTGCCCCATTATATCGCCCATAAAAACAAGGGTAAGTGTGGAGTCGTTGCGGGCAAACGCGGCGGTGCTCAAAAGCAGAAAAAGGCAAAAAAGGTAACGCATCGTTTATATTTTCCGCCAAAAGTAGTGCTATTCAGGGGCAAATAAAAATGAAGGAAAGGAAAGAGGCCCTAAACGCAAAAAACCTCTTACTCATTTCTGAATAAGAGGTTTCTCTAAAAAAAAAGGCGGCGACCTACTCTCCCACTTCTACGCAGTACCATCGGCGCTATCGGGCTTAACTTCTCTGTTCGGAATGGGAAGAGGTGGAACCCCGATGCAATAACCACCTGAATATTGTATTTAGCTGTTAGCCGTTAGTTCTTAGCACTTAGTTTTCCTAATAACTAATACCTAACACCTGATAGCTAATAACATATCAGCGCAAATCAAAATCATATCACCTAACGTAAATGTGTGTCAAGTATTTCTCGAAGAGAAAACTCTCTTGAAAGTTTCGGGTAATTAGTACTGCTCGGCTAACGTGTCACCACGCTTACACCTGCAGCCTATC